>NZ_JBJGZV010000033.1:0-60803 GCF_054050715.1 Blastococcus sp. SYSU D00669
CCCCCCCCCCCCCCCCCCCCCCCCCCCCCCGCCCTCGCCCGCCCTCCCCACAGACCCCCGCCCCCCCCCCCCCCCCCCGCCCCCCCCCCCCCCCCCCCCCCCCCCCCCCCCCCCCCCCGGGCCGGGCGGCTCAGCCGCCGCGGCGGGCCTGCAGGCGGCTGAGCGCCTCCTCGAGCAGGGCGTTGCCGTCGGCGTCGCTGCGCCGCTCGCGCACGTAGGCGAGGTGGGTCTTGTAGGGCTCGGTGCGCGGCGCGGGCGGCGGGTCCTCGCGGTCCTGACCGGCCGGGAGGCCGCAGCGGGGGCAGTCCCAGTGCTCGGGGACCTCGGCCTCGCTCGCGAACGCGACGCGGGTCTCGTGACCCTTGGCGCACCAGAACGCGATGCGGCGCCGCGGAGCGGCCTCCCCGCGCTCGGCCTCACCCATCGGACCTGCTCCGACCCGGGTGCCCCGGATCGCGTTGCCACCAGCCACGAGCGCGCTCCCCTGATCTGCGATCGGCGCGACCGACGAGGGCCGCTGGCGCAGTCTAGGGCAGCGGAGCGCGAATCCCAGGTCACATTTCGCGGACGAACCCGCGAACTCAGACCTTGACCAGGATCCCCAGCGCGACGATGCACACCGCCCAGACCAGTCCGGTGAACACGGTGAGCCGGTTGAGGTTCTTCTCCACCACCGAGGAACCGGCCAGCGACGAGGACACCGCGCCGCCGAACATCGAGGACAGACCCCCGCCCCGGCCGCGGTGCAGGAGGATCAGCACCACGAGCAGGATGCTGGTGAGCACCAGCAGCACGTTGAGGATCAGCTCGACCATGGCACCGAGGGTAACGGACGCTCAGCGCACGCCGGCGGTGGCGAGGTCGTAGCCGCTGTACGCCTGCATCACCAGCCCGTTGCGCAACCGCTGCCCGGCGATGAGCTGGATCCGCGTCTCGGCCAGCGGCACGTAGGCCGCCGTCCCCGCGGCCGCGGTGGCCACCTCCGCCCACGCGGCGCTCGCCGCGGCGGCGTCGGCCGCCGGCACCCGGGCCGTGTCGACCAGCCCGTTGACGGCCGGGTCGTTCAGCCGCGCGTAGTTCGTGTTGCCGACGCTGCGCACGCTGCGCCCGTCGACCAGCGGCACCAGGAACGACCCCGGCGTGGGGAAGTCGGCGGTCCAGGTGGCGAGGACGATCCCGTAGCCGTTGGCGGTGACGTTCTCCGGCTTGCCGACGTCGGTGGCGTAGAAGGTCGTCGGGTCCAGCGGCCGGACCTCGACCTCGATGCCGACCTCGCCCAGCTGGCCGGCGATCGCGTCGGCCAGGTCCACGCTGCTCGGCGCGTCCGCGACGGCGAGGACGGTGGCGAACCCGTCGGGCCGCCCGCACGCCTCGAGCGCCGCGCGGGCCGCCTCCGGGTCGGCCCCCGGGTCCGCGTCCTCGGGACCGCCGGGCAGCCCGCGCGGCCACAGCACCGAGCTGCGGACCGCGCTGCCCGCGCCGCCGAGCACCTCCTGCAGGTCGCGCCGGTCGACCGCGCTCGCCACCGCGCGGCGGCACTCGGGGTTGTCGAACGGCGCCACGTCGGTGGGCAGGGCGAGCAGCCGCGTGGCGCCGGTGGTGACGTCGTCCACCCGGTCGGTCAGCGGCGGCTCGGTGTCGGTCTCCTCCGCCACCCGGGCCGTGGTGGCCCGCTGCACGCCGGCGCCGGCGATGTCCACGTCGGCCGAGCCGGCGAGGATCGCCTGGTCGCGCTCCAGGCCGGTCAGGTTCGTGCGGACGACGACCTCGTCGGGCAGCGCCGTGCGGACCTCGTCGGTGGCCGGGTCCCAGTCGGGGTTGCGGACCAGCCGGATGCCGGTCTGCTCGTCGACCGTCTCGATCGCGTAGGGGCCGGACGACACGGGGTCGGCGCCGTAGCCGCCGCCGGTGTCCCGCTCGATCGGCACGGGGCTGCTCGACGGCAGCGCCAGGACGTACGGGAAGTCCGGCATCGGCGTGCGCAGGCGGAAGACCACCGTCCTGTCGTCGGGGGTCTCGATCGCGGCCAGGCCGAGCTTGTCCGGCGTCTCGTCCTGGTACGGCCCGGCGTAGGGGTTGGCCGGGTCGTCGAGCAGGTCGACGACGTAGGTCGGGCCGCCGACGACGACCTCGGAGGCGAACGACCGCTCGATGCCGTACTTGACGTCCTTCGAGGTGATCGGCCGGGCTCCCTCGAACGCCACGCCCTCCTTGAGGGTGAAGATCCAGGTGGAGCCGCCGTCGGGGCTCTGGCCGGTGTCGGTGGCCAGGTCGGGCACGAGCCGGCCGGTGGCGCCGGGCTCGGGCGAGTAGGTGACCAGCGTGCGGACGTAGAGCCGCATCAGGTTCCACACGCCCGGCAGGTAGCTGCGCTGCGGGTCGAGGCTGTCGATCTGCGCCGCGACGACCCGCAGCGTGCCGCCGGTCTCGTCGGACGGGGCGCGGACGCCCTCGACGCCGGCGTCGGGGCCGCCGCCCTGCACCGGGACGTCGACCGTGCCCGCCCCGGCGCTGCAGCCGGCCGCCAGCGCCAGCGCCACCAGGCCGCCGAGCGCGCGACCGAGGATGCCCCTCACGACCTGCTGCCACTCCCCCTGCGCCGGGGCAGCCGGCGGCGGTCAGCTGCCGTCGGCCGCGATCCGACAGATCGATGCGAACTCGTCGGCGTCCAGGCTGGCGCCGCCGACGAGGGCTCCGTCGACGTCCGGTCCGGCCAGGATCCCGGCCGTGTTCCCGGCCTTGACCGACCCCCCGTAGAGGATACGGACGACCTCCGCCGTCTCCGGGCCGAACCGCTCGGCGAGCCGCGCCCGCAACGCCCCGCAGACCTCCTGCGCATCCTCCGGCGTGGCCACCTCACCGGTGCCGATCGCCCACACCGGCTCGTAGGCGATCACGACCTCCCGCACCTGCTCGGCCGACAGCCCCGCCAGGGCTGCGTCGAGCTGGCCGGTGCAGTGGACGACGTGGCCGCCCTCCCGGCGGACCTCCAGGCCCTCCCCCACGCACAGGATCGGGGTCAGGCCGTGCTTCAGCGCCGCCTGCACCTTCCGCCCGACGAGCGCGTCGCCCTCCCCGTGCAGCGCGCGCCGCTCGGAGTGCCCGACCACGACGTACCGGCAGGCCAGCGCCGCGAGCATCGCGCCGCTGACCTCGCCGGTGTAGGCGCCGGAGTCGTGCACCGAGAGGTCCTGCGCGCCGTACCCGACCGGCAGCTTGTCGCCGGCCACGAGCGTCTGCACGCTGCGCAGCGCGGTGAACGGCGGCAGGACGACCGCCTCGGTCCGGTCCAGGACCTTCTCGGGCACCGTGAAGACGATCTTCTGCACCAGCCCGATCGCCTCGAGGTGGCTCAGGTGCATCTTCCAGTTGCCGGCGATGAGCGGGCGGCGCGCCATCAGCCCTCCAGCACGGTCAGGCCGGGCAGCTGCCGGCCCTCGAGGAACTCCAGCGAGGCCCCGCCGCCGGTGCTGATGTGGCCGAACGCTGACTCGTCGAGGCCGAGCTGGCGCACCGCGGCGGCGGAGTCGCCACCGCCGACCACGGAGAGGCCGTCGACGGCGGCGACCGCGCGGGCCACGCCCTCGGTGCCGGCCGCGAACGGGGCCAGCTCGAAGACGCCCATCGGGCCGTTCCAGAAGACGGTCCGCGCGCCGGCCAGCTCGCCGGCGAACAGCTCCACCGTCCGCGGGCCGACGTCCAGGCCGAGCTGGTCGGCGGGGATGCCCTCCACCGGCACGGTGGTCGTCGGGGCGTCGGCGCTGAACTCCGGGGCGCAGACCACGTCGACCGGCAGCACGATCCGCTCGCCGGCGTCGGAGAGGAGCTTGCGGCAGGTCTCGACCTGGTCCTCCTCGAGCAGCGACTTCCCGACCTCGTGGCCCTGCGCCTCGAGGAACGTGAAGCACATGCCGCCGCCGACGAGCAGCCGGTCGACCTTGGGCAGCAGCGCCTCGATGACCGCCAGCTTGTCGCTGACCTTGGAGCCGCCGAGCACCACCACGTACGGCCGGTCGGGCTCGGTGGTGAGCGTCCGCAGCACCTCGAGCTCGCGGGCGACCAGCCGGCCGGCGAAGCGGGGCAGCCGCTCGGCGACGTCGTAGACGCTGGCGTGCTTGCGGTGCACGGCGCCGAAGGCGTCGTCGACGTAGACGTCGGCCAGCGCCGCCAGCCGGTCGGCCAGCGCGCCGCGCTCGGCGTCGTCCTTCGACGTCTCGGCCGCCTCGAACCGGACGTTCTCCAGCAGGAGGACGTCGCCGTCGCCGAGGGCGGCGGCCCTCTGCTGCGCGTCCTCGCCGGCGACGTCGTCGGCCAGCGGCACGTCGGCCCCGAGGAGCTCGCCGAGCCGGGCCGCGACCGGGGCCAGGGAGAACTGCGGGTCCGGCGCGCCCTTGGGCCGGCCGAGGTGGGCGGCCACGACCACCCGGGCGCCGGCGTCGCGCAGCGCCTGCAGGGTGGGCAGGCTGGCGCGGATCCGGCCGTCGTCGGTGATCGCCCGGGTGCTCTTGTCCAGCGGGACGTTCAGGTCGGCGCGCAGGAACACGCGCCGACCCGAGACGCCCTCGGCGAGGAGGTCGTCGAGGGAACGCATCAGAGCGAGTTGCCCACCAGCTCGACGGAGTCGACGAGGCGGTTGGAGTAGCCCCACTCGTTGTCGTACCAGCCGAGCACCTTGGCCATCGGGCCGAAGACCTTGGTCAGCTTGGCGTCGTAGATGCACGACGACGGGTCGGTGACGATGTCCGAGGAGACGATCGGCGCGTCGGTGTACTTGAGGTACCCGGCGAGCGGGCCGGCCGCGGCCTCGCGGTAGGCGGCGTCGATCTCGTCGGCCGAGGCCTCGCGGGACAGCTGGACGGTGAGGTCGGTGGCCGAGCCGGTGGGCACCGGGACGCGGACCGCGTAGCCGTCGAGCTTGCCGTTGAGCTCGGGCAGGACCAGGCCGATCGCCTTGGCGGCGCCGGTGGAGGTCGGGACCATGTTGAGCGCGGCGGCGCGGGCCCGGCGGAGGTCCTTGTGCGGGCCGTCCTGCAGGTTCTGGTCGGCGGTGTAGGCGTGGATCGTCGTCATCAGGCCGCGCTCGATGCCGAAGGCGTCCTGCAGCACCTTGGCCAGCGGGGCCAGGCAGTTCGTGGTGCAGGACGCGTTGCTGATGATCGTCTGCGAGCCGTCGTACTTGTCGTGGTTGACGCCCATGACGATGGTCAGGTCGTCGCCGGTGGCCGGTGCCGAGATGATCACCTTCTTGGCCCCGCCGGCGTCGACGTGCTTGCGCGCGTCGGCGGCCTTGGTGAAGAAGCCGGTGGACTCGACGACGACGTCGACGCCCAGGTCGCCCCACGGCAGGGCGGCCGGGTCGCGCTCGGAGAGCACCTTGATGGTGCTGCCGCCGACCTTGATGCCCTCGCCGTCGGCGCCGACGTCCTCCGGGAGGACGCCGAGGATGCTGTCGTACTTGAGCAGGTGGGCCAGGGTCTCGGGGCTGGTGAGGTCGTTCACCGCCACGATCTCGATGTCCTTGCCGCTGGCGGCGGCGGCGCGCCAGAAGTTGCGGCCGATGCGGCCGAAACCGTTGATGCCTACCCGGACCGTCACGAGGGGACCTCCATGCCTCTGTAGGAAGCGGTCGCGTCAGGGGCCGCGCGCAGCGCACGGCTCCGCTCCGCGGAAACCCTATCGGGCGCGTCCGGAGGCGGCCCGGGTGGTCACGTGGTGAGCATGTCCTCGGTCACGGCGGACTCCGTGTCGGGGATGCCGAGGTCCTTGGCGCGCTTGTCGGCCATCGCCAGCAGCCGGCGGATCCGGCCCGCGACGGCGTCCTTGGTCATCGGCGGGTCGGCGCGCTGGCCGAGCTCCTCCAGCGAGGCCTGGCCGTGCTCGAGGCGCAGCCGGCCGGCCATGAGCAGGTGCTCGGGCGCGTCGCCGTTGAGGATCTCCAGGGCCCGCTCGACCCGGGCGCTGGCGGCGACCGCGGCGCGGGCCGACCGGCGCAGGTTGGCGTCGTCGAAGTTGGCCAGCCGGTTGGCCGTGGCCCGGACCTCGCGGCGCATCCGCCGCTCCTCCCAGGCCAGGACGGCGTCGTGGGCGCCCATGCGGGTGAGCAGCGCGCTGATCGCGTCGCCGTCGCGGACGACGACCCGGTCGGCGCCGCGGACCTCGCGGGCCTTGGCGGCGATGCCCAGCCGGCGGGCGGCGCCGACGAGCGCCATGGCGGCCTCCGGGCCGGGGCAGGTCACCTCGAGCGAGGACGACCGGCCGGGCTCGGTCAGCGAGCCGTGGGCGAGGAAGGCGCCGCGCCAGGCCGCCTCGGCGTCGCCGATGCTGCCCGAGACGACGGCCGGCGGCAGGCCCCGGACGGGGCGGCCGCGCTGGTCGACCAGGCCGGTCTGCCGGGCCAGGCCCTCGCCGTGCTTGGCGATGCGCACCAGGTAGCGCACGCCGCGGCGGATGTTGCCGCCGGCGAGCACGCTGACGCCGCTGGTGTACCCGTACACCTCGCTGATGTCGCGGCGCAGCCGTCGGGCGACCGAGCCGGTGTCCAGCTCGGCCTCGATGACCACCCGGCCGCCGACGATGTGCAACCCGCCCGAGAAGCGCAGGAGCGCGGTCACCTCCGCCTTGCGCTCGGAGGTCTTGCTGCACTCCACCCGCGAGAGCTCGTCCTTGACCATCGCGGTCATCGCCATCTGCGGAGTTCCTTCCCCCTCGTACCGCCGCCGGGCACCGAGGTTCCGGTACCCGATCGGGCAGCCTTACTCCTAGCGCGCATCGACCACCGAGGCCAGTGCTTCGGACAGCCGCCCCGGATCGTGCCGTGGTGCACCGTCGGGCTCGGCCACCGGGGCCAGCACGAGCTCGGCGCCGCACGCGCGCACCGCCGTTAGCAGACCATGCCGGTCAACAACCGATTCCTCGTCGGCGATCACCGTGTGCAACGCCACTCCGCCGAGGTGCGCCTGCAGCACGCGCAGGTGCTCCTCCGGGCTGAAGCCGTCGGTCTCCCCCGGCTGCGGCTCGAGGTTGAGCACGACGACGACGTGGGCGTGGCAGACCGCCAGCGCCTTGCGCAGCCGCGGCACGAGCAGGTGCGGCAGCACCGAGGTGTACCAGGAGCCGGGCCCGAGCGAGACGACGTCGGCGGCGGCGATGGCGTCGAGGACGGCGTCGGGCACCGGCGGGTCGGGCGGCATGACGCGGATGTCGCGCACCCGGCCGGGGGTGGCCGCGATGGCGACCTGGCCGCGGATGGTGCGGTGCCGGGCGGGGTCGTCGGGGTCGACGCTCTCGACTCGGGCGACGAGGTCGAGCGGGACCGACGCCATGGGCAGCACCCGCCCGCGGGCGCCGAGCAGCTGACCGAGCTCGTCGAGCGCGCGCACGGCGTCGCCGCCGTAGAGCTCGGTGAGGCCGGTGAGCACCAGGTTGCCCACCGAGTGCCCGGCCAGCACGCCGCTGCCGCCGAAGCGGTGCTGCAGCAGCGCGGTCATCGACTGCGTGCGGTCGTCCTGCCCGGCGAGGGCCGCCAGCGCCATGCGGAGGTCGCCCGGGGGCAGGTAGGGCATCTCCCGGCGGATCCGGCCGGAGGAGCCGCCGTCGTCGGCGACGGTCACCACGGCGGTCAGGTGCCGGGTGAGCCGCCGCCACGCGGCCAGCGCGGCGGCCAGCCCGTGGCCGCCGCCGAAGGCCACCACCCGCGGCGGGGGCGGCGTCGTCGGCACCGGTGGCAGCGGCCCCGGGTACCGGCGGACCTCCCCCGCTCCGCCCGTCATCACTCGCGCCCGAGGTCGCGGTGGCGGGCCACCGCCGCCACGCCCTCGGCGGAGAGCCGGCGGGCGAACTCCTCGGCGATCGCCACGCTGCGGTGCTTGCCCCCGGTGCAGCCCACGGCCAGCGTCAGGTAGCGCTTGCCCTCGCGGCGGTAGCCGGGGACGAGCACGCGCAGCACGTCGGTGTAGCGGTCGAGGAACTCGCCGGCGTCGTCCTGGCCGAGCACGTAGTCGCGGACGTCGGGGTCCCGGCCCGTCCTGGGCCGCAGCTCCGGGATCCAGTGCGGGTTGGGCAGGAAGCGGGCGTCCACGACGAGGTCGGCGTCGAGCGGCAGGCCGTACTTGAAGCCGAAGCTGAGCACGGTCGCGGTCAGCGGCGGCGTCTGGCCGTCGCGCGCGAAGGCGTTCTCGAGGGTGGCCCGCAGCTGGTGCACGTTGAGGTCGCTGGTGTCGACCCACAGGTCGGCGTCTCCGGCGATGCCGGTGAGCAGCGCCCGCTCCGCCGCGATGCCGTCGCTGAGCCGGCCGCTGCCCTGCAGCGGGTGCTCGCGGCGGTTGGACTCGTAGCGGCGGACCAGCACCTCGTCGCGGGCGTGGACGTACAGCACCCGCGGCCGGTGGCCGGCCTCGGCGAGCACCCGGATGGCCTCCTGCAGGTCGCTGGAGAAGGCGCGGCTGCGCACGTCGACGACCGCGGCGAACCGGCGGAGGTCGCCGCGCGCCCCGAGCTCGACCATCGGCAGCAGCAGCGCCGGCGGCAGGTTGTCGACGACGTACCAGCCGAGGTCCTCGAGCACCCGGCCGGCGGTGTTCTTGCCGGCGCCGGAGAGGCCGGTGACGACGACGACCTCGAGCGGCGGGGTCTCGGTGGACGCGGGGTCCAGCGGCGGCCGCACCTCGTCCTGGGGCACCTCTCCCAGCGTCACCGGGCGGCCCCCACGCGGCCGACCTCGGCGGTGTCGCCGGCGCCGGCCGTCGGTTCCCCGCGCTCGGCCGGCCCCTCGGGGGCCAGCGTGGACTCCCGGGGATCGGACGGCTCGGCGGACGGCTCGGCGATGGCGGCCTGCACCGCCTCCGCCGTCCGCCGTCCGATGCCGGGAACGGTCATGAGCTCCTCGAGGCTCGCCGCCCGCAACCGCTTGAGCGACCCGAACTTCTTCATCAGCGCCTTCCGCCGGGTGTCGCCGAGTCCCGGCACGTCATCCAACAGCGAGACCAGCATCGAGGTCGAGCGCTTCTGCCGGTGGTAGGTGATCGCGAAGCGGTGGGCCTCGTCGCGGACGCGCTGCAGCAGGTAGAGCCCCTCGGAGGTGCGCGGCAGGATCACCGGGTCGGGCTCGCCGGGCAGCCAGACCTCCTCCATGCGCTTGGCCAGCCCGCAGACGGCGATGTCGACGATCCCGAGCTCGTCCAGGGAACGGCTGGCCGCGGCCACCTGGGGCGCGCCGCCGTCGACGACGAGCAGGTTCGGCGGGTAGGCGAACCGGCGCGGCCGGCCCTCCTCCGCCGCGACGCCCTGCTCGTCCCGGCGGTCCTCCTCCTCCTTGAGGTGGCGGGCGAACCGGCGGCGGACCACCTCGGCCATGGCCGCGGTGTCGTCGGTGCCCTGCCGCACGGAGAACCGGCGGTAGTCGGACTTCTTGGGCAGGCCGTCCTCGAAGACGACCATGCTCGCGACGACGTCGGTCTGCTGCACGTGCGAGATGTCGATGCACTCGATGCGCAGCGGGGCGTCGGGCAGGTCGAGGGCCTCCTGCAGCTCGGACAGGGCGAGGCTGCGGGCGGTGAGGTCGCTGGCCCGCTTGACGCGGTGCCGGGCGAAGGCCTCCTTGGCGTTGCGCTCGACGGTCTCGAGCAGCGCCCGCTTGTCCCCCCTCTGGGGTACGCGCAGGCTCACCCGGCTGCCCCGCAGCTCGCCGAGCAGGTCCTCGTAGACGTCGGCGTCGTCGGGCAGCTCGGGGACGAGCACCTCGCGCGGCACCGACTCCCCCGCCGTCCCCGACTCGCCGGTCTCCTCGTCGACGCCGCCGTAGACCTGCAGCAGGAACTGCTCGACCAGCTGGCCGGTGGTGACGGCCTCGACCTTGTCGATGATCCAGCCGCGCTGGCCGCGGACCCGGCCGCCGCGGACGTGGAAGACCTGCACGGCGGCCTCGAGCTCGTCCTGGGCGAAGGCGACGACGTCGGCGTCCGTGCCGTCGCCGAGGACGACGGCCTGCTTCTCCATGGCCCGCTTGAGGGCGCCGAGGTCGTCGCGCAGCCGCGCCGCCTTCTCGTACTCCATCGCCTCGGCGGCCTCGGCCATCTCGCGCTCGAGGCGCTTGACCATGAGGTCGGTGCGGCCGGCCATGAAGTCGACGAAGTCGTCGACGATCTGCCGGTGCTCGTCGGCGCTGACCCGGCCGACGCAGGGCGCGGCGCACTTGCCGATGTAGCCCAGCAGGCAGGGGCGGCCGATCTGGCCGGCCCGCTTGAAGACGCCGTTGGAGCAGGTGCGCGCCGGGAAGACGCGGGTGAGGGTGTCGAGGGTCTCGCGGATGGCCCAGGCGTGGGCGTACGGGCCGAAGTAGCGGACACCCTTGCGCTTGGGACCGCGCATGACCTGCAGCCGCGGGTACTCCTCGTTCAGCGTCACGGCCAGCGAGGGGTAGCTCTTGTCGTCGCGGTAGCGGACGTTGAACCGCGGGTCGAACTCCTTAATCCAGTTGTACTCGAGCTGGAGGGCCTCGACCTCGGTGCCGACGACGGTCCACTCGACGCTCGCCGCCGTCGTCACCATCTGCCGGGTGCGCGGGTGCAGCCCCGCGACGTCGGCGAAGTAGCTGTTCAGCCGCTGGCGCAGGCTCTTGGCCTTGCCGACGTAGATGACCCGGCCGCTGGGGTCGCGGAACTTGTAGACCCCGGGCGACTCGGGGATGGAGCCGACCGCCGGTCGGTACGTGGACGGGTCGGGCACGCGTCCACATTAGGTCGGTCGGGTGACACGCCGGTAATTCGGTGGACGCCGCCGCGATCCTGGCGGGGTGCGGATCACGTTCGAGCGGATGGCCGACCGGCGCCCGGTCGAGACGCTGGTCGAGCGGGACGACGGCGTGACCTTCCTGATGCGCGGCGCCGGCGGCGGTGCCGCGCTGCCGCACGACCTGGTGCACGCCCTGGTCGAGCGGGAGCTGGGGGTGCCCGACGGGATCTGGGGCTGCGTCGCCGACGGCGTCGTCTGGGGCAGCATGCGGCACGTGTCGGGGCGGCAGCCCCCGCACGGCGCGGAGCGCTCGGCCCGGCTGAAGAAGGAGCGCGAGGCACGGATCACGGCCGCCGAGGGGCTGGCCGACGTCGTGGCGCGGCTGGCGCGGGACCAGGAGCTGCTGCCCGCGCAGCTGGCGCAGACCGGGTACGACCGGGCGGCGCTGGACCGGGCCGCGGCGGCGCTGCGGACCGCGGCGTCGGAGTGGTCGGCGCGGGCGCCCGGCGACCGCCTGACCGTCGAGTGGGCCGCCACCCGGCCGCAGGGCCGGCGCCGCCGTTGACACCGGCGCGACGCCAGGGCGAGCCTGGGCCGCGCGGGAGCGGGACGCCTCGGGAGCGGCGATGGGAGCACACGTGCGGGCCGGCGATCTCGACGTCTGGACCGAGCAGGTCGGGCGTGGCCCCGACGTGCTGCTCATCGGCGGCGCCGGCGACACGGTGGAGTCGTGGCAGTTCCAGCTCGACGGGCTGGCCGACCGCTACCGCCTGACCGCGTTCGACAACCGGGGAGCCGGGCGGACCGCCATGCCGCCGGGTCGACCGACGGTGGCGGCGATGGCCGACGACGCGGCGGCCGTGCTGGACGGTCTGGGGATCCGGTCGGCGCACGTGGCCGGCTTCTCCGGCGGCAGCATCGCCGCGCAGGAGCTGGCGCTGCGGCGGCCGGACCTGGTGCGCAGCCTGGTGCTGCAGGGCACCTGGGCACGGCCGGACGCCTACCTGCGCACCTGGCTGCTCTCCGTCGGCCGGCTCGCGGCCACGGCGCCCGGCGAGCGGGAGTTCCTCGAGAGCTTCTTCCTCGACGTCTACACCCCGCGCGCCCACGGTGACGGCACGGTGGCGAGGTTCGTCGACGCGGCGATCGCCTTTCCGCACAAGCAGTCGGCGGAGGACCTGCGGCGCTACCTCGAGGCGTTGGTCGACCACGACACCACCGACCGGTTGCCCCACCTCGGCGCACCGACCCTCGTGCTGGCCGGCAGCGTCGACCTCGTGGGCCGTCCGGAGCTCGGCCGGGTGGTGGCCGGGCTCGTCCCGGGCGCCGTGCTCGAGGTGCAGGAGGGCGAGGCGCACCAGCCGTTCCAGGAGGTCCCCGAGCGGTGGAACGCCCGGGTGGACGCGTTCTGGCAGGAGGTCGAGGGCCGGCTCACCGGATCGACGCGAGATCGCTCTCCAGCAGCGCTCGGTCCTCCGGGTCGGTGATCGCCTCCGCGGCCGCGCGGGCGTCGGCGAGGGCGCGGTCGCGCGCCTCGGCGTCGCCGGCGACGGCGGCGGCGCGGGCGAGCGCCTCGTGGGCGAAGGCGAGGTCGAAGTCGCCGAGGGCGTGCTCGGAGCAGAGCTCCAGGCAGCGGCGGGCGTGGTGCACGGCCGGCTCGGCGCGGCCGAGGACGGCGTAGACGCGGGAGCACTGCCACTCGCCGCGGGCCCGGTGGACCGCCGTGCCGGCCTGCTCCCAGTGGTGGCGGGAGGCGTGCGCCATGTGCAGCATGCGGTCGTCCTGGTCCGGGGTGCGGTCCTCGGTCTCCAGGAGCCGCCAGACGGCGTTGAACAGGTCGGCGGCGAGCCGCCGCTCGTCGGGCGCCGCCGGGGGCCGGTCGTCCGGCGGCGGGGCCGGGAGCGCGGGGTCCGGCGGCGACGGGTCGTCGTCCTGCTCCAGGTGGGCGAGGCGGTGCAGGTCGCCCTGGACGCGGGCGAGCCGGCTCTCCAGCCGGCGCCGGTGCGCGGCGAGGACCCGGTCGACGACGTCCGGGTCGCCGCCGGTGGCGAGGCACTCGGCCACCGCGTCGAGCGGGACGCCGACCGACCGGAGCCGGGCGATCAACCGGGCGAGCGGCAGCCGGTCGGGGGCGTACCAGCGGTAACCGGTGCCGTCGTCCACGCCGTCGGGCGGGAAGAGGCCGGTGCGGTCGTAGTGCCGCAGCGCCTTGGTGGTGGTGCCGGCCGCCGCGGCGAGCTGTCCGACGGTAAGCCTGGGCGTCTCCACACGGCGGACGCTAGGACGTTCCCGCGGGGGAACGTCCAGCTCCCGCGCTCACCCCAGCCGCTGGTCGAGCCAGGTAAGCAGGTCGGCGGTCACCTCGTCGCGGTTGGTCTCGTTGAAGACCTCGTGCCGGGCGTCCGGGTAGAGGCGCTGCTCCACCGGGAGGCCGCGGGCGCGGAGCGCGTCGGCCAGGGCGGTGACCTGGCTGCCGTCGACCCCGCCGACCGGGTCGCGCCGGCCCGACAGGAGCAGGACGGGCAGCCCGTCGGGGAGGTCGGCGACGGCGTCTGGGTGCAGCAGCTCCACGTCCGCGGACGTCCCCATCCACGCCTCCCTCGTCATCCCTCCGGCGGGCTCTTCACCGCCAGGATCGGGCAGTCGACCTCGAGGAGGATGCGCTGGGCCGCGCTGCCCATGAGCAGCTTGCCGACCGGCGTGCGCCGGCGCACGCCGATGACCAGCAGGTCGGCGCCGGTCTCGGCGACGGCCTCGGACAGCTCCTCGGCGACGTCCCTGCCGCGCACCGGGCGGCGTAGCTCCGCCGCTACACCGGAGGCGGCCAGCTCGTCCTCCAGGGCGCGGACGGCGTCGCCCTGGACGTAGTCCTCGTCGACCAGGGCGTCGCCGCGCGAGGTGTTGACGACGACGAGCCGCGCGGCGCGCCGGCGGCACTCCGCCAGCGCGTGGGCCAGCGCCGCCCGCCCGCGCGGGTTGGGGACGTACCCGACGACGACGGCGCCGCTCACCGCTCCTCCTCGTCCGCACCCGTGCGCACCCGCGGCTCCCGGTGCCGGAGCACGCCCTCCTGCTGGACCTCCTCGGGCGTGGCCCGGGGTCCGCGGACGGCGCGCAGCACGATCGGGGCGACCAGCGCGAGGACGGCGAGCGCGAGCACGATCCGGCTGAACCAGGTGTCGACGAGAACGCCGAGGTCGCCGCTGCTGATGGCCAGGGCCCGGCGCAGGTTGGTCTCGGCGATCGGGCCGAGGATGAGCCCGATGATCGCCGGCGCCACCGGCCAGCCGTAGCGGCGCATGAAGAAGCCCAGGACGCCGAGGACGAGCAGCAGGACGAGGTCGAGCGGGTCGGCGTTGACGGCGTAGCAGCCGAGGGAGGCGAACAGCAGGATGCCCGCGTAGAGGTACGGCCGCGGGATGCGCAGCACCTTCACCCACAGCGGGGCGAGCGGCAGGTTGAGCACGAGCAGCATCAGGTTCCCGATGAGCAGCGCGGCGATCAGCGTCCAGACCAGCGACGACTCGGTGCTGAGCAGGGTGGGGCCGGGCTGGATGCCGTAGCTCTGGAAGGCGGCGAGCAGGATGGCCGCGGTCGCCGACGTGGGCAGGCCGAGGGTGAGCAGCGGGACCAGCACGCCGGCCGCGGCGGCGTTGTTGGCCGCCTCGGGGCCGGCCACGCCCTCGATCGCGCCCTTGCCGAACTCGTCCTCGTGCTTCGACAGCCGGCGCTCGGTGGCGTAGGAGAGGAAGGTCGGGATCTCCGCACCACCGGCGGGGAGGGCGCCCAGCGGGAAGCCGTACGCCGTGCCGCGCAGCCACGGCGCCCAGGAGCGGCGCAGGTCCCGCCGGGTGAACCACGGGCCGGAGGCGCTGAGCACCTGGACGGGCCCGCGGCGGAGGCGGGAGGCGACGTAGAGGGCCTCGCCGACGGCGAAGAGCGCCACCGCCACGACGACGACGTCGATGCCGTCGGAGAGCTGCGGGATGGCGAGGGTGAACCGCTCCTGGCCGGTGAGGACGTCGGTGCCGACGAGGCCGAGGTACAGGCCCACGCCGAGGGAGGCCAGGCCGCGCAGCGGGGAGGAGCCGAGGACGGTGGCGACGGCGACGAAGGCCAGGACGCTGAGGGCGAAGTAGTCGGCGGCGGTGATGCCGATGGCCAGGTCGACGACGGTCGGGGCGACCAGCGCGAGCAGCAGGGTGGCGATGGTGCCGGCGACGAAGGAGCCGATGGCGGCGGTCGCGAGCGCGGCCGCGCCACGGCCGGCCTTGGCCATCCGGTTGCCCTCGAGCGCGGTCATGATCGAGCTCGACTCACCGGGGGTGTTGAGCAGGATCGACGTCGTGGAGCCGCCGTACATGCCGCCGTAGTAGATGCCGGCGAACATGATGAACGCGCTGGTCGGCTCGAGGACGTAGGTGATCGGCAGCAGCAGGGCGACGGTCATGGCCGGGCCGATGCCGGGGAGGACGCCGACCGCCGTCCCCAGGACCACGCCGATGAACGCGAACAGCAGGTTGACCGGGGTGAGGGCGTCGGCGAAGCCGCCCAGCAGGTCGGTGAGCCCGCCCATCACAGCCACTCCGTGGCGAGCTCGAGCAGGACGCCGCCGGGCAGTGCGACGCCGAGCGCCTTGACGAAGACGATCCAGACCACCACCGACGTGATGCCGCCGGCGAGCAGCGGGCGGACGATGCCGCGGGCGCCGAGCGCCCAGGCGACGGTGGCGAACATGAGCGTGACGGCGAGCGGCCAGCCGATGACGTTGATCAGCAGGGCGTGCGCCAGGAAGGCGAGGGCGATGATGCCGACCGACGTCCAGGACGTGCCGGCGGTGGGGTCGACGTCCTCGCTCTCGTCGGCGGGGCCGCGGTCGCCGCGCCAGATGCGGTAGCCCAGGCCGAGGGCGGTGGCGACGACGAGGCCGCCGACGAGGTAGGGGAAGAAGCGCGGGCCGACGGTGTTGGCCGACCCCGGAACGGCGATGTTCGACGCGTCGAGGAGCAGGTAGACCCCGAGCGCGCCGAGCAGGACCGTCATGGCGAGCTCGCCGTTGTCGCGGCCCGTCGTCGGCGCGCTCACTCGACCAGGCCGATCTGCTCGAGGATGGGACGCACGCGCTGCACCTCCTCGGCGATGAACTCGCCGTAGTCGTCGCCCGTCAGCAGCAGGTCGTCCCAGCCGTTGTTCTCCAGGGCCTCCTGCCACTCGTCGCTGTCGTGGGCGTCGACGACGAGCTGGGTGAGGTCGTCGCGCGCCCCGGCGGACATCCCGGGGCGGGCCATGACCCCGCGCCAGTTGGAGACCTCGACGTCGAAGCCGGACTCGACAAGGGTGGGCACGTCGGGCACCTGGTCGCTGCGCTCCGGGGTGGAGACGGCGAGGCCCTTGAGGTCGCCGCTCTGGACCTGGGGGCCGTAGTCGGCGGTGCCCGAGATGCCGGCGGCGACCTGGTTGCCCAGCAGGGCCGCGAGGGACTCGCCGCCGCCGGAGTAGGCGACGTAGTTGATCTGCGCGGGGTCGATGCCGGCGGCCTGGGCGAGCAGGCCGGCGAGGATCTGGTCGGTGCCGCCGGCGGAGCCGCCCGCGATCGGGGTGTTTCCCGGATCGGCGGCCCAGACCTCGACGAAGCCCTCGATGTCGTCGTACGGGGCGTCGGCGGGCGCGACGATCAGCTCGGTCTCGCCGATCAGCCGGGCGATCGGCGTGACGTCTTCGAGCCGGGTCTCGGCGTCGTTGGTCTCGACGGCGCCCACCATGACCAGGCCCATCATCATGAGCAGCGCGTCGTCGTCCTCGCGACCGAGCTGACCGAGGCCGATGACGCCGCCGGCGCCCTCGACGTTGAAGACCTGGACGTTGCGGGCCAGGCCGCTGGTCTGGATGACGCGCTGCATCACGCGCGCGGTGGTGTCCCAGCCGCCGCCCGGGCTGGCCGGCGCCATGATGCGCAGCCGGGAGAGGTCGCCGGGCTGCACGACCGTGCCGGCGCAGGCGGAGAGCGCCCCCAGTGCCGGGGCCGCGACTACCCCGGCGAGGAACGATCGGCGGGACATGTGCACGGTTCTGCACCTCCGCATCGGACACCCCACCGCACCACAGCGCGCCGCATGGCGCGAACCGACGGATCTGTTCCGCGAGACGGGTGCGCCGCGGCTCAGGAGGGCCCGACTCAGAAGGGCGGGGGCTCGGTGGTGGCGACCAGGCGGGACGGCGTGGTGACGGTCAGCCGGCCGTCGTCGGCGAGCTCGCGGGACCAGCCGGGCGCCTGGTGCTTCCCGCGGTGGTCGCCCGTGCAGTAGCCGGTCAGGTTGGCGGCCGACGTGGCCCCGAGCGGGTACGGCACGTGGTGGTCCAGCTCGCCGCTGCGGACCCGCCGGCGGCACCCGGGGAAGCGGCAGCGGCGGTCGCGGTGCCGCACGAACCGGTCGAGCGCGGCGCCGGGCCGGTAGCCGTCGGTCGGGTCGGAGCGCCGAGCCCGGTGCCGGTGGCCGCGGCGTGGCGCAGCCCCGGGAGATCCGTGAGCGACACGAGCACGCCGGTGAGGGCGTCGACCAGCGCGACCCGCGGCCGGTCGGCCAATCCACCCCCCGACGTGCGCCGGAGCAGATCGGCGAGCGCCGCCCGGTCGGCATCGGCCGCCGCCCGCAGCGCGGCCAGTGCCGCGGTGGCGGCATCCACCCGGCCCGCCGCGCTCCTCCGCCACGCGGCCTCGTCCGCGGCATCGGCCCTGGCGGCCGTGCGCACCATCCGGCCGGCACGCGCCAGCGCCTGCGCGGCGGCGAGCTGCGCAGCCGAGGCGTCGTGCACCGCCCGGTCGGCCGTCGCCCACCACCGGGAGGCGGGCCGTGGATCGTCCGGCGGCCGGTCGGCATCTAGGTCCGGCGGATCGGGGTCGCGGATCCGGCCGGCCTCGAACTCGGCCCACCACCGGTCCTGGGCCTCGGCCAGCAGCCGGTCCAGCTCCAGGTCGATCTGACCGCTCGCCGCCCGCCTCTCGGCCAGGGCGACCGCGACGTCGTCGGGCATCGGATCGGGGTCGTCGACCAGCCCGGCGTCGACCCGCCGCTGCCAGTCGGCCTCCCACTCCGCCAGGGGCGCCTGCATCTCCGGCTCCCACGGGTCCCAGCCGGGGTCGTCGATGAACCGGTCCTCCGCAGAGGGCTCGGGATCAGGTGTGCCGGAGTCGTCGGCGGCCGGACCGTCGGCATGGGCGGCCGGAACGTCGGCATGGGCGGCCGGAACGTCGGCATCGGCATCGGCATCGGCATCAGCGTCGGCGTCGGCATCGGCGAGGCGCTGGAGCTCGGCGAGCGCACCCGCCCCCGGACCGGCGCCGGCGAGCGCGTCGAGGAGCTGCCGCGCGGTCTCGGCCGACACGACGCGGCCGTTCAGCTCGGTCGGGGTGTCCCCGCCCAGCGCCGTCTGCACGGCCATGACGAGCGTGAGCACCACCTGCACCGGCGGCACGTCGTTCTGCCCGGGCCGCAGCACCAGGTCCAGCAGCACGTCGAGCATCCTCTGGTCCCGCGTGCGGGTGTCCGCCGGGTCGGCCGGCAGCGCGTCGACGCAGGCGGCCAGGGCGGTGAGCAGCGCCTCGATCTCCGGCACCGTGCCGACCACGCGCAGCCCGGCCAGGCCCTCCCCGCGCTCGTTCTGCCGGTGCACGCCCCGCACCCGGAGCGCCTTCAGCGCGCGCTGCGCTGCGTCGCGGGCGTTGCGGCGCTCGACCACGCGCAGCACCCTGTCGCCGAACTGAGGCGGCGTCGTGATCGTCCGGTCCGCCGCGCGGTCGGCCACCCAGCGCAGCACCTCGGCCTCGATCTCCGCGCGCAGCTGCGGGTCGACGACCACCGCCACGTGCTCCAGCAGCGGCCGGAGGTGCTCGGGGGTCAGCAGGCCGCCCTCGAGCGCCGCCAGGACGCCGGGCAGCCTGTGCACCAGCGTCAGCGACTCCTCGAGCAGCCCTTCCGCGCGGACCTGGGTGCGGGTCAGGCCGATCGAGGCCTCCGGCGTCGCCCACTCGGACACGTCGCGGAGGACGTCCGGTCGGGCCGCCCACCGCTCGGGGCTCATCGCTCCCGGCTCTCCCTGCGCCCGGTCGGCCGCCGCCGGTCGCGACGCGGCGAACTCCGCCAGCTTGCGGGCCCGCAGCGCGTACATCCGGGCGATCTCGCGGTCCGCCGCCTGCGCCTCCCCCAGGGCGCCCGCACCAAGACCGACCTGCGGGGTGAACGCCGGCCACGCCGTGGACGCCCGCTCCGCCTCGATCCGGCGGTTGCGGGCCCGCGCCCGGCGCGCGGCGACGGCCTTTGTGTCCGCCAGGGTCGCCGCGCCGCTCACGCGTTCGAACGTAGATTCGAGAGCAACGCCCGGCAACCGGCTGTGGACAACGTCTGCCCAGGTCAGCGACCTGTGGACAACCACGATGCCCGAGCCGGCCGACGTGCCACTGTCCGCGCATGGAGCAGAACACGGCACGCCCGGCCGCCCGCTGGGTGCTCGTGCGCTCGGCGCGCCACGGCCGAGACGCCGAGCACCGCCGGACGAGGTCCGGGTACGGCCCCGGCTCCCCCACGGAGGAGCCGGGGCCGCCGGTCAGCTGGCCTTCCTGCGTGCCCGGCGCTTCGGCGCGGCGGCGGCGTTGACCGCCTCCGGGTCGAGGATCCGGGCGAGGTACCGGCCGGTGTGGCTCTCCGGCACGGTGGCGACGAACTCCGGCGGGCCCTCGGCGACGACCGTGCCGCCGCGGAAGCCGCCCTCGGGGCCCATGTCGATGAGCCAGTCGGCGCTCTTGATGACGTCGAGGTTGTGCTCGATCACCACGACCGAGTTGCCCTTGTCGACCAGGCCCTGCAGCACGAGCAGCAGCTTGCGGATGTCCTCGAAGTGCAGGCCGGTGGTCGGCTCGTCGAGGACGTAGATCGACCGGCCGTTGGAGCGCTTCTGCAGCTCGCTGGCCAGCTTGACGCGCTGCGCCTCGCCGCCGGACAGGGTCGTCGCCGGCTGGCCGAGCCGCACGTACCCCAAGCCGACGTCGGTGAGGGTCCGCAGGTAGCGGGCGATCGCCGGGATGGCGGCGAAGAAGTCGGCCGCCTCCTCGATCGGCATGTCGAGGACCTCGGCGACCGTCTTGCCCTTGTAGTGCACCTCGAGGGTCTCGCGGTTGAACCGGGCGCCCTTGCAGACCTCGCACGGGACGTAGACGTCCGGCAGGAAGTTCATCTCGATCTTCAGCGTGCCGTCGCCGGAGCACGCCTCGCACCGGCCGCCCTTGACGTTGAACGAGAACCGCCCCGGCTGGTAGCCGCGGATCTTGGCCTCGGACGTCTGGGCGAACAGCTTGCGGACGTGGTCCCACACGCCGGTGTAGGTGGCCGGGTTCGACCGCGGGGTGCGGCCGATCGGCGACTGGTCGACGTGGACCACCTTGTCGAGGTGCTCGAGGCCGGTGATCGTCCGGTGCCGGCCGGGCACCATGCGCGCGCGGTTCAGCTCGTTGGCGAGCGTCGTGTAGAGGATGTCGTTGACCAGCGACGACTTGCCCGAGCCGGAGACCCCGGTGACGGCGCAGAAGACGCCCAGCGGGAACGTCACGTCGACGCCCTTGAGGTTGTGCTCGCGCGCGCCCTTCACCACCAGCTCGCGCCCCGGCGTCGGCTGACGCCGCGTCTCCGGGACGGCGATCTCCTTGCGGCCGGCCAGGTACGCGCCGGTCAGCGACCGCTCGCTGGCCAGCAGGTCCTCGACGGTGCCGCTGACGACGACCTCGCCGCCGTGCTCGCCGGCGCCGGGACCGATGTCGACCACCCAGTCGGCGGTCTTGATCGTGTCCTCGTCGTGCTCGACGACGATGAGCGTGTTGCCCATGTCGCGCAGCCGGACGAGCGTCTCGATCAGCCGCGTGTTGTCGCGCTGGTGCAGGCCGATCGACGGCTCGTCGAGCACGTAGAGGACGCCGACGAGCCCCGACCCGATCTGCGTGGCCAGCCGGATGCGCTGCGCCTCGCCGCCGGCCAGGGTGGCCGCCGGCCGGTCGAGCGACAGGTAGTCGAGGCCGACGTCGACGAGGAAGGACAGCCGGGCCTGGATCTCCTTGAGCACGCGGTCGGCGATCGCCCGCTCGCGGTCGCCGAGCTCCAGCGCGCCGAGCCACTGCGAGGCCTCGCCGATCGAGAGGTTGGTGACCTCGGCGATCGAGCGCCCGCTGAGCTTGACGGCGAGGATCTCCGGCTTGAGCCGGGTGCCGTGGCACACGGGGCAGGGCACGTCGCGCATGTAGCCCTCGTACTTGTCCCGCATGTAGTCGCTGTCGGTGTCCTCGTGCCGCCGCTCGAGGAACGGCAGCACGCCCTCGAACGCGGCGTAGTAGCTGCGCTGGCGGCCGTAGCGGTTCTTGTAGCGGACGTGCACCTGGTCGGGCGAGCCGTGCAGGACCGCCTTCTGCACCTTGGCCGGCAGCTGCTCCCACGGGGTGTCCATAGAGAAGCCGAGCTGGTCGGCCAGGCCGCTGAGCAGCCGCTGGAAGTACTCGTTGCTCATCGAGCCGGCCCAGGGCGCCACCGCGCCCGCGCCGAGGCTCTTCTCGGGGTCGGGGATGACGAGGTCGGGGTCGACCTCCTTGCGGGTGCCGATGCCGGTGCACTCGGGGCAGGCGCCGAACGGCGAGTTGAACGAGAACGAGCGCGGCTCGAGCGCCTCGAACGACAGGCCGTCGTCGACGCAGGCCAGGTGCTCGGAGAAGGTCCGCTCGCGGTACGGGTCGTCGTCCGGGAGGTCGACGAAGTCGAGGACGACGAGGCCGCCGGCCAGGCCCAGCGCCGTCTCGACCGAGTCGGTCAGCCGCCGCTTCGCGCTCTCCTTGACGGTGAGGCGGTCGATGATGACCTCGATCGAGTGCTTCTCCTGCTTCTTGAGCTTCGGCGGCTCGGTGAGCGGGTGCACCACGCCGTCGACGCGGACGCGGGAGAAGCCCTGCGTCTGCAGCGAGCTGAACAGGTCGACGTACTCGCCCTTGCGCGCGCGGACGACCGGGGCGAGCACCTGGAACCGGGTGCCCTCCTCCATGGCCAGCACCTGGTCGACGATCTGCTGCGGGGTCTGCCGCGAGATCGGCTTGCCGCAGTTGGGGCAGTGCGGCTGGCCGGCGCGGGCGTAGAGCAGCCGCAGGTAGTCGTAGACCTCCGTGATCGTGCCGACGGTCGACCGCGGGTTGCGGTTGGTCGACTTCTGGTCGATCGAGACCGCCGGGGACAGACCCTCGATGAAGTCGACGTCGGGCTTGTCCATCTGGCCGAGGAACTGGCGGGCGTAGGCGGACAGCGACTCGACGTAGCGGCGCTGGCCCTCGGCGAAGATCGTGTCGAAGGCGAGGCTGGACTTGCCGGAGCCGGAGAGGCCCGTGAACACGATCAGGGCGTCGCGGGGCAGGTCGAGGTGGACGTCCTTGAGGTTGTGCTCGCGGGCGCCGCGGACGACGAGGCGGTCCATGTGTTCCCTGTCGGTCGCTGGGCGGGTGAGTCGGTGTGGAGCTGTGGCGGTGCAGGCGGGCGCACCCGGACGGACGGCGGCCGGGCCGCGCTCGCGGGTGCTGCTCAGACGGGTGCCGCGGCCGGTGGCGCGGCGGGGTCGAAGACCGGCGCGTGACGGCGCCACGGCCGCCGGCGTTCCAGGTCTCCGGCCAGCCAGAGTAGTCGTCCTTCGGCGCCCGGGGGGCCGACGAACTGGACCGACAACGGGTGTCCCCCCGGCCCCACGCCGGCAGGGAGGGCGAGGGCGGGCAGGCCCGTGACGTTCCACGCTGCGGTCCACGGGGCCCACCGGGCGTTGGCGGTGACGTTGGCCACGAGGCCTCGCTCGTGCCACGGCCGTGCGGCCAGCGGCGGACCGGTCGTCACGGGGCTGAGGAGCAGGTCGACGTCCGCGAAGAAGGCGATCGTCCGCTCCCGGAACCGCTCGGCGGTCGACGGACGCACCAGGCCCGCCCGGCGCACGAGCCGGCCGACCCGGGCGTGCGCGCGACTGCGGGGCTGCAGCACCGTCCGGTCGACCTCGAGGGCCTCCGCGTCCACGTCGGCACCCGCCATCCAGCGCGCCACGGTCCCGAGCGCTGCGGCAGGAGGAACGACGGGGTTGCGCCGTACGACCACGTGGCCGGCGTCCCGGAGCGCCGTCACGGTCGCATCGACGGCGGCCGACGTCGCCGCGTCGGCCCGGAGCCCGGGCAGGGGCGAGCGGGTGGAGACGGCGATGCGCAGCGGGCGACCGGGAGCGGCCGGAGACGTCGGCTCCTCCCCGGCCAGGACCGCCGTGCCCAGCACGAGGTCGCCGACCGTCGTCGCCAGGACGCCGTTCTCGACCATGCCGAACCAGTCGTTGGCCAGCGTCGGGACGACGCCGCGCCCGGGCTTGAGCGTCACCAACCCGCACGCGGCCGCCGGCAGGCGCAGGGAACCCATGCCGTCGTTGCCGAGCGCGACGGGCACGCTGCCCGAGGCGACCGCGGCCGCGCTGCCGCCGGAGCTGCCGGCCGGCGACCGCGCGGTGTCCCAGGGGTTGCGGCTGACCGCGCCGGGTGCGTCGGTCGCGGCGTAGAGACCGAGCTCAGGCATGCGGGTGATGCCCACGACGACCCCTCCCGCGGCCCGCACCCTCGCGACGACGGGGTGGTCCGCGGCGGCGGGCTCGTGAGCGCAGGCCGCTGTGCCGACGGTGCAGGTCTCCCCGGCGACGGGGATGTTGTCCTTGACCCCGATCGGGACCCCGGCCAGGGCCAGCGAGGCGCGACGGGGATCGGCGTCGACGGCGGCGGCCTCGGCGAGCGCGGCCTCGGCGCGCACCACCCGGAAGGCCCCGATGCGGGCGTCGACCGCGGCGATGTGGGCGAGGTGCGCGCGGACCACGTCGACCGCCGTCAGGTCGCCGGAACGCACCCGTGCGGCGATCTCGGTGGCCGGCAGGCCGACGACCTGAGCAGCGCCCGGAGACCCGCTAGCGTCCATGACAGAGGAACCTAACCACGGCTGCTGACACTTTCCGATCGGAGTCCAGATGACCTACACCGGCGACGTCGAGGTGGGCGGACCGGCCGACGTCCGGGAGCTGCCCGGGCTGACCATCACCAAGCTCGCCGTCTCCGAGATGGCCAACAACGTCTACCTGCTGCGCGACGCGCAGACCGGCGAGGCGCTGCTGGTCGACGCCGCGGCCGAGCCCGGGAAGCTGCTGCAGCTGGTCGAGGGCGTCGACGTCCGGACCGTCGTCACCACGCACGGGCACTGGGACCACCACCGCGCGCTGCCCGAAGTGGTCGAGGCCACCGGCGCCGTCACGGTGGCCCACCCGGCCGACGCCGGCGACCTGCCCGTCCCGGTGCAGCGGCCGGTCGAGCACGGCGACACGGTGACCGTGGGCGGGCAGACCCTCGAGGTGGTGCACCTGCGCGGGCACACCCCGGGCAGCATCGCGCTGGTCTGGCGCGGGCCGGAGTGCGCGGGCACGCACGTCTTCACCGGCGACAGCCTGTTCCCCGGCGGTGTCGGCAACACGCAGAAGGACCCGGCGCGGTTCACCAGCCTGATCGACGACGTCGAGGAGCGGCTGTTCGGGGCGCTGCCCGACGACACGTGGGTCTACCCGGGCCACGGCAGGGACACCACGCTCGGCGCCGAGCGCCCGCACCTCGGCGAGTGGCGCGAGCGCGGCTGGTAGCCGGGACGGGTCGTGAATCGCCGGGCGGATCAGTGGGTACGGACCGGCGACCACGGGGACGTCGAGGGACCCGACCCGGGAGGCGCACGGTGCAGAGCGAGGCGAAGCGGGCAGCGCAGGACGCGCTGTTCGCGGCGATCCAGGACCAGGCCGAGAACAACATGAAGGCGGCGCTGCGGCCGGCGGAGAAGGCCCAGCTGCTGCGCGACCTGGCGGAGGCCTACCGCCTCGCCGCGGGGGGCTCGCTGGCGGACGTGACGGCGCGCAATGGCAGGGGCGCCGAGGACGGGGCGCGCAAGCAGGCGTCCGCGAGCTGAGCGGCTACTCGTCCTCGAAGAGGGCGATCAGCTCGTCGGCCGTGCCGGCGACGTGCAGCGGCACGACCGAGACGGTCCACGCCGGCCGCTGGCCGTCGAGCTCGACGGCGAGGTCCCAGGCGGCGCGCGCGGTGAGCGGGCCGAAGCAGGCGTCGTCGCCGTCCTCCCCCACCGCGACCTCGACCAGCCACGTGTCCGAGAGGTCGGTGGCCAGCTCGGCGAAGTCGGGCTCGGTCCCGTCCTCGGGATCGGGAGCGTCGGCCGGGACCGGGTAGATGAGCGCCATCCGGCGCACGTTACTCAGCCGACGTAGCCCTGCCGCACGTCGTCGACGATCCGCGGGCGGTCCAGGGTGGACGGCGCCAGCGACTGCCGCGGCCGGTCGGGCGGGAACACCCCGGCGGCCTGCAGGGTCGCGTCGTCCAGCGAGCGCAGCGCCGGGGCGGACGGCGACAGCGCGAGCGACGGCGGGCTGCCCACGGCGGCCAGCGCGAAGCCCCAGTCGCCGAAGCTCGGCACGTGCACGTGGTACGGCGTGACGCCGAACCCGGCCGACTCGAGCGTGCTGACCGTCCGCCAGTAGGCCGTGGGCGTGGAGTACGGGCTGCCGGACTGCACGACGACCAGCCCGCCGGGGGCCAGCACGGTCGACACCAGCCCGTAGAACTCCGTCGAGTACAGCCGCCCGAGCGCCGGGGTGTCGGGGTCGGGCATGTCGACGACGACGGCGTCGAACGGCTCGGCCGGCGCGTCCCGCAGCCAGCGGAAGGCGTCCTCCACGACCACCTGCACGCGCGGGTCGTCCAGGGCGTGCGCGTTGAGCTCGGCGAGCCGCGTGCGGGCCAGGTCCAGCACCGCGGGGTCGAGCTCGACCTGCACCACCTCCCGGACCGAGGGGTGCCGCAGGACCTCCCGGGCGGCCAGCCCGTCGCCGCCCCCCAGCACGAGCACCCGCCGCGGGTCGCCGGCCAGCACCGGGTGCACCAGCGCCTCGGTGTAGCGGTGCTCGTCGACGCTGGAGAACTGCAGGTCGCCGTCCAGGTAGAGGCGCAGGTCGTCGCCGCGCTCGGTGAGCACGACCTCCTGGTACGCCGAGTGCTCCGCGGCCACGATCGGGTCGGCGTACAGCCGCTGGCGCGCGGTGACCTCGATGTCGTCGGCCTGCACGAGCAGCGCGCCCAGCAGCGCGGCGGCCAGCAGCAGCGCCGCCGCGGACCCGCGGCGGGCCCACCGGCCCAGCTGCGGGCGCAGCAGGAAGACGGCGACCACCGCGGCCGCCGCCAGGTTCACCATGCCGGTGACCGCGGCCCCGCGCACCAGCCCGGTCAGGGGCAGCAGCACGAACGGCCAGGCCAGCCCGCCGAGCAGCGCGCCGGCGTAGTCGGCGGCGTTGAGGTCGGCCAGCAGCGAGCCGGAGGTCCGCGCGTCGAGGCCGCTGCGGCCCGACTGCAGCAGCGTCATCAGCAGCGGGACCTCGGCCCCGACCAGCACGCCCAGGACGGCGGTCGCCGCGACGAGCACCCCGCAGCTGGTCCCGTAGAACGAGAACGAGACGTAGAGGGTGACCGCGGAGATCCCGCCCAGGACGCCGAGCAGGATCTCCACCGCGACGAACGTCGCCGCCGCCCGCCCGAGGAACGGCTTGACCAGCAGCGCGCCGACGCCCAGCGCCGCGACGTAGCCGGCCACGATGAGCGAGGTCTGGGTGATCCCGCCGCCGGCCAGGCTGGTCGAGAGGGTGAGCAGGACCAGCTCGTAGACCAGCCCGCAGGCCGCGCAGACCGCCACCGCGGCCAGCAGCAGCGGCCGGAGGAGCCGGACGCGGGCCGGCGCCGGCGCCCGCGCGACGGTCGCGGTCACCGGCTCAGGACAGCGAGGCGGCGTTCACCGCGCCGATGGCCAGCAGGCTCGCGGCGACCGCCCAGCTCGCGCCGCACAGCCGCGGCTCGTTGACGAGGTTGCGCAGGTGGCCGGGGACGAACGCGTCGAGCAGCCGCAGCGCGACAGCCTGCAGCGCGATCCCGACCAGGCCGTAGACCAGGGTGTCGATCAGGCCCGTCGCCAGCCCCAGCTCCTCGTCGCTGGTCATGATCGCCGTCACCACGATCAGCGCCAGCGCGAGGTGGTTGCCGGCGAGCAGCACCGCCGCGTTGGGGTTGCGGTCGGTGTAGACCTGCGCGCGCAGGTTGCCCGGCGTCAGCAGGTCGAGCACCGCGAACCCGAGGGCCAGGATCAGGAAGCCGACGACGAAGTAGAGCAACGTGGCCACGATGCCGTCGCCCAGCAGCCCGACGTCGACCGACCCGAAGTCGAGGGCCTGCACGGTCGCGGTCACGCATTCCTCCTACGAGAGCTGGTCACTTGGTGTCCCCGGGGCCGCCGTCGGAGGCGCCGCCGGCGGGCGAGCCCGGCGTGAAGCCCGGGCCCAGGTAGGCGAAGAAGCCGCTGCGGTAGCGGCGGTCCAGGTCCTCGACGCGGATGCTGCTGCCGCTCGCCGCCGGGCTGACCGTCACGATGTCGTCGTCGTATCGCAGGTACTCGTTGCCGCCGTCGGCCGCGCGGGCCGCCGGCCGGACCGCGTCGGCGATGCGGGCGGTCACGGTGCCCACCGGGTCCGGCGAGGAGTACGTGCGGGTGTCGCCCGACCCGGTGCCGTTGCCGAACGCGTCGTCGAGGTAGCCGCGCACCTGGGTGTCGCTCCCGGCGCAGCCGGCCAGCAGCACGAGGGCGACCAGGAGCGCCCCTGCCCAGCGGCGCGCCCTCACGGCGTCCACCGGCTTCTCGTCGTCACGACCACGCCGTGCTCCTCCCCCGGGTACAGGTGCCAGCTCTCCCACTCCCAGCCGCCCTCGGGCAGGGCCGCGGCGGTGAGCGCGGTGACGGCGGCGTCCGCCCCCGGGAAGGCCCCGCACAGCCAGGCCGGGTCGGTCTCGGCGAGCCGGTGCAGCCGCCGGGCCTCCGCCTCGAGCGCGGCGCGCGGCACCTCGCGGGTCTCCGAGGAGAGCCGGTGCGCGCCCGAGCGCGCCGAGCGGGGCAGCCGCGTGCCGCCGGCGGCGACCGCGTCGCAGGAGACCTGCTCGGTCAGGACGGCGCCCGGCACCGACGCCGTCACCACGTGCGAGGCGCCGAGCACGCCGAGGGTCAGCGAGCCGCCGCGGCCGTCGGACAGCGTGAGCTCGGCCAGCGCCTCGGGGGCGGGGGCGTCGAGGACGAGGCCGAGCGCGTCGGCGCGGACGTCGCGCGGCGCGATGTCCAAGAGGTGCAGGGTCATAGGAGGTGCACGGTCATGCCTCGGGCGTCCGGTGGTAGACGATCAGCTCGCCGAGGGAGACCGCGCGCCCCGTGGAGACCTCCCAGGACTGGGTGTCCGCCCAGCGCTCGAAGGCGATCAGGCCGGTGCCGTCGGCGGTCTTGTAGTCGGCGTAGTCCATGACCCCGCTGGGCGCGGTGCCGGTGGTGCCCTCCGCGGTGTACCGCGCCCGGCCGCGCTCGACCTGGCGGTGCACGCGGTCGTCGAGGACGACGTCGCCGCCCGGCGTGAGGTTCGTGCCCTCGCGGCGCATCCACAGGGTCATCTCGAGGTCGCCCTCGTCGTCCTCCACGGTGAGCCAGCGGCGACCGGTCGAGCCGTCGAGGAGGTGCTCGCGCCAGGTGACGCCGCCCTCCTCGAGGGTGATCGTCCCCCGCACGACGTGGTCGATCCCGGCGTAGGTGATCACGTCACCCGGGCCGATCTTGTGCGGGTCGTAGAGCTCCGGCTGGTCGGCCAGCGGGTCGACCCGGCGCGGCGGCGGGGTGGAGCGGGCGCGGCGGGCCCGGAGGACCACCACGACCACGCCGATCACCACGGCCAGCGCCAGGACGACGAGCAGCACCTCGGTCATCGAGCGGGCGTCTCCTGCGGTCGTCGGAGGGGGGACGGCGGAACCGTATCGCCTCCCGGCGGCCGGCTGGGCATCCGTCCGCACGGGCGGGCGCGGTCACCCGATCCGCAGGTCGTGGCGGCGGTCCGGGGCGAGGAAGGCGAGCAGGCGGGCGCCCTCGACGGCCAGCTCGTCGCGCTGCGGCCCGGTCAGCGGCAGCGAGGGGCGCACGTGCAGCACCGTCGCGTCGCCGTCCCGCCGCGCCGCCCACGTCGCGGACACCCGGCCGTCGACGAGGACCGTCCCGGTCCAGCCCCCGGGGCCGCCCTCGAGGAGCACGTGGTCGGCGTCGGCCACCACCCGGGACCGGTCGGCGTAGCCGAGGGTCGCGTTGTCGTACTCGGCCAGGAACCGGGCGGGCGCGGGGGTGTCCGGGTGGGGCCGCGGGGCGCCGGGGACGTCGGCGAGCTCGGCGCCGTCCGGGGTGCGGAACCGCCGCAGCCGCGGGCCGAGCCGGTCCACCACCTCGCCCAGGCGGGTCAGGCCGCACCACGCCTGGACGTCGCGCACCGTGGCCGGGCCGAACGCGGCGAGGTAGCGCAGCACGACGTCGTCGACCGACGCCGGGCCGGTCCCCTCCCCCAGCCATGCCGCGGTCGGCGCCATCACCGCGGCACCGGTGCCGGTCCAGGTGCCGCGGGGCGGCGGCTGCACCCACGGCACCCGGTAGCTGACGACGAAGGCGACCGCCTCGGCGTCGACGTCCGGGTGCCGCTGCGCGAGCGCGCGGGTCAGCTCCGCCCGGCCCATCGGGCGCTCGGCCAGCAGGACGGCGGCCTCGGCCAGCAGCGCGGTGACGTCCTGCCCGCGCAGCCGCTGGCCCCAGGCGGTGCTCGCCACGGTGCGGTCGAGGACCGGCTGGAACAGCGGGCGCAGCGCCAGGGCGTCGGCGGCCGTGACCAGGTGGATCGTCGTCCGCATCAGCTGGGTGCGGACCGCCCGCCGGGTCACCAGCAGCGCGTCGAGCGAGGCCGGCTCGTAGCCGTCCAGCCGGTCCCAGAGGGCGAGGTGCGGCACCCGGGGCACCTGCGCCTGCAGCCCCACGAGGTCCTCGAGCGCGCGCTCCGCCGGTCGCGCGACCCGCTCCAGCAGCAGCTGCCGGGCGAGGGTCGCGCGACCGAGGGCCCGCGGGCCGAGGACGTCGCTCAGAGCTGGATCCCGCGCGTGACGGCGCCGTCCACCACGAGGTGCGTCCCGGTGGTGAAGCTGGAGACCGGGCTGGAGATGAAGACGACCGCCTTGGCCACCTCCTCGGGCGTTCCCATCCGGCCGGTCGGGTTGGCGGCGAGGACCTGCGCGTACAGGTCGGGGAGGTTCTGCTCGGCGCCGTGCCAGAAGCCGCCCTCGAAGTAGGTGTTGCCCGGGGAGACGACGTTCGCCCGCACGCCACGGCCGGCGAGCTGCAACGCCAGCCCGGCGATGTAACCGACGATGGCCGTCTTCATGGTGGCGTAGGGGCCGGCGGCGAAGTCGGCCTCGCGTCCGGAGACGCTGGAGATGGCCACGATCGACCCGTTGCTGCTCGCTTCCAGGTACGGGAGCGCGGCCTTCGAGAGCCGGACCGTGTGCATCAGGTCGGTCTCGAACCCCGTGTACCAGTTCTCCTCGGTGTCGGGGACCGCGATGGCGCTGACGTTGGCGACGACGGCATCGAGGCCGCCGAGCCGGGCGGCCGCCTCGTCGACCCACGCGACGAGCGCGTCGCCGTCGCGGACGTCGAGCTGCACCCCGCGGGCGCCGGGCACCGCCTTCTCGGTCACCTCGATCTCGGCCGCGTCGCGGGCGCAGAACTCGACGGCGGCGCCCTCGGCGGCGAACACCTCGACGATCGCCCGCCCGATGCCCCGGGTGCCGCCGGTGACGAGCACGCGCGAGCCGGTGAGCTGGAGGTCCATGTCGTTCTCCTGGGTCAGAGGGAGGCAGCGCGGGCGCGCAGCTCGGCGTGCAGGCCGCCGTAGGCGACCGCGGGGGGCAGCAGCGCCTTGGCCGCCTTGACCACGGCGCTGTAGTTGGCGTCGACGACGTTGGCGATCGGCACCTCGGTGATCTGCGAGAGCAGCTGGTAGGCGTCCATCGGGTGCAGGCCGTAGAGCTCCTCGAACCAGCGCACCAGCTCGACCTGGCCGATCCGCCAGGCGTCCTCCAGCGGCCGGCTGGAACCCACGGTCATCCAGTGGGTGTCGTCCTCCAGCCGCGGCCAGGCCGGTGCGCCTCCCTTCACCAGCTCGACGACCACCGTCGTGGTCATGGCCCCCTCGACGGCGGTGCCGCAGGCCTCGCCCTCGCCCTGGCGGTAGTGGCCGTCGCCGACCGAGAACAGCGCGCCCTCGACGTTGACGCCGAGGTAGCAGGTGGTGCCCGGCCGCATCTGCGGGGTGTCCATGTTGCCGCCGAACCGCTCGGGCACCAGCGAGCTGCGCACCTCGCCGCCGGGCGGCGCCACGCCGACGGTGCCGAGCATCGGCGCGACGGGCAGCTCCACCGAGAGCTCGCTGTGCCGGGCGGCGAACGTGACGGTGCCCCGCGCCCGGTCCAGCTCGTAGATCCAGGTGGTGTCGGGCAGCGCGTCCTGCAGGGTCGCCGTCCGGTCGGTGCTGGTCAGCCCGCCGAAGAACGGGATCGCCGCCGAGGCGCCCCAGTCGCGGGCCGGCTCCATGGCGACGAAGTGCAGCGCGAGGGTGTCGCCGGGCTCGGCGCCCGCCACGTAGAAGGGCCCGGTCTGCGGGTTGACGTAGCGCAGGTCGACCTTCTCGCTCGAGAGGTCGGTGACCTTCCGCAGGGCGCCGCAGAACGCGTCGTCCGACCACAGCCGCAGCGCGGTGCCCGGCGCGACCGTCCGCAGCGGCGCCACGCCGCCGAAGGTGAACGCGTACTGCTCGAACGTGGGCACGACCTCGACGACGTCCATGCCGCACCCTAGAAGGACCCCCTCGCCCCCCGCCGCCCGTACCTCGCGCCGGGCCCTGCGGGGGCCGCCGCGGCAACGGCTCAGGGACGCAGGCGCGCGTGTCCCGTCGTCAGCTCCGCCGCGGTCCGGACGCCCAGGAGCTGCATCGTGCGCGAGATCTCCCGGGTGAGGATGTCCGCCACCCGCTGGACGCCGCGCTCGCCGCCGGCCATGAGCCCGTACAGGTAGGCCCGGCCGACCAGGCACGCGCGGGCGCCCATCGCCACGGCGGCCATGACGTCGGCCCCGTCGAGGACCCCGCTGTCCAGGTACACCTCCGCCCGGTCGCCGACCGCGTGCACGATCGCCGGCAGCTGCTCGAGCGGGGTGACCGAGCGGTCGAGTTGGCGGCCGCCGTGGTTGCTGACGACGACGGCGTCCGCGCCCGCGTCGACGACGGCGCGAGCGTCGTCCACCGTCAGCACGCCCTTGACGACCAGCGGGCCCGGCCAGGCCCCGCGCAGGCCGGCCACGTCGGCCAGGGTCGCCGCGGGCTCGAAGACCCGGTCGACGAGCTCGGCGATCGTGCCGCCCCACGAGTTCAGCGAGGCGAACTCCAGCGGCGGGGTGGTCAGCAGGTCGATCCACCACCGCGGGTGGACGGCGGCGTCGGCGACCGTCCGCAGCGTCAGCCCCGGCGGGATCGAGAAGCCGTTGCGGACGTCGCGCAGCCGCGGCCCGGCGACCGGGGTGTCGACGGTGAGCACCAGCGCCTCGTAGCCCGCCGCCTTCGCCCGCTCGACGACCCCCGAGCTGGCCTCGCGGTCGCGCCAGAGGTAGAGCTGGAACCACCTGCGGGCGCCGGGCGCGGCCTCGGCGAGCGCCTCGACCGACGTCGTCCCCATGGTCGACAGCGCGTACGGGATGCCGGTCCGCTCGGCCACCCGGCCGACGGCGCACTCCCCCTCGGTGTGCATGAGCCGCGTGAAGCCCGTCGGCGCGAACACCAGCGGCAGGGACGACGGCGCGCCCAGGATCGTCGTCGACGGGTCCACCACGCTCACGTCGCGCAGCACGCCCGGGAAGAACTCGACCCGCTCGAACGCCTCGCGCGACCGGCGCAGCGAGACCTCCGCGCCCGCGGCGCCGTCGGTGTAGTCGAAGACCGCCCGCGGCACGCGGCGACGGGCCTGCTCGCGCAGGTCGCCGACGGTGGCCGCCCGGGCCAGCCGGCGGTCGGTCGCGTCGCCGGGCAGCCGGCGCGGCCGCACCAGCTCGGCGAACTCCGCCCACCTGGGGACCCGTCGCTGGACCACGGCCCCACCCTGCCTCAGAGGTCCTCGTCCAGGTAGAGCAGGGCGTAGGCGGCCAGCCAGTGCTCCACCACGTAGTCGCTGCCGCTCACCTCCGCCAGCTCCGGCTCGGCGTGCCGGCGGGCGGTGTCGAGGAGCAGCTCCCGCGCGGCCGGTGCGTGGGCGGCCAGCCGGCGCAGCGCCCAGGCACGGCTGAGGTTCAGCCCGTGCAGGTGCGCCGTCTGCCCGTCGGAGGAGTCGGCCACCACCGCGGGCTCGAACAGCGGCCGGTCCGCGAGGCCGGGCAGGTAGCGCGCCAGCCAGGGCCCGAACTCGTCGGCCGGCAGCACCTCGGCCATCAGCACGGCCTCGGTGAGCACCGGCGAGAGGAAGTCCGCGCCCGAGGGCTCCCAGCGCACCGGCGCGTCCGCGTCGTCCGTGAACCAGCGGCGGGCGGCGTCCTCGACGGCACTCAGCGCGCGGTCGTCGCCGTCCGCCGCCCGGCGCCGGGCCGACGGCAGCGACCGGACCAGGCCGAAGGCGCTGTTCGGGTGGACGCCGTGCCGCACCGGGTAGGGCGCGCGCGGCAGCCAGGCCGCCAGGGCGTCGAGGAAGTGGTCGGCGAGCGGCTGGAGCGCCGCCGTCCAGGGCGCGGCGCCCGGCCAGGCCGCCGCCTCCTCGTGCAGGGTCAGCGCCCAGCCCCAGCCGTACGGCCGCTGCGCACCCGGGTTCGCCCGGTGGTGGGCCGTCTCGGTGGCGAGGGCGCCCGGTGTCAGGTGCTCGTCGAGCACCGCCCGGACGGCCCCGGTGTCGACCTCGTCGGGGAACCGGCGCAGCAGGCGGAGCAGCACCCAGTGCATCTCGACGGCGGAGTGCCAGTCGTAGCTGCCGTAGAAGGCGGGGTGGCGGTCCCGCGGCCGCTCGGGGGCGGCGCCCGGAGCCGTGTAGAGCACGCGCAGGTCGTACGGGTACTCGGCGCGGACGGTGCGCAGCGCCGTCGCCGCCAGCTCCCCGGCGACCGCCCGCAGCCCGGTCACGGCACCCGGGTGGAGCGCACGGTCAGCGGCGCCGGGTCGACCGGCTCGCCGGTGTCGACCGTGTCGTCCCCCGCCCGACCCGCGGCGGCCGGCGGCAGCTCCACCGTCCCGCCGTTCGCCGCCGTCGGCAGCCAGCGGGCCCACCAGCGCAGCACGTGCTCCAGCCGGGCCAGCCGGTGCTTGGGGCGGCCGGAGCGGGTCAGCTCGTGCCCCTCGCCGGGGAACAGCAGCAGCTCGGTGGGGACCTCGCGCCGCTTCAGCGCGACGTAGAGCCGCAGGCCCTGCTCGACCGGGCAGCGCCAGTCCTCCTCGGAGTGGATGACCAGCGTCGGCGTCTCGATCCGGTCGACGCCCGTCATGGCGCTCTGCGCCGCGATCCGCTCGGGGTCGGTGCCGAGGTACTGGTCGGGGAAGAACCACCCGACTTCCGACGAGCCGACGAAGCTGACCGGGTCGACGAAAGCCCGCTCGCTGATCCCGGCGACGAACCGCGTCGTGCGGCCGAGGACCAGCGTGGTCATGTAGCCGCCGTACGAGCCGCCCATGATGCCCACCCGGGAGGCGTCCAGCCGGGGGTCCTCCAGCGCGGCGTCGAGGAAGGCCAGGACGTCGTCGGCGTCGAGCGTCCCCCAGCGGCCCTGGATCGAGCGGCCGTGCGCCTGCCCGTAGCCCGACGAGCCGCGCGGGTTGCACTGCACGACCGCGTAGCCGGCCGACACGTAGGTCTGCGTCTCGTCGAACAGCGTCCAGCCGTACTGCGCGAACGGGCCGCCGTGGACGGTCAGCAGCACCGGGTGCGGCCCCGGGCCGGCGGGCACGGTGACCCAGCCGTGGACCGGGTATCCGTCGGGCGCCGTCGCCGTCCGCTCCTCCATCCGGTGCACCCGGCCGGTGGCGCCCAGCTCGCGGCCGAAGCCGGTGAGCAACCGGCGCCGTCCCGGCGTGAGGGCGATGAGCTCGCCGGCCGACCGGTCGTGGGCGACCGTGGCGACGACGACGCCACCGCCGGCGGCGAAGCCGCGGACGGTGAACGGGCCGTCGACCAGCGCCACCGGGTCGCCGCCGTCGAGCGGCACGCGGAGCAGCTCGACCGCCCCGCGGCGCTCGACGCCGAACAGCGCCGCGCCGTCGACCAGCACCGTCGTCGGAGTCTCGTCGCCGCGGTGGTGCTCCTCGGGGTCGAGCAGCGGCTCCAGCGGGCCGCCCGCCGCGTCGACCCGGCACAGGGTGGCCTGGCTGCCGACGAAGCCGAGCCCGTCCGGCCCGAGGTCGGGGACGGCGGTGAGGTAGAGCGTGCGGCCGGTGCGGTCCCACACCGGCCGGGAGCAGTCGCCCTGCGACTGCGTGATCCGGCGCAGCTGCGTGCCGTCGGGGCGGACGGCGTACACGTCGGTGACCAGGTCGCGGTCGGCCCGCTCGTGCCGGGCGGAGACGAACGCGAGCTCGGTGCCGTCGGGGCTCCAGGCGACGTCGGTGCAGTCGGCGTCGCCGGTCGTCACCTGCACCGGCCGCGGGGGTGCCGCCGCGTCGTCCCCGCCGTCGTCGGGCAGCGCGACGACGAACAGCTGGCTGCGCCGGTCGGTCACGAAGCCGACGGCGTCCCGCCGGAACTGGAACGTGGTGATCAGCCGCGGCGGCTCGGCCTCCGGGCCGACGCCCTCGACGGTGCCGTAGCGACCCTCCTCCGGCACGCGGGCGACGAAGGCCAGCCGGCGCGAGTCGGGCGACCACACCGGGGCGCCGGCGCCGAGCGGGCAGTCGGTGAGCGTGCGCGCCGCCCCGCCGGAGGTCGGCAGCACCTGCACCTGGGGCCGGCCGCCGGGCGCCGCCGACAGGAAGGCCAGCCAGCGGCCGTCCGGCGAGAACGCCGGGGCGCTGTCGCGCCCGCCGGAGGTGAGCGGGCGGGCCGGGGCGGAGCCGTCGGTCGGCACCGCCCACAGCTGGCCGCGGTACTCGTCGGCGTCGAGGTCGAGCCGGGTGACGGCGACGACGGCGATCCGGCCGTCCGGCGACACCGTCGGCACGCCGGGGATCCGCAACAGCGAGAGGTCGGTCGGCCGCACGACGGCGACGCTAACCCAGTCGGCGGTCGAGGCGGATCCTGAGCACCGCTAACGGGTGAGCCGTAGCCTCCTCCCTGTGACTCGGCGCGTGTTCACCGGTGGGCAGGTCTTCGACGGCGCGGGCAGCCCGGCGGCCCGGGCCGACGTGGTGGTGGAGGACGGCCGGGTGGTCGAGGTGGGCCTCGGGCTGGACGGCGACGAGGCGGTCGACTGCACCGGCGCGACGGTGCTCCCCGGGTTCTTCGACTGCCACGTGCACGTGATGATGAGCGGGGTCGACGTGCTGCGGCAGCTGCAGACGCCGTTCAGCTACGCGTTCTACGAGGCGGTGCACAACCTGCGCCGCACCCTGGCGCAGGGCTTCACGCACGTGCGCGATGCCGGCGGCGCCGACCTGGGGGTCGCCGAGGCGGTGCGCAACGGCCTGATCGCCGGCCCGCGGATGCAGATCTCGATCAGCATGATCAGCCAGACCGGCGGCCACGGCGACGGCTGGCACGTCTGCGGGGCCGACCTCCCCCACCTGCAGCCGCACCCCGGCCGGCCGCGGACGGTCGTCGACGGTCCGGACGAGATGCGCCGCACGGTCCGCGAGCTGGTGCGCGCCGGCGCCGACGTCCTCAAGGTGGCCACCAGCGGCGGAGTCCTCTCCGCCCGCGACGACCCGCAGCACCCGCACTTCCGCCGGGCCGAGCTCGACGTCCTCGTGGAGGAGGCCGAGGCCGCCGGGATCGCGGTGATGGCGCACGCGCAGAGCACGGCCGGGATCAAGGCCGCCGTCCGCGCCGGGATCCGGTCGATCGAGCACGGCATCTTCCTCGACGACGAGGCGATCGACCTCATGCTCGAGCGGGGCACCTGGCTGGTGCCGACGCTGTCGGCGCCGCGCGCGGTGCTCGACGCGGTGGCGGCCGGCGCGGCGCTGCCGGAGGCGATGCTGGCCAAGGCGGTCGCGGTGCAGAAGGTGCACGACGCCTCGGTGGCGCGGGCGGCGGAGGCCGGCGTGCGCATCGCGATGGGCACCGACACGGGGGTCGGCCCGCACGGGTCGAACCTCGGCGAGCTGGCGCTCATGGCCGGGGTGGGCATGAGTCCCGAGGAGGTCTGGCGGGCCACGACGCTCGAGGCGGCCCGGCTGCTGCGGGTCGAGAACGGCTACGGCAGCCTCGAGCCCGGCAAGGTCGCCGACCTGGTGGTGCTCGACGGCGCCCTGCCCGACCTGACCGGGCTGGCCGGCCGGGTGCGCGAGGTCTACCGCGACGGGCAGCTGGTCGCCGCGGGCGGCGCGACCGTGGAGACGGGCGTCGCGCCGCCTCGCGACCGGCTGTAGCGGCGGGTCAGCCCCGCCGCTCCCCTGCCGGGTCCTCGTCGGTCGCGGCGATGTGCGGCTCGGCCTCGGCCAGCGCCTCGGGCCCGCGCGAGGGGATCCGCTCGGCCTCCTCGGGCTCGACCACCGGCTCCTCGGCGGAGACGAACTGCCCCCGGGTCTTCACCAGGCTGGCCACCGTGGCGATCAGCAGGACGCCGAGGATCACCGTCAGCGACAGCCAGATCGGGATCGTGGGCACCGACTCGATGTGCTCGCCGCCGTTGATGAACGGCAGCGTGTTCTCGTGCAGGGCCTCGAGCACCAGCTTGACGCCGATGAAGGCGAGGATCACCGCCAGGCCCAGCGACAGGTAGACCAGCCGCTTGAGCAGGCCGCCGAGCAGGAAGTAGAGCTGCCGCAGGCCCATCAGCGCGAAGACGTTCGCGGTGAACACGATGAACGCCTCGCGGGTGAGGCCGAAGATCGCGGGGATGGAGTCGAGGGCGAAGATCAGGTCCGTCGTCCCCAGGGCGAGGAAGACGACGATCATCGGCGTCCAGTACTTCTTCCCGTCGCGGGTGACCCGGATCTTGGCGCCCTCGAAGTCCTGGGTGATCGGCAGGACCTTGCGCATCCGCCGGATGAGTGCGTTCTCCTCGTAGTCGTCCTCCTCGCCGCGGTGCCGGACGAGGTTGATCGCCGTGTACACGAGGAAGACGCCGAAGATGTAGAACACCCAGCTGAACCGGGCGATGATCGCCGCGCCCAGCAGGATGAAGATGCCGCGCAGGACGAGCGCGATGATGATGCCGACCATCAGCGCTTCCTGCTGCAGGTGCCTGGGCACCCGGAAGCGGGCCATGATGATCACGAAGACGAACAGGTTGTCGACCGACAGCGAGTACTCGGTGAGCCAGCCGGCGTAGAACTCCGTGGCCCGGGTCGCATCGGTGACCAGCAGGAACAGCACGCCCCAGAGCAGGGCCAGCGCCACGTAGAAGCTCACCCACAGGCTCGCCTCCTTGATGGAGGGCTCGTGCGGGCGACGGGCGACGATGGCGAGGTCGGCGAGCAGCAGGACCGTCAGCCCCACGAACGTCGAGACCTCGAACCAGACGGGGAGCTGCTCCACGGGTCCTCACCTTAAGTGCCGGGCGCTGCGGGCGCCGAGGCGCCGGGGCGGGGTGGTCGGGTGTGCGGGGGCTCCGCCGGGGGCTCCATACCCCCGGCGGAGCTGATCCATCAGGTGCGGGTGCCCCCGGCCCCGGCGGGGACGTCGTCGGGCAGGTCGTCGTCCCCGCGAAGGGTCCCGTCGCCGGCCGGCTGGCCGTCCGGGACGGGGGCGGACGTCGCCGGCGCGGGCAAGGTGCGCGCCCCCGTCACCGCGCGGGCGCGGTCCCGGCGGTCCTTGGCGAGGCTGGCGACGGTGGTGACCAGCAGCGTGAGCAGGATGACCGTGAGCGAGAGCCAGGTGGGGATCTCGGGGATCACGGTGACGTGCTCACCGCCGTTGAGGAACGGCAGCTCGTTGGTGTGCAGGGCGTGGATCAGCAGCTTGACCCCGATGAAGCCGAGGATCACCGCCAGCCCGTAGTGCAGGTAGACCAGCCGGTCGAGCAGGCCGTCGATGAGGAAGTACAGCTGGCGCAGGCCCAGCAGCGAGAACGCGTTGGCCGCGAAGACCAGGAACGTCTCCTGGGTGAGCCCGAAGATCGCCGGGATCGAGTCGACCGCGAACAGGATGTCGGCGCTGCCGATGGCGACCAGCGCGACGGCGAGCGGGGTGATCAGGCGCTTGCCGTCGATCCGGGTCGTGAGCTTGTCACCGTGGTACTCGTCGGTGGTCGGCAGGAAGCGGCGGGTGAACCGCAGCACGCCGTTCTCGTGGTACTCCTCCTGCCCCTGGTGCCCGCCGCGCGCCTGGGCGACCGCCGTCCAGATGAGGAAGGCGCCGAACAGGTAGAAGACCCAGCTGAACTGCTCGATCGCGGCCGCGCCGACGAAGATGAACAGGGTGCGCAGGGCCAGCGCGAACACGATCCCGTAGAGCAGGACCTTCTGCTGCAGCGCCCGGGGCACCGCGAAGCTGGACATGATCAGCACGAAGACGAAGAGGTTGTCGACCGACAAGCTCTTCTCGGTGATGTAGCCGGCGAAGTACTCCCCGCCGTACTGGCCTCCGTAGAAGACCCAGACCAGCAGGCCGAAGACGACGGCGATGGCGACGTAGGCGATCGACCAGATCGCCGACTCGCGGAGGGTGGGCTCGTGCGGGCGGCGGTGGCCGAGCAGGTCGAACACGACCATCGCGACCACGGCGCCGACCGTGACGGCCCACACCCAGAAGGGGACATCCATGCGGCGATACCTCCGGTGACTGGCGTGCGTCAGCGACCGGAGGTCTCTCCCACCGCCCCTCGTCGGGCGGCCGGCGGGCCGGGGACCACCAGGTCCCGTACTGACGACGCCGCCGCGTCGGGATACTCCCCTCCACGTGCGGACCACCGGGAGCGGGCAGGCGTCATCGCCCTCGCGTTCCCGTGGGTCCGAGGCGTGCAACGCGCCGCCGTCCGGATGAGTTCCCGGCCTGATCCGGTGCCGCGTCCGGCACGTCCGCCAGCGAGTCGCGATTCCGGACCGGCGTACCGGTAGCCCGCCCCCGGGTGGTGTGCGCCTGCGGCGCATTCGGCGTCACCCCGGGGATGGTGGAATCACCCCGTCCCCCTCACCCCTCGCACGCTCGGGGCGAGCCCCTGGACGGGGCCGGGCGCCTCAGGCGTGCGCCGCGTCCAGCTGGCGCAGCTCCTTCTTCAGCTCGGCCAGCTCGTCGCGCAGGCGGGCGGCGACCTCGAACTGCAGCTCGCGGGCGGCGGCGAGCATCTGGTCGTTCATCTGCGTGATGAGGTCGGCCAGCTCGTTGCGCGGCAGCCCCTGGACGTCGATGGCGCCCGCCTTGCCCTTGGACGCGGCGGCCTTCTTCGACGACAGCCCCGGCACCGGCGCCTTGCCGCGGGACTGCTGCCGGCCGGAACCGCCGACCAGCTCGGCGCTGCCGTCCTCGGCCTCGCGGTAGATGCCGTCGAGGATGTCGACGATCTTCTTGCGCAGCGGCTGCGGGTCGATGCCGCGCTCGCGGTTGTAGGCCATCTGCTTCTCGCGCCGGCGGTTGGTCTCCTCGATCGCGGTCGCCATCGACGGCGTGATCGTGTCGGCGTACATGTGCACCTGGCCGGAGACGTTGCGCGCCGCACGGCCGATGGTCTGGATCAGCGACGTGCCGGAGCGGAGGAAGCCCTCCTTGTCGGCGTCGAGGATCGCGACCAGCGACACCTCGGGCAGATCGAGGCCCTCGCGCAGCAGGTTGATGCCGACGAGGACGTCGTACTCGCCCTGCCGCAGCTCGCGAAGCAGCTCCACCCGGCGCAGGGTGTCGACCTCGGAGTGCAGGTAGCGCACCTTGATGCCCAGCTCGAGGAGGTAGTCGGTGAGGTCCTCGGCCATCTTCTTGGTGAGCGTGGTGACCAGCACCCGCTCGTCCTGCTCGGTGCGCAGCCGGATCTCGTGCACGAGGTCGTCGATCTGACCCTTGGTCGGCTTGACCACGACCTCGGGGTCGACCAGGCCGGTCGGCCGGATGACCTGCTCGACGAACTCGCCGCCGGAGCGGCCCAGCTCGTAAGGGCCGGGGGTGGCGGAGAGGTAGACCGTCTGGCCGATCCGGTCCTGGAACTCCTCCCAGCGCAGCGGCCGGTTGTCCATCGCGGAGGGCAGCCGGAAGCCGTGCTCGACCAGCGTCCGCTTGCGGCTCATGTCGCCCTCGTACATGCCGCCGATCTGCGGCACGGTCACGTGCGACTCGTCGATGACCAGCAGGAAGTCGTCGGGGAAGTAGTCGAGCAGGCAGGAGCCGGCGCTGCCGGCGGCCCGGCCGTCGATGTGCCGCGAGTAGTTCTCGATGCCGGAGCAGAACCCGACCTGGCGCATCATCTCGATGTCGTAGGTGGTGCGCATGCGCAGCCGCTGCGCCTCCAGCAGCTTGCCCTGCCGCTCCAGCTCGGCCAGCCGCTGCTCCAGCTCCGCCTCGATGCCGCGGATCGCCCGCTCCATGCGGTCGGGGCCGGCGACGTAGTGGGTGGCCGGGAAGACGAAGATCTCCTCGACCTCGCGGACCACCTCGCCGGTGAGCGGGTGCAGGTAGTACAGCCGCTCGACCTCGTCGCCGAACATCTCGACGCGGACGGCGAGCTCCTCGTACACCGGGAAGATCTCGATCGTGTCGCCGCGGACCCGGAACGTGCCGCGGGTGAAGGAGAGGTCGTTGCGGGTGTACTGCTCGGTGACCAGCGTGCGCAGCAGGTCGTCGCGGTCGTGGGACTCCCCCACCCGGATGCGCAGCGACCGGTCGACGTACTCCTGCGGGGTGCCCAGGCCGTAGATGCAGGAGACGGTGGCGACGACGATCACGTCGCGGCGGGTGAGCAGGCTCATCGTCGCCGAGTGCCGCAGCCGCTCGACCTCCTCGTTGATCGAGGAGTCCTTCTCGATGTAGGTGTCGGTCTGCGGGACGTACGCCTCGGGCTGGTAGTAGTCGTAGTACGAGACGAAGTACTCGACGGCGTTGTCGGGGAACAGCTCGCGGAACTCGTTGGCCAGCTGCGCGGCGAGGGTCTTGTTCGGCGCCATGACCAGCGTCGGGCGCTGGACCTGCTCGACCAGCCACGCGGTGGTCGCGGACTTGCCGGTACCGGTGGCGCCGAGGAGGACGACGTCCTTCTCCCCGGCGTTGACGCGTTCGGCGAGCTCCTTGATCGCGGTCGGCTGGTCGCCCGAGGGCTCGAACTCGCTGACCACGCGGAATCGCCCCGCGGTGGGCCGGATGTCGGTCTGCGCGCGCACGGGGACGACGGTACGTCGCCGGTGTGACAGAACGGGTGGCTGAGCGGCCTGGTGCCGGCGGGACGGGGTGGACCGTCCCGGCTACTTGTCCTCCCCGCCCCCTCCCCCTAGGTTCCCTGTCGCAGCAGCGGTGCCCGCCGGGGACCAGCGCCACCCGGCCCGGCCGGGCGAGGTCGGACCCCGGTGGGCGCCGCTCTCTCGTTCCTGCGGGTGACCCCGCTCTCCTCCGGCCGATCCAGGTGTGCGGGAGGCTCGACCCGGGCACAGCGCCCCGCGAGCCCCGTACCGACCTCCTCCCCCAGTCCGGGGAGGGAGGCCACTGCCCTCTCCCCGGAGGGCCACCGCAGGAGGAACGACCCGCATGACACAGGTGTGGCCCGGCACCGCCTACCCGCTGGGTGCCACGTACGACGGCACCGGCACCAACTTCGCGATCTTCAGCGAGGTGGCCGAGAGGGTCGAGCTGTGCCTGTTCGACGAGGACGGCACCGAGGAGCGCATCGTCCTCGAGGAGATGGACGGCTACGTCTGGCACGCCTTCCTGCCCGGCATCCAGCCCGGGCAGCGCTACGGCTTCCGCGTGCACGGCCCCTACGACCCCGAGCAGGGGCTGCGCTGCAACCCGAACAAGCTGCTGCTCGACCCCTACGCCAAGGCCATCGACGGCCAGGTCGACTGGGACGAGGCCTGCTTCGGGTACCGCTTCGGCACCGGCGAGCGCAACGACGACGACTCGGCGCCGCACATGCCGAAGTCCGTCGTCGTCAACCCGTACTTCGACTGGGGCGTGGACCGCCCGCCGCGGATCCCGTACCACAAGAGCGTCATCTACGAGGCCCACGTGAAGGGCCTGACGATGACCCACCCGCGGATCCCCGAGGAGATCCGCGGCACCTACTCGGCGGTGGCGCACCCGGCGATCATCGAGCACCTCCAGGAACTCGGGATCACCGCGATCGAGCTGATGCCGGTGCACCAGTTCGTGCAGGACGACACCCTCCTGCAGAAGGGCCTGCGCAACTACTGGGGCTACAACACGATCGGCTTCTTCGCGCCGCACAACGAGTACGCGACGGCGACCGACGGCCAGCAGGTGCAGGAGTTCAAGGGCATGGTGCGGGCCCTGCACGAGGCCGGCATCGAGGTCATCCTCGACGTCGTCTACAACCACACGGCCGAGGGCAACCACATGGGCCCGACGCTGTCGTTCAAGGGCATCGACAACCGGGCCTACTACCGGCTGGTCGAGGACGACCTGCAGTACTACATGGACACCACGGGCACCGGGAACTCGCTCAACGTCCGCACCCCGCAGTCGCTGCAGCTGATCATGGACTCGCTGCGCTACTGGGTCACCGAGATGCACGTCGACGGCTTCCGCTTCGACCTCGCCTCGACGCTGGCCCGCCAGTTCCACGAGGTCGACCGGCTGTCGGCGTTCTTCGACCTGGTGCACCAGGACCCCGTCGTCAGCCAGGTCAAGCTGATCGCCGAGCCGTGGGACGTCGGTGACGGCGGCTACCAGGTCGGCAACTTCCCGTCCCTGTGGACCGAGTGGAACGGCAAGTACCGCGACACCGTCCGCGACTTCTGGCGCGGCGAGGACGCGACCATCGGCGAGTTCGCCAGCCGGATCACCGGCTCGTCCGACCTGTACCAGCACTCCGGCCGGCGCCCCGTGGCGAGCATCAACTTCGTCACCGCGCACGACGGGTTCACGCTGCGCGACCTGGTCTCCTACAACGAGAAGCACAACGAGGCCAACGGCGAGGGGAACAACGACGGCGAGAGCCACAACCGCAGCTGGAACTGCGGCGTCGAGGGCCCGACCGACGACCCGAAGGTGCTGGCGCTGCGCGCCCGGCAGCAGCGCAACTTCCTCGCCTCGCTGTTGTTCAGCCAGGGCGTGCCGATGCTGCTGCACGGCGACGAGATCGGCCGCAGCCAGAACGGCAACAACAACGGCTACTGCCAGGACTCCGAGCTCACCTGGATGGACTGGGAGTCCGTCGACGAGAGCCTGCTCGAGTTCACGAAGACCGTGATCCGGCTGCGCACCGAGCACCCGGTGTTCCGCCGGCGCCGGTTCCTCTCCGGCCGGCCGGTGCGCCGGGAGGAGGGCTCCCCGCTGCCCGAAGTGGCCTGGCTGACGCCGGACGGCGATCCCATGGGCGACGACGACTGGGACGTCGGCTTCGCCAAGTCGCTGGCCATGTACCTCAACGGGCACGGCATCCGCGAGACCGACGAGCGGGGCGAGCCGATCCTCGACGACTGCTTCTACCTGGCGTTCAACGCCCACCACGAGCCGATGGAGTTCACGCTGCCCACCAGCGAGTACGCCGCCGCGTGGACCGTCGTCCTCGACACCGCCGAGCGCGGCGAGCTGGAGCCCGACGAGGTCAAGCCCGGCGAGACGGTGACCGTCGGCGCCCGCGCCACCGTCGTGCTGCGCGCCGCGCCGTGACCGGGCCGGGGAACGGCACCGAGCGCCGTCGCGGGGTCCCGTCGGCCACCTACCGGCTGCAGGTGCACGCCGGGTTCACCCTCGACGACGCCGCCGCGGTGGCGGGATACCTGGCCGACCTGGGCGTGACCCACGCCTACGCGTCGCCGCTGCTGCGCTCGGCCGAGGGCAGCAACCACGGCTACGACACCGTGGACCACGCGCACGTCGACGAGGCCCGCGGCGGGCAGGCGGGCTTCGACCGGTTCGTCGAGGCGCTGCACGAGCACGGGCTCGGGCTGGTGCTCGACCTCGTGCCCAACCACATGGGCGTGGCCGACCCGGCCGCCGCACCGTGGTGGTGGGACGTGCTGCAGCACGGCCGGGACAGCGCGCACGCCGGCGCGTTCGACATCGACTGGGAGTTCGGCGGCGGCAGGGTCCGCATCCCCGTGCTGGGGTCGGCTGGCGACGTCGACAAGCTCGAGGTCGTCGGCGGGGCGGGTGGGGGCAGCACCGACGGCGAGCTGCGCTACTACGACAACCGCTTCCCGATCGCCCCGGGCACCGGGGAGGGGACGCCGCAGGAGGTCCACGCCCGCCAGCACTACGAGCTGGTCGACTGGCGCCGGGCCGACGACGAGCTCAACTACCGCCGGTTCTTCGCGATCAACACCCTGGCCGGCCTGCGCGTCGAGGACCCGGCGATCTTCGACGCGACGCACGAGCTGGTGCTCCGGTTCGTCGGCGAGGGCAAGGTCGACGGGCTGCGGATCGACCACCCCGACGGCCTGGCCGACCCGAAGGGCTACCTGGAGCGCCTGGCCGAGGCGTCGGGCGGCCGGTGGACGGTCGTGGAGAAGATCCTCGAGCCCGGCGAGGAGCTGCCGGAGAGCTGGGCGACCGCCGGCACCACCGGCTACGACGCGCTGGCCGAGGTGGACGACGTCCTCGTCGACCCGGCGGGCGAGGCCGCGCTGACCGCCCTGGACACCGAGCTGGCCGGCCGCCCGGTCGACTACGCGCAGCTGGTGCACGACTGCAAGCGCGAGGTCACCGACGGGATGCTCGGCTCGGAGGTCGCCCGCCTGCAGCGGGTGGTCGGCGACCTGCAGGGCGTGGACGCCGAGCAGGTCCGCGAGGCGCTCGCCGAGCTGCTGGCCTCGTTCCCGGTGTACCGCAGCTACCTCCCCGACGGCCGCGAGCACCTCGACGCCACGGTGGCCGCGGTGCGCGACCGGCGGCCCGACCTGGTGACCGCCGTCGACGCGCTGCACCCGGTGCTGGCGCAGGCCGGCACCGAGGCGGCGACCCGGTTCGAGCAGACCAGCGGCCCGGTCATGGCCAAGGGCGTGGAGGACTCCGCCTACTACCGGTGGGCGCGGTTCGTGGCGCTCAACGAGGTCGGCGGCGACCCCGCCCGGTTCGGCAGCACGGTCGAGGAGTTCCACGAGGCACAGGTACGGCGGCAGCAGCGCAAGCCGGTGTCGATGACGACGCTGTCGACGCACGACACCAAGCGCAGCGAGGACGTGCGCGCCCGGCTGGCCGTGCTCGCCGAGATCCCCACCGAGTGGGCGGACACGGTGCGCTGGCTGCTGTCCCGCCACCCGCTGGCCGACCGGTCGCTGGCGCACCTGGTCTGGCAGAACCTGGTCGGCGCCTGGCCGCTGTCGCAAGAGCGGGCGCACGCCTACGTCGAGAAGGCCGCCCGCGAGGCCGGGACGTCGACGACGTGGACCAACCCGGTGCAGGAGTTCGAGGAGCAGCTGCACGCCCTCGTCGACGCCGCCTACGACGACGAGGCCGTCGCGGCGCGGATCCACAAGTTCGTGGAGCGGATCGCGCCGTTCGGCCGGTCGAACTCGCTGTCGCAGAAGCTGCTGCAGCTGACCATGCCCGGCGTCCCCGACGTCTACCAGGGCACCGAGCTGTGGGACCTCTCGCTGGTCGACCCCGACAACCGCCGCCCGGTCGACTACGACCGGCGCCGGTCGCTGCTGGCCGCCCTCGACGCCGGGCAGCTGCCGCTGCTCGACGACGGCGGCGCGGCCAAGCTGCTGGTGGTCTCCCGCACGCTGCGGGCCCGCCGGGACGACCCCGGGTGGTTCACCGGCTACGAGCCGGTCGCGGCGAGCGGGTCGGCGGCCGACCACGTCGTCGCCTTCGACCGCGGCGGCGCGGTGACCGTGGCGACCCGGCTGCCGGTGGCGCTGGCCGCGGCGGGCGGCTGGGGCGACACCGCGCTGCAGCTGCCCACGGGCGCCTGGCGGGACGTGCTCACCGGGTCCCGGGTGGTGTCCGCCGCTGACGGGGCACCGCTGGGTGAGGTGCTCGGCCGGCTGCCGGTGGCGCTGCTGGCCCGCGACTGACCCGGGCGCGCGGGACCCGCCCGTCGGGGACCCGGCCCCGGACGACGTCCAGCGCAAGCGGCCAGTCGGGGTCGGTCCAGTAGCCGCCGTGGCCGCCGGGGCCGGTCACGGCGCGGGTCTGCAGGGCGAGGTCCCCGGGCACCGGGTCGAGCAGCCGCCACTCGTCGCCGCAGACCCGCCGGCCCGTGTCAGGGTCCAGCCAGTCGGGCAGCGCGCGGTCGGGGTCGCTCATCCGGCGGGAGGTGAGCGGGCCGCCGTCGGGGCTGTGGTCCCAGCTGGTGACCGGACCGGCGACCGGGTCGGTGTCGCGGTAGAGGCTCACCCAGCGGAAGGCGGCGGCGACCTCGCGCAGCAGGTCGACGGTCACGTAGTGGGGGAAGCCGCGGGCGAACTCGCTGCGCAGCTGCGACCCGAAGGTGACCCAGCGGACGCGGCCGCGCACCTCCGCCGGCAGCCACAGCAGCGCGACCAGCGCGATCAGGCTGCCCTGGCTGTGCGCGGCCACGACGACCTCCGGCGCCGGGTCGGGGTTGTGCACCGGGGCCGCCCGGCGATCGGCGTCGGCGCCGGTGTCCTGCAGCGGGTCCGGGACGCCGAGGTGCCAGCAGATCCGGCGGACCAGCGCGGGCACCACCTCCTGCGCGTAGGGCGGCGGCACGAACGGGTGGCTGGCGCGGGGCCAGAACGCGACGACGTCCCAGACGACGTTGAGCCCGCGGCGCGCCCCCTCCGAGCGCAGCGCGCCCCGGGCCAGCAGCACCGCCGCGGCCGCGATGCCGAGCAGGGTGACCTGCCCCAGCCCGATGACGACGTCGTCCCCGGTCACCGCCCCGCCCGCGGCGGAGCTGGCGCCGGTGAGCAGGCCCAGCGGGACCGGCGGCTCGCGGTCGAGGACGAACGCCGCGCCGATGGCCCCGGCCAGGACCAGGCCGAGCAGGGTCCACACCGCGAGGGCCTGCGGGATCGCGTTCTTCAGCCGCGCGGTCTGCATCGCGCGGCCCGTGCGGGCGACCCAGCGCGCCGGCAGGTGCAGGACCGGCGGGTCGCCGAAGGTCATGGCCGCCTCGGCCCGGTCGCGGAACCGGCGGCGGTCCCGGCGGAGCCGCGGGGCGGCGAGCCCGCCGAGGACGGCGAAGACGGCGGCCGTGACGCCCCACGCGTACGAGAACCGCTGCAGCAGCGCCGGGCCCTGCACGGACGCGCCGAAGAGCCCGTTGAGCAACCCCTGCACGCCGAGGGTGAGGCCGGCGGTCAGCCCGACGGCGAGGTAGCAGCCGATCGAGGCCGCCAGGCCCGCCGCCAGGCCGCCGGCGAACCGCCGGAACGGGCGCGGCGGCACCCGCGCCGCCGTCCGGGTCGCCGCGGCGAGCACGGCGACCGAGAGCACGAGCAGCGCCAGCCCCCCGAAGCCGGCGACGACGAGGACGGCGACGGCGACGGTCGTCCCGGGCAGCGGACCGGCGCCGTCGACGTCGGCCCCGGCCAGCGCGGCGAGGGCGAGCAGGACGGCGGCCCAGGACAGCACCCGCACCGCCACGGCGGCCACCGACCGCCACCGCGCCGGGCCGTCGGCCTGCCCCCGGCCCGTGACCGACACCGCGGCCGCCACCAGCGCCAGGACGACGGCGACGCCCCCGCGCGGCACGGCGGCCCAGCCGACACCGGCGTCGACGGCGACCGAGAGGCCCAGCCAGCCGACGACGAGCAGGCCGGCGGCCCGGTGCAGCAGCCGCAGCGCCGGGTTGTCGGGGTCGCCGTCGAAGAAGGCGGCGTCACCGAGAGCCGCCGGGCCGCCCGCTCCGCGGCCCAGGTCGCACGGGCCGGCGGCGGCGAACCGGTACCGGCGGCCGGTGTCGGCCTGCCCGAGCCCGGAGAGGCCGGCGATGAGCAGGGCGGCCACGGCCAGAGCGACGTCGACGACCAGCCAGCCGGGCACCGGCCCGAGGTCCGCCAGCCACTGCCAGGCGGCCAGGTCGACGACGACCAGGCAGGTGGCGAGGGCGAACAGCCCGGTGAGGACGAGCCCGACCAGGCGCAGCAGCGCGGCGGCCAGCGCCCGCGCCGCGCGGGCGGGACGGCCCGGACCGGACGGGAGCGTGTGGTGGGCGGCGTTGAGGATCCCGAACGGGATGAGCAGCAGCCACAGCCCCTGCACCCACGACCCGGAGGTCCAGCGGCCCCAGTGGAACGCCTCGAGCACGTGCCCGTCGGGCGCCGGCACCTCGCGGCCGCGGGAGTCGGTGGGGCGGAAGCACCGGCTGCGGTCGTCGCCGGCGACCTGGGCGGTGTGCGCGCTGCCGAGCATGTAGTCCGGCGGGGTGCCGCTCACCCCGTGCACGCGCAGCTCGACCCAGTCGCTGCGCTCCGCCGGCACGGCGGACAGTCTGGCGGCAGGATCCGTCCCGCGGCGAGGGTTGACCGCACGGGACGGGGGCATGATCGGCGCGATCCCGCACCTCTGGAGGCCCTCCGCATGTCCGCACCCGTCGAGTTCTCCGTCTGGGCGCCGCTCCCCGAGCGCGTGCGCCTGCAGGTCGACGGCGCCGTCCACGACATGCGGCGCGACGACGGCGGCTGGTGGCGGGCCGAGGTGGAGGCCGGTCCCGAGGCGGACTACGGGTTCCTGCTGGGCGACGACGACACGGTGCGGCCCGACCCGCGGTCGCGGCGGCAGCCCGAGGGCGTGCACGGGCCGTCGCGCCGGTTCGACCCGGGCGCGTACTCCTGGGGCGACGGCGCCTGGACCGGGCGGCCGCTGGCCGGCGGGGTCGTCTACGAGATGCACGTCGGCACGTTCACGGCCGAGGGCACGCTGGACGCGGCGGTCGACAGGCTCGGCCACCTCGTCGACCTCGGCGTCGACTTCGTCGAGCTGCTGCCGGTCAACGCCTTCAACGGCACCCACAACTGGGGGTACGACGGCGTCCTCTGGTACGCCGTCCAGGAGACCTACGGCGGGCCGGCCGCCTACCAGCGGTTCGTCGACGCCTGCCACCAGCGCGGGCTCGGGGTCATCCAGGACGTCGTCTACAACCACCTCGGCCCGTCGGGGAACTACCTGCCGCTGTTCTTCCCCGTCTTCGCCGAGGGCGGGGCCAACACGTGGGGGAACTCGGTCAACCTGTCGGGGCCCGACTCCGACGAGGTGCGGCGCTACATCATCGACAACGCGCTGATGTGGCTGCGCGACATGCACGTCGACGGGCTGCGCCTCGACGCCGTCCACGCCCTGGTCGACGAGCGGGCCACGCACGTGCTCGAGGAGATGGCGCAGGAGGTCGACAGGCTCTCGGTCGCCGTCGGCCGGCCGCTGACCCTCATCGCCGAGAGCGACCTGAACGACCCGCGCATGGTCACCCCGCGGGTGGCCGGTGGGCTCGGGCTGACCGCGCAGTGGAGCGACGACTTCCACCACGCGCTGCACTCCTCCCTCACCGGCGAGGGGCAGGGCTACTACGCCGACTTCGCCGAGGCCGGCCTGGGCGGGCTGGCCAAGACGCTGACCGGGGCGTACTTCCACGACGGCGCGTGGTCGAGCTTCCGCCGGCGGCACCACGGCCGGCCGGTCGACACCGCGCTGCTGCCCGGCTGGAAGTTCCTCGGCTACCTGCAGGACCACGACCAGATCGGCAACCGGGCGGTCGGCGACCGGATCTCGGCCTCCCTCTCCCCCGACCTGCTGGCCGTCGGCGCGACCATCGTGCTCACCAGCCCGTTCACGCCCATGCTGTTCATGGGCGAGGAGTGGGGCGCGTCCACGCCGTGGCAGTTCTTCACCAGCCACCCGGAGCCGGAGCTGGGCAAGGCCACCGCGGAGGGGAGGATCGGCGAGTTCGCCGAGCACGGGTGGGACGCCGACGTCGTCCCCGACCCGCAGGACCCCGAGACGTTCACCCGCTCGAAGCTGGACTGGTCGGAGCCGGGCAAGGAGCCGCACGACCGGCTGCTGGAGGTCCACCGCACCCTGCTGGCGCTCCGCCGGGCGCAGCCCGAGCTGGTCGACCCCGACCTGACCGCCGTGGCCGTGAGCTGGGACGACGACGACCGCTGGCTGGCCGTGCACCGCGGCTCCCTGCGGGTGGTGGCCAACCTCGCCGGCGAGCCGCGCGAGATCGACCTCGACCGGCCCGCCACCGGCGTGCTGTTCACCACCGGCGAGCAGCCGCGCATCGACCGCGAGACGGTGACGCTGCCGGCGGAGACCGCAGTGGTGCTGACCACGTGAGGCGGCTGCTCCCCGACCCGGCCGACCTGGCGCCGGACGAGATCGGCGCGGCCTACCGGCTGCCGCCCGGCCGTGCGCTGCGGATCAACTTCATCGCCAGCCTCGACGGCGCGACCACCGTCGCCGGGCGCAGCCGCGACCTGCAGTCGCCCGGCGACCTGCTGGTCTTCCGGGTGCTGCGGGCGCTGGCCGACGTCGTCCTCGTCGGGGCGGGCACCGCCGCCGCCGAGGGGTACGGCCCGATGACCGACGACTCGGTCGTCGGCCGCTTGCGCGTCGAGCTGGGCCGCCCGGCGACCGCGCCGATCGCGGTGGTGTCGCGGCGGGCGTCGCTGGAGCCGGGCAGCCGGCTGGCGGTGCCGCAGACGATCCTGGTCACCTGCGCCGCCGCGGACGCCGGACGGCGGGCCGCGCTCGCCGACGCCGGCGTGCAGGTGCTCGTGTGCGGCGAGGACGACGTCGACCTGCCGGCCGCCCTCGACGCCCTGGCCGGGCGCGGGCTGGCGCACGTCACCTGCGAGGGCGGGCCGCAGCTGCTGCGCACGGCCCTCGAGGCGGGCGTGGTCGACGAGCTCGACCTCTCGATCTCCCCCGCGCTGGTCGGCGGCGAGGTGCGGCTGCTCGGCGACGTGCCGCTCGCCGACGTCGTCCGGCTCGACCTGCGGCAGGTGCTCGAGGAGGACGGGATGCTGTTCACCCGATACGGCGTGCGCACCGCCTGAGCCGTCGGCCGTCGTCCCCGGCTGGTCTACTGACCTGCATGGACCTGCCCCTGCTGCCGCCGGTGAAGCCGATGCTGGCCAAGGCCTCGACGAAGCTCCCCACCGGCGAGGGCCTGTTCTACGAGCCCAAGTGGGACGGCTTCCGGTGCATCGTCTTCCGCGACGGCGACGAGGTGGAGCTGGGCAGCCGCAACGAGCGGCCGATGACCCGCTACTTCCCCGAGGTGGTCGAGGCGGTCAAGGCGGCGCTGCCGGAGCGGTGCGTCGTCGACGGCGAGATCGTCGTCCAGAGCGGCGACCGGCTGGACTTCGAGGCGCTGCTGCAGCGCATCCACCCCGCGAAGTCGCGGGTCGACCTGCTGGCCGAGCAGACGCCGGGCACCTTCGTCGCCTTCGACCTGCTCGCCCTCGGCGACGAGGTGTTCCTGGAGACCCCGTTCGCCGAGCGGCAGGCCCGGCTGCGCGAGGTGGTGACGACGACCGGGTCGGTGCACGTCACCTCGATCACCCAGGACGCGGCGACCGCGCAGCGCTGGTTCCAGGAGTTCGAGGGCGCCGGGCTCGACGGCGTCGTCGCCAAGGCCGCCGACCTGCCCTACGGCCCCGACCAGCGGCTGATGACCAAGGTCAAGCACGTCCGCACGGCCGACTGCGTGGTGGCCGGGTTCCGGTGGCACAAGAGCGGGCCGGTCGTCGGCTCGCTGCTGCTGGGGCTCTACAACGACGCCGGGGACCTGCAGCACATCGGCGTCGCGGCGTCCTTCCCCATGACCCGGCGGGCCGAGCTGGTCGAGGAGCTCGAGCCCTACCGGGCGAACGCGCTGAGCGGTCACCCGTGGCAGGACTGGGCGAACGCGCAGACCGACGGCGAGGGCGAGCACCGGATGCCGGGTGCGGTCAGCCGGTGGAACGCGGGCAAGGACCTCTCCTGGGTGCCGCTGCGCCCCGAGCTGGTCGTCGAGATCAAGTACGACCAGCTGGAGGGGCGGCGGCTGCGGCACACCGGCCAGTTCCTGCGCTGGCGCACCGATCGCGACCCGAAGAGCTGCACCTACGACCAGCTCGACGTGCCGGTGCGGTACGACCTCGCCGAGGTGCTCGACGGGTGAGGCTTGTCTCGATCGCCTGCGACGGCATCGAGGTCCTCCTAGGCTCGTGATCATGCGTCGTCGATCCACCCTGCCCGTCGTCGTGGCCGGGCTGCTCCTCCTGCTCACCGGCTGCACGTCCTTCACCGGCTCCATGGCGGCCGAGGAGACGGCGGCCGCGGCCAGCAGCTCGGCCGCTGCCGAGCCGGCGGCCGCGGAGATCGAGTGGACGGACTGCAGCGAGCAGATCCGGCCGCTGATCGAGGGCCGGCCCGGGTCGGAGCGGCCGCTGACGTTCGAGTGCGGCCGCACCGAGGTGCCGATCAGCTACGACGAGCCGCAGGGTGCGACGCTGCCGCTGTTCCTGGTCCGCGTGACGATGGCCGGGCAGACCGACCGGATCGGCTCGCTGGTGGTGAACCCGGGCGGACCGGGCGGGTCCGGGGCGGACGCCGTCCTCGGCCTGGCGCTGCGGATGCCGGAGCAGGTCCTGCAGCGGTTCGACCTGGTCGGCTTCGACCCGCGCGGCGTGGGGCTGTCGACACCGGTCGAGTGCATCTCCACCGACCTCAAGGACCGGCTGATCGCCTCGGAGCCGCGGCCGACGACGGAGGCGCAGCTCGACGAGGCGTTCGGGCTCGCCGACGAGGTGGCGCAGGACTGCGCGGAGGAGTACGGCGACGCGCTGGGCAGCTTCAACACCGTCGACACCGCGCGGGACTTGGACCTGCTGCGCGAGGCGCTGGGCGACGAGCAGCTGACCTACCTCGGCTACTCGTACGGCACGACGCTGGGGTCGACCTACGCCGAGCTGTTCCCGGAGAACGTCCGCGCGCTGGTGCTCGACGCCGCGGTCGACCCGACCACCGACCCGGTGGAGGACGCCGAGGCCAGCGCGGCCGGGCTGGAGGCCGGGTTCGACGCGTTCTCGCAGTACTGCACGGCGCTCATCGCCGGCTGCCCGATCGGCGCCGACCCGCGGCAGTTCGTCAACGACCTGCTGGCGCAGGCGGCGGCGACCCCGATCCCGAGCTCGACGCCGGGCGAGACCCGCACCGCCACGGCCGGCGTGGTGTGGAACGCGGTCCGGGCGGCCCTGTACAGCCAGGAGGCCTGGCCGCAGCTGGCGCAGGCGCTGGCCGCCGCGTCCCGGGGTGACTCGGCGGGGGTGTTCACCCTGTCCGACAGCTACTCCGGGCGGCTGCCCGACGGCGGCTACTCCAACCTGTTCGACGCCAACATCGCGATCAACTGCGCCGACACCTCCACCGACGCCGCGGTCCCCGAGGACGAGGTCCGCCGGCTGGCCGCCGAGTGGAACGCGACGTACCCGCTGTTCGGCGCCGGCGCCGCGACCGGCCTGTACACCTGCTCCGCCTGGGAGGCCGACCGGACGCCGCTGCCGGAGCGCGACGCCGCCGGCTCGGCGCCGATCCTCGTCGTCGGCAATTCCGGCGATCCGGTGACTCCGTTGCCCGGTGCGGTGGACATGGCGGACGAACTGGAGTCGGGCGTGCTGCTGACCTGGCAGGGTCAGGGCCACACGAGCTACCCGAAGACGCCGTGCGTGACCGACGCCGTCAACGCGTACCTCATCGACCTGACCGCGCCCTCCGACGGGCTGACCTGCCCGGCGGCCTAGGCGCCCCGACGGGCCGCGCCGCCCGAGGAAAGGAGCGCCCATGGCCGCCAGCAAGGACGCCGTCGTCCTGGAGATCGACGGGCACGAGGTGCGCGTCTCCAACCCGGAGAAGCCCTACTTCGCCGAGCGCGGCATCCGCAAGATCGACGTCGTCGAGTACTTCGTCTCGGTCGGCCCCGGGATCCTGCACGCGCTGCGCGACCGGCCGACCACGCTGGAGCGCTGGCCCGGCGGCGTCTTCGAGGGCGCGCGGCTGTCGACGCGGGTGGACAACACCGGCGACGCCTTCTACCAGAAGCGGGTGCCGAAGAACGCGCCCGAGTGGGTGCAGACCGCGCACATCACCTTCCCGAGCGGGCGGACGGCGGACGAGATCGCGCCCGACTCCGTGGCGGTGGTCGCCTGGTGCGCCAACCTGGGCACGCTGACCTTCCACCCGTGGCCGGTGTCGAAGTCCGACGTCGAGCAGCCCGACCAGATCCGCATCGACCTCGACCCGCAGCCGGGCACCGACTTCTCCGACGCCGTGTGGGTGGCCCCGCACGTGCGCGAGCTGCTCGCCGAGTTCGGCATGCAGGGCTGGCCGAAGACCTCCGGCGGCCGCGGCGTGCACATCTACGTGCCGATCCAGCCGCGCTGGACCTTCCCCGAGGTGCGGCGCGCCGTGATCGCCTTCGGCCGCGAGCTGGAGCGCCGGCTGCCCGACCGCGTGACGATGTCGTGGTGGAAGGAGGAGCGCGGCGAGAAGATCTTCATCGACTACAACCAGATGGCCCGGGACCGCACGATCGCCTCGGCGTACTCCATCCGGCCCAAGCCGCACGCCCCGGTCTCCGCGCCGGTGGACTGGGACGAGCTGGCCGACGTCCACCCCACCGACTTCGACGTCCTCACCATGCCGAAGCGCTTCCGGGAGGTCGGCGACAAGCACGCCGGCATCTCCGAGCACTCGTTCGGCATCGAGCCGCTGCTGGAGCTGGCCGAGCGGCAGGCGGCCGACCAGGGGCTGGGCGATCTCCCGTACCCCCCGGACTACCCGAAGATGCCGGGCGAGCCGATGCGCGTGCAGCCCAGCCGCGCCAAGCGTTCTACCAGCGAGGACGAGTGATTGCCGGCCCTCTTGAGGGCTGGCACAGCGCTGACTCGCCCGATCATCTTCCGCGAACGGCGATCCGGCTCGAGGACCTGCTGGCGTCTCTCCGGCGGCACTCAGCTCATCTCGGACGCCGCGAGCGGTTCGTGACCGCTGCTGGTCAACAGCAGGCCGAGACCCCGACCACGCCGACCAGGTCGTTGATGACCTCGACCGCAGTTCCCGGACCCGAAGACCTTCGCGTGCATCGCCCATTCGAGCGCCTGTGGGTCCCCGACCATGCCGCATCCAGCGCGCGCCAGGACAGCAGCCGGGTCGCCTCGATCCGCGCCTCGGCACTCGCCAGGACATCCGCGACCGCCTGGTGCTCGATGATCGGGACCACGCCGCCACGGTGCTCGGTGAGCGCGAAACGGTAGGCGACGTCGAAGGCCTGGCGCGTCGCGGCCACCGAGAAGGTCCCGATAGCGGCACCGCTGCCGACGAAGGCGTTGCGCGTCAGCTCGACACCTCGGCCTTCCAGACCGAGCAGATCGGCCTTCGGGACACGAACGTCGACCAGCCCGATCCGCGCCGTGAGGCAGCCCCGGAGAGCCGGCGCGCCCAGCGTTGTTCCGGCGGCCCGCCGGACGTCCGGCGCGCTGCTGGTCAGGTGACAGTGGCGCTGGAAGACTCGCGGTAGGCCGTCGGGCTCATCCCGTACCTGGCCTTGAACGCCCGGTTGAGGTGCGAGGCATCGCAGAACCCCCAGCGAGTCGCCACGTCCGTCACGGTGACGTGCGGACCCTGCATCTCCAGCTGACGGGCCGCCCGCTGGAGGCGCAGGTCGCGGACGGTGGCGCCGAACGTGGTCTCGTGTCCGTTGTACAGCTGATGGAGCTTGCGGACGGAGATGCCGACGTGCCGGGCCGCTTCGACGGCGAGCACCTGCCCGTGCGGCAGCCGTTCGTGCACGAAGCGGGCGATGGACGCCCGCAACGCGTCGTCGACCGAGCTGCGGTCGTCACCGTCCTTCTCGAACGCCCCGAGCGCATTGGCGATGACCTCGGTGCAGGCGTGGTCGAGGGCGAGACGTGATGCGGGGCTCAGCTGCGCCCGCGAGCGCCAGAGGCTCGTCATCATGTCGGCGGCGACCGCGCCGGCCCCGGACCGGGCATCGATGGTGCGTGCGGTCCGCAGGGCCGGCTGCGGGATGAACGGCAGCATCTGCTCCCGGGGGATCTTGAAGGACAGGACCCGCCACGGGGAGCCGTCGGGCGACTCGTCGAACTCGAGCACGTAGGGCCGCGTCGTGTCGAACACCGCGAACGACCCCGGCGGCACGACGCACCTGCGTCCGTCCTGCTCGCCGCGACCCGTTCCGTCCAGCTGCAGGTTCACGAAGATCTGCTCGTCGCGGCCGCGCCGGACCTCGGCCGGCCCGTGGGTCAGCCGCTGGGTGCACGAGACGACCTCGGTCGGGGTTGAGTCCGCCAGCCGTTCGGCCCGGACCCAGCCGGTCAGGCCCTCACCCCAACGGCTCCGGCTGAGGTGCTGCCGGGTGCGCACCGGCGCCAGCGGAGCACACGCCTCGCAGACGACGTCAGCCCAGTAGGCGAACTGGTCCTCGGGCGCCAGGCCCTCGGTCGACCAGGTCAGTTCCATCGCTCACCCCAACCGCGCTCGATGCCGACGTACTATCCCGTGCACGCGGCCGTCCGTCACCAGACGCCGGTGGTGGAGCCTCCGTCGACGGTCAGCACGGCACCGGTCACGTACTCCGAGCCGGTGAGGTACAGGACGGCGTCGACGACGTCCTGTGGCACACCGGTCTTCCCGTTCGGGGCGAGCGTCCGGAAGAACGCCCAGTTCTCCTCACCGCGCGGCAGGAGCGGGGTGTCGATGACGCCCGGAGCGACCGCGTTCACGTGGACCCCCGACCCGGCGAGCTCCAACGCCAGCGCCCTGACCGCGTGGTCCAGCGCACCCTTGGTGACGGCGGTCATGAAGCAGGGCAGCTTCGCGTTGGGCTGCAGCGCGATGCACGCGGTGACAGCGAGGATGTGGCCGGACCCGTTCGCCGTCATGTGGCGGGCGGCCTCCTGGGCTGGGTAGACGAAGCCCTTGACGTTGGTGTCGAGCATGGCCTCGACGTCGTCCACGGAGAAGTCGACGACCGGCTTCGCCATGAAGATGCCCGCGTTGGCGATCAGGATGTCGACCCTGCCGAACTGCTCGACAGCCCGCGCGAACAACGTGGCGGCCGTCTCCGGCCTGCTGATGTCGCCCTCGACGAGGAGGAAGTTGGCGGGGTTGCCGAGGGCGGCCGCGGCGTCCTCCAGCCTGGCCAGGGTGCGGGCGTTGCCCACAACGTTGTAGCCGAGCTTCAGGTACGCCTCGGCGACGGCGAAGCCCAGGCCGCTCGAGGCTCCCGTCACGATCGCTGTCTTGGTGGATGTCATCGCGCTTCCCATCTCGAGGAGCTGGTGTGGCCGGCCTGCGGGCCGCCGTGTGGAGCGCCCGAGGTTCACGGAACGTCGGACGAGCTGAGCGGGTCGTATTCCGCGCTCTGGATCACGGCGTGCAGCGCACGTCGGCGCACGCCGAGGTTTCCCCCGCCGAAGACAGGGAGGGCGAGGGCGTCCTGCAGCAGCCCGTTGAGCGGGTTCGAGAGGTCGTAGCTCTCGACGCCGACGACTCGTGTGAGGTCGGTGATGACGCTGACGGCGGTCTCGGAACCGAAGACCTTCGCGCAGTTCGCGAGCTCGGCGGCCGCGACGCTCCCCGCGTCGATGGCCCGGCAGGCACGCCAGGTGAGGGACCGGCAGGCCTCCATCCGCACCTTGGCGTTCACCAGCTCGTACCCCACCGCTTGATGGTCGATGATCGGCACCGCGCCGCCACGCCGCTCCGACTTCGCGAACTGCAGGACGTGGTCGAAGGCCGCCCGCATCAGGGCCACCCCCATGACACCGACGAGTGCGGACGCATCGGCGAAGGACTCGGACACCAGCCGGAGGCCTGCCCCCTCCCGGCCGATCAGGTTCCGGCGGGAGGTCCGCACGGCCTGGAAGGAGAAGTCAGGCAGGAAGTGCGCGCGGAACCCGGGTGAGTCGATGACGCCCTCGAGGACCAGACCGTCGACTGGTCCCTCGACGGCGAGGACCGACACCCCTTCTACTGGCGCAACCGCAGGGTCGGTCCGCACGACGACGCACAACAGGTCCGCACCGCTGCCGTCCCAACCGGTGGCCGACGAGACCCATCTCTTGCGCCCGTTGATGATCCAGTCGTCGCCGTCGACGCGGGCGGCGGTGCGCACACCCTCCTCAGGAGCTGGCGACCCGGCGTTCGCGCTGCCGCCGGGCTCGGAGGAGCAGAACCCCGCGAGCGGTGCTCCGTGCCCGGTGAGGAACGGGGCCAGCAGGCGCGACTTCTGCTCCCGGGTTCCCCCGACGACCACCGGCTGCAGGCCGAGCACGGTCCCGACCAGCGTGAGAGCAACGCCGGGACTGCCGCAGAACAGTTCCTCGGTGAGGAGGGCGACGTCGGTGAGGCACGAGCTGTCGCCGCCGGCGGTCTCCCGGATGCACGCCCGGAGGAATCCACCGGAGACCAGCTGCTCGTACGCCGGCTTCGTCGCAGCGAACCGCTCAGCAGGAGTGGGCAGCTGTTCCGCACTCGCCTCGACGTCGCGCAGCACGTCCTCGGCGAAGCGCCGCGCCTTCGTGCGCAACTCGCCCTGACGCGCGGTGGGAGCGGAAGCGAGCGGCATCCTGCATCAGGCCTTTCCCGTTCTCCGCGAGGCGCTCGATCGCTGCGGACGACGACGGTCGTGGTCGGCGAAGAAGTCGCCGGTGCCGACGTTCGCCGTTGCGGCATGGTGTGCCGACGGCTGGGGCCCTGACGTGGAGATTCGCGCAAGGCGACGTGGACGTGGGTGCACGCTCACCGTTGGTGGGTACGACAGGCGTCCAGCAGCACCTGGCGCCGCGTTGCTTCTCCGGTTGCTGCACTCATCGCGGAGGCGGGTCGACCTCTGCGGTCGACCCGCCTGTACCGGGCCGTATGGGCAGTGCTGGCCTCCGCTGCAACGGACCCGCTGGCCTCACCCGCTCGTGATCACGCTCCTCGGGCTGGTCGGCCCGCTGGCCCTGACCGCAGTACCGGCCGCGCGGACCGGCGCCGAGCGATCACCACCTGCGCGTGGTGCGGCGAGCCGCTGCAGCCCAAGGCTCGTGGCCGGCTGCCGAAGTGGTTCTCCCCCCTGTCGTCGACGCGCCTGGGACCAGGCCGGAGCAGCCGCCTCCGGCCGATCCGCTGTCGAACTCCTCTGGTTCGAGGAGAAGAACCGAAGGACGAGTCGCAACCCCCACCGGCATGACGGCAGACCGCTCGCTGATCGCGCGGCTCGCCGCGCACGAGTCCTGGCCCAGGACCACCGATCCCGGTCAGCGGGCAGAGCCGGCCCGTCGGGCGCTACTCGACCGCTTCGAGCGCGAGGTCGACCCGGACGGCGGGCTGCCACCCGACGAGCGGGCACGTCGAGCAGCCCATGCCCGGAAGGCCTGCTTCACGCGCCTCGCGCTGCGATCCGCCCAGGCTCGGCGCAGAGAGTCCGGGGCAGACCACAGCACGGCTCAATGCGAGGCCGTGCAGTGAACGCACCGGCTGAGAGCGCATCCGCTCGTCGTCCCAGAAGACCTCTGCGGTTCAATACCGTGCTGCCCTGTTGCCCCGGCACGGCGAACCGCTTCCTCGCGCTCCTGAGGACGGCGGAACCCGCCCGATGACTCACCGCCCTTCGCCCACCCGCGACCTGCGGTTTGGCCTGTGAACAGCGCTTTCGTGGTTCGCTCCCCGAAGATGCCGGGCGAGCCGATGCGCGTGCAGCCCGGCCGCGCCAGGCGCCCCGCCGGCGGAGACGCCTGATCCGGACCACCGCCGTCCGGGACCGGGGGGGGGGGGGGGGGGGGGGGGGGGGGGGGGGGGGGGGGGGGGGGGGGGGGGGGGGGGCGGGGGGGGCGGCGGGCCGGCCGCGGCCCGGCCCCGCCCCCGGCCCGCCGCGCGC
>NZ_JBJGZV010000034.1:0-59337 GCF_054050715.1 Blastococcus sp. SYSU D00669
CTGCAGCGTGGCATCCAGCAGTTTCATGACTGCCGCTCGCTTCCCCACACCACCTCAACGGCGGCGTGATGATCAAGCGACACATGTCATGAGACTTCAGGACTGACACATCTCCTGAGACTGGACACGCGGGAAACGCCGTCGTGGGACTCCGCTAGAGCGACGCGCGGACGGCCTGGGCCCAGCCCTCGCCCATCGGGGCGGCGGTCACGGTCGCGTTGGGGACGGCGGCCACCAGCTCGTCCATGCCCTCGACCGCGGCGCCGTTCGCGGTGACCCACAGCCGGCCCACCGCGGGCGCCATCTCCAGGTCGCTGACGCTGTCGCCGATCGCGACGGCGTCGGCGGGGTCGATGCCGCGCCGCTCCAGGTCCCAGGCGATGGCCGCGCCCTTGGAGATGCCGCGCGGCATCAGGTGGTAGACCCGCGGCGGCAGCGCCTCCGCGGCCAGGGTCATCCGCGGGACGACGGGCAGCGCGCCGTTGTCCTTGATCGTCAGCCAGCCGGCGCCCTGCTCGGCCAGCCACGCGTCGACGGCGAGCGGGTCGACGCGGCCGCGGAGCATCGCGTCGGCGGTGTGGGTGGCGTGCCAGGGGGAGTGCCACTCCAGCCGGCCGGCGTGCTCGGCGAACAGCCGCTCGACGATCCCGAGCTCGGCCATGACCTCCATCGGCGCCCGCCCGGCGTAGCGCTCGGGGAACTCGCCGGGCAGCAGCTGCGTCGTCCGGCCGCCGTCCCAGCTGACCAGCGCACCCAGCTCGGCGATGGCGCCGTCGGCGGAGAACAGCCGCGCCGCCTCGACCAGCTGGGCGTGCGTCCGGCCGCTGACCAGCACCAGCGGGACGCCGGCGCGGTGCAGCTCCAGCAGGGCGGTGGCCGGTTCCGCGGTCAGCTCTCGGTCGGCGGTGTGCCAGAAGGAACCGCGCGGCCCGACCATCGTGCCGTCGAGGTCGGTGTAGACGATGCGGGCTGCCACGCCGTCCATCCTGGTCGGGCGCGGGCCGGCCGAGCGCACTGGGTACAGTCGGTCCCGTTCACTCATCCAGAGGGGCAGAGGGACACGGCCCGGTGAAGCCCCGGCAACCGCCGCCTGCGGGCGGGGAGGTGCCAATTCCGTCCCGCGCGGCTCGACGGCCCGACGCGGGGAAGATGAGGAGGTAGTCGTCGCATGACCCTGACCGCTCCCAGCCCCACGGTCGCCCAGAACCCCGCCAAGGGCCTCGTCTGCCGCAACTGCGGGGCGACCTTCGGGCTGGTCGCCCAGCACGCCTGCGCCGAGTGCTTCGGCCCGCTCGAGGTCGACTACGACCACGACCTGCTCAAGGCGGTCACCCGCGAGCAGATCGAGGCGGGCCCGCAGAACATCTGGCGCTACGCCGCGCTGCTGCCGGTCGGCCACGACCCGGCCGACCGCGTCTCCCTCGACCCGGGCATGACGCCGCTGATCCGCGCCGACCGGCTGGCCGAGGAGCTCGGCATCACCGGCGGGCTGTGGGTCAAGGACGACTCCGCCAACCCCACGCACTCGTTCAAGGACCGCGTCGTGAGCCTCGCCGCCACCGCGGCCAAGGGGCTGGGCTACCGCAAGATCGCCGCCGCGTCGACCGGCAATCTGGCGAACTCCGTGGCCGCGCACGCCGCGCGCGCCGGCATCCCGTCGTTCGTGTTCATCCCGAGCGACCTCGAGCCGGGCAAGGTCGTCCAGTCGGCCGTCTACGGCCAGACCCTCGTCGCCGTCGACGGCAACTACGACGACGTCAACCGGCTGACCAGCGAGCTCGGCGAGACCGACGAGTTCGAGGACACCGCCTTCGTCAACCAGAACGTGCGGCCGTACTACGCCGAGGGCTCCAAGACGATGGGCTACGAGATCGCCGAGCAGCTCGGCTGGCGGATCCCGGCCCAGGTGGTCATCCCGATGGCGTCGGGCTCGCTGCTCACCAAGGTCGACAAGGCGTGGCGCGAGCTGACCGCCGCCGGGATCGTCGCCGACACCGGCTGGACCGTCTTCGGCGCCCAGTCGGCCGGCTGCGACCCGATCGCCACCGCCTTCGACAACGGCTGGGACGTCGTCAAGCCGGTCAAGCCGACCGGCATCGCCAAGTCGCTGAACATCGGCAACCCGGCCGACGGCCCGTACGCCCTCGACGCGATCCGGCGCACCGGTGGCGCGGTGGGCCGGGTCGGGGACGACGCCATCGTCCAGGGCATCCGCGACCTCGCGCGCACGACCGGCGTCTTCGCCGAGACCGCGGGCGGGGTGACCGTCGCGGTGCTGCGGCAGCTGGTCGCCGACGGCCGGCTGGACCCGACCAGGGAGACCGTCGTCCTCAACACCGGCGAGGGGCTCAAGACCCTCGACCCGCTGGAGCCGGTCGTCGGCTTCACCCACCGGGTCGACCCCTCGCTGAGGTCGGTGCGGGCTGCGGGGCTCATCGGCTGAGGGCGTAGGCTGGGACCCGACCGGTCACCCGGGGGCGGGAATTCGCCCCGGAACCGGGAATCTGCCGTGCGTGGAGTTGCTGTCTCCACGCACTCTGTGCTGTACCTTTCTGCGCGGTTCGAGTTCCACGCACGTGTCCACGGGCGGAAGAGCTAGACCCGGTCCCTCCACAGGAGGGGTCGTCCGCACGCAGGAGACGTGGGAGCACACGTGGCACAGGGCACCGTGAAGTGGTTCAACGCCGAGAAGGGCTTCGGCTTCATCGCCGTCGACGGCGGCCAGGACGTCTTCGTCCACTACTCGGCCATCCAGATGGACGGGTACAAGACCCTCGACGAGGGCCAGCGGGTCACCTTCGAGGTCGTCCAGGGCGAGAAGGGTCCGCAGGCCGACGCGGTCCGCAGCGCCTGAGCACCACCTGAACACCGGCGGGGCCCGGTCCTCCTCTCGGAGGGCCGGGCCTCGCTGCGTCCGCAGCCCCGGGCTCGGGGGAGGCATAGGTACCTATACGGGCGTTCTGGGCCCTGGAACGCACGTATAGGTACCTATGCCACGACGGCCCACGCTCGGGGAACAGGCGCGGGATCGTGACCGTTCTTGCACTCGCATGGGTCGAGTGCCAGACTTCTGGTTGGCACTCGTACCATCCGAGTGCCAACTCAGGTCGGGCGGTGAGGCACCGTCCGCGGGCCGACGGAGTGCCCGTGGATCCGGTGTCGTCCGTCGCGGGCGCCGAACCCGGCCGTGCAGCGATCAACGCATGGAGGACATCGCCACATGGCCAAGATGATCGCCTTCGAGGAGGAGGCGCGCCGCGGCCTCGAGCGGGGCATGAACACCCTCGCCGACGCCGTCAAGGTGACCCTCGGCCCGAAGGGCCGCAACGTCGTCCTCGAGAAGAAGTGGGGCGCGCCGACCATCACCAACGATGGTGTGAGCATCGCCAAGGAGATCGAGCTCGAGGACCCGTGGGAGAAGATCGGCGCCGAGCTGGTCAAGGAGGTCGCGAAGAAGACCGACGACGTCGCGGGTGACGGCACCACCACCGCCACCGTGCTGGCCCAGGCGCTCGTCCGCGAGGGTCTGCGCAACGTCGCCGCCGGCGCCAACCCGATGTCCCTGAAGAAGGGCATCGAGAAGGCCGTCGAGTCGGTCACCGAGTACCTCCTCTCGACCGCCAAGGACGTCGAGACCAAGGAGCAGATCGCCGCGACCGCGTCGATCTCCGCCGCCGACACCGCCATCGGTGAGCTCATCGCCGAGGCGATGGACAAGGTCGGCAAGGAGGGCGTGATCACGGTCGAGGAGAGCAACACCTTCGGCCTGGAGCTCGAGCTCACCGAGGGCATGCGCTTCGACAAGGGCCACCTGTCGGCCTACTTCGTCACCGACCCCGAGCGCATGGAGACCGTGCTCGACGACCCGTACATCCTGGTCGTCAACAGCAAGATCAGCTCGGTCAAGGACCTGCTCCCGCTGCTGGAGAAGGTCATGCAGTCGGGCAAGCCGCTGGCCATCATCGCCGAGGACGTCGAGGGCGAGGCCCTGGCGACCCTGGTCGTGAACAAGATCCGCGGCACCTTCAAGTCCGTCGCCGTCAAGGCCCCGGGCTTCGGTGACCGCCGCAAGGCCATGCTGCAGGACATCGCGATCCTGACCGGTGGCCAGGTCATCAGCGAGGAGGTCGGTCTCAAGCTCGAGAACGCCGACCTGTCGCTGCTGGGCCGCGCGCGCAAGTTCGTCACCACCAAGGACGAGACGACGATCATCGAGGGTGCGGGTGACGCCGACCAGATCCAGGGTCGCGTCAACCAGATCCGCTCCGAGATCGAGAAGTCGGACTCCGACTACGACCGCGAGAAGCTGCAGGAGCGCCTCGCCAAGCTGGCCGGCGGCGTCGCCGTCATCAAGGCCGGCGCGGCCACCGAGGTCGAGCTCAAGGAGCGCAAGCACCGCATCGAGGACGCGGTGCGCAACGCCAAGGCCGCCGTCGAGGAGGGGATCGTCGCCGGTGGTGGCGTCGCCCTCGCGCAGGCCACGGCCGTCGCGTTCGACAAGCTCGAGCTCGAGGGTGACGAGGCCACCGGTGCCAACATCGTGCGCGTCGCGCTCGAGGCGCCGCTGAAGCAGATCGCCGTCAACGCCGGCCTCGAGGGCGGCGTCGTGGTGGAGAAGGTCCGCAACTCCGACACCGGCTGGGGCCTCAACGCCGCCAGCGGGGAGTACGTGGACATGGTCGGCAGCGGCATCATCGACCCGGCCAAGGTGACCCGGTCGGCGCTGCAGAACGCCGCCTCCATCGCGGGTCTGTTCCTCACCACCGAGGCCGTCGTCGCCGACAAGCCGGAGAAGGCCGCCCCGGCCATGCCCGGTGGCGACGGTGGCATGGGCGGCATGGACTTCTGATGAAGGACCCCGTCCTCCCCACCCCTCGCTAGCTCGGGGCGGGACCCGGGACGGGGCCGTTCCAGTCCGTCACCTGCAGGGGCGGTCCGCTTCGGCGGGCCGCCCCTGTCGGCGTCCCCGGCCTGTTCGCCCGCTTCCCACCCGCACCGCCCGCGCGGCAGCGCGGGCAACGGGCGTGGAGAGCGGGCAGGAGGGGTGTCAGTCCCCCGGCGGGAAGACGCAGAACTCGTTGCCCTCGGGGTCGGCGAGCACGTCCCAGTGGACGTCGTCGCGCCGGCGCAGCAGCGTGGCCCCCGCGGCGAGCAGCTCGTCGGTGTCGCCGTCCACGTCGAAGTGCACGCGGTTCTCGACCGTCTTCGGTTCCGGCACCTGGTTGAACCACAGCAGCGGCCCGCGCCCGGTCGGGTCCTCGATCGCCACGGGGTCGGACGGCGGACCGTCGGCGTCCCGGCGCACGTACCCGAGGGCGGCGCACCACCAGTCGGCCAGCGCCCGGTGGTCGCGGGCGTCGACGCAGATGTCCGTGATGCGGGCGGTCACCCGCTCAGCTGACCACGGCGAGCGGACCGGCGGCATCCGGGCGACGATCACGGTCGTGGCGGTGCTCATCGGGACGTCGGGGTGGCAGTACCGCGACTGGCGCGGCCGCTTCTACCCGCAGCGGCTGGCCCAGCGGCGGTGGCTGGAGCACTACGTCGAGCACTTCGCCACGGTCGAGAGCAACAACGCCTTCTACCGCCTGCCCGAGCTCGAGACGTTCGTGAAGTGGCGGGAACGCACCCCGCCCGACTTCCGGTGGGCGGTCAAGGCCAGCCGCTTCCTCACGCACATCAAGCGGCTGCGGGACCCGGAGGAGCCGGTGGCCCGGCTCATGGAGCGCGCGGCCGGGCTCGGCGCCAAGCTCGACGTGGTCCTGCTGCAGCTCCCACCCACGCTGCGGGCCGACGCCGACCTGCTGCGCGAGTGCCTGTCCCGGTTCCCGGCCGGTGTGCGGGTGGCGGTGGAGCCGCGGCACGACTCCTGGTGGACCGACGAGGTCCGGGCGCTGCTGGAGCGCTACGGCGCGGCGCTGTGCTGGGCCGACCGCGAGGAGCGGCCGATCGCCCCGCTGTGGCGCACCACCGACTGGGCGTACCTGCGCCTGCACACCGGTACCGCCGAGCCGTGGCCGCGCTACACCCCACAGACCCTGCAGCTGTGGGCCGAGCGGCTCGCCGCCACCTGGAGCGACGACGAGGACGTGCTCGTCTACTTCAACAACGACCCCGGCGGCGCGGCGGTCATCGACGCCGTCGCCTTCGCCGAGGCGGTCCACCGCACCGGGCGGACGACGACCCGGGTCCCCACGCCGGAGCAGGCGTCCGGGCTGGCCTGGGCCGCCGCGTGAGGGTCACAGCGCCGCCGGGTCCTCCGCGTGCCGCACGCCCAGCTGCCGGGCGGCCTCCTCCAGCACGGCCTGCACCGCCAGGGTGTCCGACAGCGGCATGACGCCGCTCTCCGTGGCCCCGGCCCGCAGGCAGGCGCCGACCTCGTCCAGCTCGTGCGCGTAGCCGCCGCCGCGGTGCGGCCGGGCGATGTGCTCGGGCTCCGAGCCGTTGCGGTGGAGCACGATCGTGTCGGGGTGGTGGAAGCGCGGCAGGACGTCGATCCAGCCCGCCGTCCCGAAGACGCGCGCCTGACCGGGCAGGCCGCAGCGCAGCGACGTCGTCAGCGTGGCGCTGCGGCCGTCGTCCCACCCCAGGAGCAGCGACGCCTCGGCGTCGGCACCCGAGTCGAACAGCGACCCCGTCGCGGTCACCGAGTCCGGCGCGCCGAGGAGCATCTGGGCGAAGCTGACCACGTAGACGCCGAGGTCGAGCAGCGCGCCGCCGCCGAGGGCCAGGTCGAACAGCCGGTCGCTCGGCTCGTACTCGCGCAGCACGCCCAGGTCGGCCTGCACCGAGCGGACCTCGCCGATGGCGCCGTCGGCCACCAGCTCGCGCAGCCGCACCACCGCCGGCTGGAAGCGGGTCCACATCGCCTCCATGACGAAGACGCCGTTCTCGCGGGCGGCGTCGACGACCTCCTGCGCGCCGGCCAGCGTCGCGGTGAACGCCTTCTCCACCAGCAGCGCCTTGCCGGCGCGCACGGCGCCGAGCGCGACCGCGTGGTGCTGCGGGTGCGGGGTGGCCAGGTACAGGACGTCGACGTCGGGGTCGGCGAGGATCGCCGCGTACGAGCCGTGCGCCCGCTCGATGCCGTGCCGGGCGGCGAAGTCCTCCGCCCGCGCCTGCGAGCGGGACGCGACCGCCACCGCCCGGGCTCCCTCGACGACCGCGAAGTCGCCGACCAGCTTCTCGGCGATGCGGCCCGGCCCGACGACGCCCCAGCGGATCTCCTCCGTCACGCAGCTGACGCTAGCGGGCGGCAGACTGCAGCCGTGACGGTGCTGATCGACACCCCCGTGTGGCCGTGGCGGGGGCGGAAGTGGTCGCACCTGGTCAGCGACGTCTCCTACGAGGAGCTGCACGACTTCGTCGCCGCCGAGCTCGGCATCCCGCGCCGCGCCTTCCAGGGCGACCACTACGACGTCCCCGAGGACCTGTACGACGTCGCGGTCGCGGCGGGCGCGCAGCCCGTGGGCGCGCGGGAGCTGCTCAGCCGGCTGCGGGCGGCGGGTCTGCGGCGGCCGAAGCCGCGCGCGACCTCAGCAGGCTGATCTCCGCCGTCAGGTTGGCCCGCGCGCGCCCGGTCAGCTGCTCGGCCACCTGCGGCAGCCGGTAGAGCCCGGGCAGGGCCAGCAGCTGCTCCAGGACGGCGATGCGGCCGGCGGTGAACACGTCGTCGGGCAGGTGCGCGTACTCCTCGCGGATCGCCGACGCGTACGCCGCGTAGGCCTCCGGCGGGCTGGCGAGGACGGCGAGGTCGGCGTCGCAGAGCACGGCGCCGTCGGCGTCGCCCGGCTCGGGGTCGTGCCCGGCGGTGAGCAGCACCAGCCGGACCACCTCCTCGACGCGGGCCTCGTCGACCAGGCCGCGCAGCCCGGCCCGGGCCCGCTCGGCGCTGACCGCCTCGTTGTCCCGGCGGGTCGGGTCGTAGACGACGTCGTGGTACCAGGCGGCCAGCCGGACGGCGTCGGGGTCGTCGGCCGCCGCCGCCAGCTCGCCGACGATGCCGAGGACGGCGGCCAGGTGCGCGAGATCGTGGTAGCGGCGGTGCGGCTCGCTCCAGGCCGCGACGAGGGCGGCCCACTCGGTGCGGGAGGTGGGGGAGTCGCCGGCCAGCGCGGCCCAGGCCTCGAAGGTGACGCTCACCGGACACCCGCCGTGCGCACCACCAGCAGCGCGAGGGCGCGGGCGGCGGTGACCAGCTCGGCCACCGGGACCCGTTCGGCGGGGCCGTGCGCCAGCCGCAGGTCGCCCGGTCCGTAGTGCAGCGTGGGGATCCCGGCCGCGGCGTAGAGCCGCAGGTCGGTGCCCGCCGCGAGCGCCCGCTCGGCCGGCGGCGCCCCGCCCGCGTCGACGACCGCCCGGCCCACGTCGTCGCGCAGCCGGTGCCCGGGCGGCAGCTGCCCGCTGGCGAAGCTGCCGCCGGTCCAGGTCACCCGCACCGGGTGCGCGGACAGCCACGGGTGCCCGGCGCAGAATCCCCCCACCCGCTCCTCGAACAGCCGGCGGGCGTCGTCGACCGGCTCGCCGACGGCGACGCCGTAGCGGCCCTCGGCGACCAGCCGGTCGGGCACCGAGCTGGCCCAGTCGCCGGCCCGCACGGTGCCGACGGAGAGCCCGTAGGGGAACCGCGCGCCGGCGAACCGCGGGTCGGCGCCCCGCTGCCGCTCCACCTCGAAGGCCCGCAGGTCGGCGTGCAGCTCGGCGAACAGCTCCACGGCGCTGACGCCCTCGTCGCGGCAGGCGGCGTGGGCCGCCCGGCCGGTCACCTCCAGCCGGAAGGTCAGCGCCCCGGCGCACGCCGTGACGACGGCGCCCGCGGTCGGCTCGGGGACGACGCACACGTCGCCGCGGTGCCCCCGCCGCAGCGCCGCCCACGCGCCGAGCCCGCCGTCCTCCTCCCCGACGACGCCGTGCACGGCGACCGGCCGCACCAGGCGGATCCCCGCCGCGCGGACCGCGGCCAGCGCGCCGAGGCAGGCGACGACGCCGGCCTTCATGTCGCATGCGCCGCGGCCGTGCACCGCCCCGTCGGCGACCCGCGGGTCGAACGGGTCGGCCGGCCAGAGGTCGCGGTCGCCCGGCGGGACGACGTCGGTGTGCCCGGCCAGGACCAGGGCGGGGGAGCCCTCCGTCGCACCGGGCAGCGTGCCGACGACCCCCCACGCCTCGGTGCGGACCACCTCCTGGCCCGGGGCGTCCGGCGCGCGGGCGGCCTCGTCGAGGTCGATCCGCCACCGGTCGACGTCGCAGCCGAGCTGCTCGAGCTCGTCGCCGAGCAGGTGCTGGACCTCGCTCTCGGCGGCGGTGCCGCCGATCGAGGGGACGGCGACCAGCGCCCGCAGGCGGTCGACCAGCCACGCCTCGTCGACGGCGTCGAGCACCGCGGTCTCCGCCGTCGTCAGGTCCGCCACGACGGCCGAGTCTGGCACGGGGTACCGCGGCGACCCGGGTCGGCGGGCTACCTTGGCCGCCGTGACGCAGCCGCCACCTCCGCCGGGCTGGTACCCGGACCCCGCCGGCAGCGGGGGCACCCGCTGGTGGAACGGCCAGGGCTGGACCGACCACGTCCAGGCGCCCGCCGCCCCACCGCCGCCCCCGCCACCGCCGGTCCAGCAGCAGGCCCCGCCGCCCCCGCCGCCGGTCCAGCCCCAGGTCCACCAGCAGGTCCCGCAGCAGCACGCGCCCGCGCCGCAGCAGACCGTCGCCGGGCCCTCGCTGTACGAGCAGTCGGTGCTCGTGGTCAGCCAGCGGACCAAGCTCATCGAGCTCACCAACGAGTACGCGGTGTACGACGGCCAGGGCCAGCAGATCGGCGCGGTCGTGCAGGTGGGGCAGAGCGCGGCCAAGAAGGCGCTGCGGTTCGTGTCGAACCTCGACCAGTTCCTCACCCACCGCCTGGAGGTGCGCGACTCCGGCGGGGTGCGGCTGGTGCTCACCCGGCCGGCCAAGCTGGTGAAGTCCCGGATCATCGTGCAGCGCCCCGACGGCACGCCGGTCGGCGAGATCGTCCAGGGCAACGTCTTCGGCAAGATCCGCTTCGACTTCGTGGTCGGTGGCCAGGTCGTCGGCGGCATCCAGGCGGAGAACTGGCGGGCGTGGAACTTCTCGGTCACCGACGCCGGCGGCACCGAGGTCGCGCGGATCACGAAGACCTGGGAGGGGCTGGCCCGGACGCTGTTCACGACGGCCGACAACTACGTCGTCCACGTGCACTTCCGGCTGCCCGAGCCGCTGGCCAGCCTGGTCATCGCCTCGGCGCTGACGGTCGACACCGCCCTCAAGCAGGACGACCGAGGATTCAATTAGCCGCTCGTCCGAGCATCGCCGGCCGGACCGCGGGTATGGTCGGAGACGTCCGGGCCGGGTGATCTGTGCCCCCGGGTGCCAATTGGTTACCGCCTCCGTGGACTACCGCCCCGACCTCGGTCGGGGGCCTGGAGCCACGTTGTGCAACTCGCCGCGAGGCGGCCAGCACCCGGTCCGGACCCGACGTGCGACGGCCCCCGTCCGGAGTGGACGGGGGCCGTTCGTCGTTGCTGCGGTCAGTACCGCTCTTCCCGCACCGTGGTGCTCTGACCGGGTGTGCCGTAGGCGTCGGTCCGGGTGACCCGGCGGCGCGGGCCCCAGACGGCCAGCTCGAGCACGATGCCGAGCGCGCCGACGGCCATGAGGATCCAGCCGACGACGTCCAGGTTGACCCCGCTCACCTGCACCTCGATCGCGAAGGTGAGGATCGCACCGAGCGCGAGCAGGACGATCGCTGTTCCGAGTCGCACGGTTGCTCCCTTCTCCGCGGCCGCACCCCCGAGTGGACGGACGGACCGCCCAGCGAGGCCGCAGCCCCACCGTGGGGCCGTCGGTGCGCTTACCCGGCGTGTCGGGCGGCCATGCCCACCCGATCGGGTGCTCCCCGGGCGGTACCGGACCGTTCCGCGTGAACAGGTGTGGAACGGGTCCTGACCGGCTACCGAGACCGGGCCAGCACCGCCGTCACGGAAGGCCGTGGACGATGGCCAGCACGCAGCACTCGGCCCCCTCCACCACCGGTACCGAGCGCCACCGGCTGCCGGTGAAGACGCTGGTCTCGGCCAGCATCGGCAACGCCGTCGAGTGGTTCGACTGGACGGTCTACGCCACCTTCGTCGTCTTCTTCGCCGGCCAGTTCTTCCCGGCGGACAACGAGGCGCTCGCGCTGATCGGCGCGACGTCGACCTACGCGCTCGCCTTCTTCTTCCGACCGCTGGGCGGGCTCCTGCTCGGCCGCTTCGCCGACCTGCGCGGCCGCAAGGCCGGGATGCTGCTGACCATCCTGCTGATGGCCGGCGGCTCGATGGTGATCGCGCTGCTGCCCACCTACGAGCAGGTGGGCTGGCTCGCCCCGATCCTGCTGCTCCTCGCCCGGGTGGCGCAGGGGATGTCGCTGGGCGGCGAGGTCTCCAACGCCTCGGCCTACCTGGGCGAGATCGCGCCGCCCGACCACCGCGGCCGGTACTCGTCCTTCTTCTACGTCTCCACCGGGTCGGCGCTGCTGGCCGCGTCGCTGCTCGGGGTGCTGCTCACCAACGTCCTCGACGAGAACCAGCTGGAGAGCTACGGCTGGCGGATCGCGTTCTTCATCGGCGGCCTGCTCGGCCTGATCGGCATGTGGCTGCGCCGCTCCCTGGTGGAGACCGAGCAGTTCGAGGAGAACGCGGAGAAGGCCCGCGCCACCAAGCACCCGCTGCTCCAGACCATCCGCCACCACCCGCGCGCGGTGGTCCAGCTCTGCGCCTTCACGCTGCTCTCGACGCTGTCGTACTACACGTTCTTCAGCGCCCTGACGCCGTTCGCGATCACCTTCCGCGACGCCGACGAGAGCGACGTCTTCCTCGCCCTCTCCCTCGGCACGGCCCTGTTCGTCGCGCTGTGCTACCCGTTCGGCGCGCTGTCGGACCGCTTCGGGCGCAAGCCCCAGCTGCTGATCTGGTCCGGCGCGATGGCCCTGCTCATCGTCCCGCTGTCGTTCCTGGTGCAGGACAACCTGTTCTCGCTCGTCGTCGTCTTCTGCGTCGGCCTGGGGCTCTACGCCCTCATGGCCTCGATCGCCCCGGCGATCATGAGCGAGCTGTTCCCGACGGAGCTGCGGGCCACCGGCATCGGTGCCTGGTACAACCTCACGGTCGCGGTCTTCGGCGGGACGGCGCCGCTGGTCATCACCGCGCTGTCGGAGGCGGGCCACCCGCTGTGGTTCTTCTGGTACGTCGCGATCGCCGCCGCCGTCGCCTTCGCGGTCATCCTCACGCTCCGCGAGACCAAGGGCACCGAGCTGCGCTGAGGCCCGGGTCAGGGCCGGTTGCAGCGCCGGATGGTGACGATCCCGGCGACGAGCAGCAACGGGAGGATCAAGCCCCACATGAGCCAGCCGTTCACGGTCGCCCCCTCCCGGTCGTGGACGAGCACGACGCCGTCCGCCGCACCTGCCCGTGACCGCCAGCGTGCTCCGGATACCCGGACACCACGTCACCCCGCGGGGACGGGCCCGGGCTCACCACCGGCGCCCTGAGGGGTGCCTGAGGCCCCCTCAGGCACCCCTTAGGCGCTCCCGGGGCCCGATCCTGCCCGGACGACCGATGCCGCGAGGCACCCCTCAGCACGAATCTCCTCCTCGTCCGAGACGAAAGAGGAGAAGACGATGTCGAACTACAGCAACCCGGCGCTCGAGGCCGAGCTGGCCTACCGGCGCGAGCAGCTGCAGGCGGCCGCGCACCGCAGCCGCCGGAGCAACCGGCGCTGGCTGGCCCGCCGCCGTCCGGCGCTCTGAGCACCGCGCCTCCGGTGGCCGCCGGGTCCGTCCTGTCGGGGTCTCGTGCCACGATCGTCGGCGTGCCGCGCTGGGACGACGGACCGCTGGTGGGCCGGGCCGAGGAGCTCGCCCACCTGCTCGCGCACGTCGACCGCGCCGTCGACGGGCGCGGCTCCGCGCTGCTCGTCGCCGGCGACGCCGGGGTCGGCAAGACCCGCCTGCTCGACGAGCTGGCCGCCGGCGCCGCCGAGCGCGGGGTCCGGGTGCTCGTGGGGCACTGCGTCGACCTCGGCGACGTCGGCCTGCCCTACCTGCCCTTCGTCGACCTGCTGCGGCCGGTCGCCGCCGAGCGCGGCGCCGCCGCCGCGGCCCGCCACCCGGCGCTGGCCGGGCTGCTGGCCGGCCGGTTCGACAGCGCCGCCGAGGCCCCGGTCAGCGACCCCACCGACCTCGGGTCGATGGCGCACCGGGCGCTGCGGCCGCCGCCGGACGACGGCCGGCTGCAGCTGTTCGAGTCGGTCGCCGCCCTGCTCGCCGAGCTGGCCGCCGCCGAGCCGCTGCTCGTCGTCCTGGAGGACGTGCACTGGGCCGACCGCTCCAGCCGCGACCTGCTGCGCTACCTGCTGGCCCGCCTGGCCGACGAGCCGGTCCTCGTCGTGGCCTCCTACCGCTCCGACGACCTGCACCGCCGGCACCCCCTGCGGCCGCTGCTCGCCGAGCTGGTCCGCCTGCCCGGCGTCGAGCGGATCGAGCTGGAGCCGCTGCCCGCCCCGGCGGTGGCCGAGCTGGTCCGCGGGCTGGCCGCGTCGGCCGGCGGCGTGCCGGAGCAGACGCTCGACGACGTCGTCGCCCGGGCCGAGGGCAACGCCTTCTACGCCGAGGAGCTGCTGGCCGCCGGGCTGCAGGGCGAGACGCTGCCGCTGGGGCTCACCGACGTGCTGCTCACCCGCGTGGAGGCGCTCACGCCCGCCGCCCAGCAGGTGCTGCGGGTCGCCGCCGTCGCCGGCCGGCGGGTGCGCCACGAGCTGGTCGCCGCGGTGAGCGGGCTGGCCGACGCCGAGCTCGACCAGGCCCTCGCCGAGGCCGTGCACCGCCACCTGCTGGTCGTCTCCGACGACGGGCGCTACCGCTTCCGCCACGCCCTGCTGCGCGAGGCGGTCCTCGCCGACCTGCTGCCCGGCGAGCGGGTCCGGCTGCACGCGGCGGTGGCCGCCTACCTCGCGGCCGACCCCGCCGCGGGCACCGCCGCCGAGCGCGCTCACCACGCGCGTGAGAGCAACGACCTGCCGGGCGCGTTCTCCGCCTCGCTCGACGCCGCCGAGCAGGCCCGCCGCCTCGGCGCCCCGGCCGAGCAGCTGCAGCACCTCGAGGCGGCGCTGGCGCTGTGGTCCGCCGTCCCCGACGCCGCCGAGCGGTGCGGCCGCGCGCACGCCGAGCTGCTGTTCGACGCCGCGTCGGCCGCGCGGGCCGGCGGCGAGCTGGTGCGGGCCGTCGGGCTGCTGCGCTCGGCGCTGGACGTCCTCGGCCCCGACGGCGAGCCGGCCGCCCGGGCGCGGGTGCACTACACGCTGGCGCAGGTGCTGGCCCGCATCGAGGACCAGAACGCCGCCCTGCGCGAGAGCGCCGCGGCGATGGCGCTGGTGCCGGCCGAGCCGCGGTCGGCGGTGCGCACGTGGGCGGCGGCCACGCACGCCCGGGTCGCCTTCGGCATCGGCCGGATCGACGAGGGCCAGGCGGCGGCGGAGGAGGCGTTGGCGGCCGCGGCCGAGCTCGGGATCGACAGCGCGTGGTCCGACACCGCGGTGACCCTCGCCCGGGCGCACGGCGACGGCGACCGCGCGGCGGTGCGCACCCGGCTGGAGGAGGCGCTGGGCCGCGCCCGCCGGTCGGGCGACGCCGACGTGGAGATGCGGGTGTACTTCAACCTCGCGATCGTCGCGTGGGAGGTCGGCGACGTCGAGGAGACCCTGGCGTGGACCGGCCGCGGCATCCGGCGGGCGGCCGAGCTGGGCGTCGAGTGGGCGTTCTACGCCGCGGAGCTGCGGCACCTGGAGGTGCACGCCCGGTACGTCACCGGCGACTGGGACGGCAGCCTGCGGCTGGCCGACGAGCTGGCGCGGGTGCCCGAGATGGTGGCCCATGTGCGGGCCGCCGCGCTGCTGGTCGAGGTCGGCCGCGGGCTGCCGGCGGCGCGCGACCGGCTGGCGTGGGCGCGCGGCCTGACCGCCCGCCTCGACGCGCACGTGCTGCTCCTGCTGTCCACCGCGAACGCCGAGATCGACCTCGCGGCGTGGGCCGGCGACCCGGAGACGGCGGTGACGCGCGCCGAGCACGCCGCCCGGCGGCTGGCGGAGCTGTGGGAGGTCGACCGGCTCGCCGTGCTGCGGATGGTCGCCGGCGCGCTGGCGCCGGTCGGCGACGCCGCCGCGGCCGCTCGCCTGGTCGGCGACGGGACCACCGAGAAGCGCTGGGTGGCCGCGGGGGAGGGGCTGCTGCGGCTGGCCCGCGACGCCGTGGCCGACTACCGGGAGGCCTTCGGCGAGCACGGCGTCGAGGCGGCGGCCTGGCTGGCGCGGGTCGAGGCCGAGGGGGCGCGCCTCGAGGGGCGGGCCGCGCCGGAGCTGTGGCGGGCCGCCGTCGACGCGTTCGGCTACGGCAACGTCTACGAGCAGGCGCGCTCGCGCTGGCGGCTGGCCGAGGCGCTGCTGGGGGTCGACGACCGCGAGGCGGCGGGCGCCGAGCTCGAGGCGGCGCACGAGGTCGCGGTGCGGCTCGACGCGGCACCGCTGCGGGCGGCGGTCGAGGCGCTGGCCCGCCGGGCCCGGCTGGAGCTCGCCGGCGCCGGACGGGTCGTCGACCCGTCCGCGGTGTTCACGCCGCGGGAGCTGGAGGTGCTCGGGCTGCTGGCGCAGGGCCGGACCAACCGGCAGATCGGCCAGGCCCTGTTCATCAGCGAGAAGACGGCGAGCGTGCACGTCAGCAACATCCTGGCCAAGCTCGACGCCGGCAGCCGCACCGAGGCCGTCGCCCTCGCCGCCCAGCGCGGACTGCTGCCGACGAGCTGATCGCAGCGGTGAGGCGCCCTGCGAGGCGACCCGACGAGCGGGGCCCAGGGCCCGGAGGGTCCCCAGAGGAGGGGCGGAGGGGGCTCAGCGCAGCAGGGGGACGGCACGTGGCCGCGGTGCCGCCCGGTAGGACGGCGATGTCAGAGCATCGTGCGGAGGCGTTCCCGGCGGGCGCGGAGGACGTCGACCGAGGCCGACGCCGACGGCGGGCCGGGGACGTGCTTGCGCAGCTCGGTGTGCACGACGGCGTGCGGCTTCGACGTCTTCGCCGACACGCGGCTGACGAGCCGGTTGATCTCCCGGCGCAGCTCGGCGGCGTCGCGCCACGACCGGCCGGCGTCGTCCTCGTCGGGGTGGTCCTCGACGAGCATGAAGTGGTCGTCGTCGTCGGCGATCCGCCGGGCGGCCTCGACCCGCTCGCGCAGCGCGTCGTCCCGCTTGGCCAGCAGCGACGCCATCTGCTCGGGCGAGAGCAGCCCGGGGATGCCGAGGAACTCCTCCTCGTCGTCGCCCAGCGGCACCGCGGCCGGGCGGCCGTCGCCGGTGTGCGCCGTCCCGCTGTGCAGCACGTGCGCGAACCGGGCGTCGGCCTCCAGCGCCTCCCACTCCTTGGCGCCGCCCTCCTTGGGCTCGCGCGGCGGCAGGTCCAGCGCCTCCAGCTCCTCCTCGGGCTGCTGGCGCGGCGGCGGCATGACGTGGTTGCGCTGCTCCTCCATGGAGGCGGCCAGCGTCAGCAGCGGGCGGACGGCGGGGAGGAACACCGTCGCCGTCTCGTGCGCCGCCCGCGAGCGGACCACGCGGCCGACGGCCTGGGCGAAGAACAGCGGCGTGCGGTAGGAGGTCATCCAGGCGAGGACGGCGGCCCGCGGCACGTCGACGCCCTCGGAGATCATCCGCACGCAGACGGCGATCCGGGCCGAGCCGGTGGCGAAGCGCTCGATCTTCTTCGACGCCTTGGGGTCGTCGGAGAGGATCACCTCCGGCGCCTTGCCGGTGACCCGCCGGACGATCTTGGCGTAGGCGCGGGCGTCGTCCTGGTCGCTGGCCAGGATCAGCCCCGCGGCGTCGGGCATCCCGCCGTGCTCGCGCAGGTGCGTGATCCGGTCGTCCATCGCCGCGATGACGTGCGGCACCCACTGGCCCTTGGGGTCCAGGGCGGTGCGCCAGGCGGCCATCTCCACCGAGCGGGTACCGGCCTCCGACAGCGAGGCGGCGACCACCTCGCCGGCGGAGTTCCGCCAGCGCGAGGTGCCGGTGTAGGCGGCGAAGACGACGGGGCGGACGACGTCGTCGGCCAGCGCCTCCTTGTAGCCGTAGGTGTAGTCGGCGCGGCTGACCAGGCCGACGCCGTTCTCGCCGTCGTCGCCCTCGAACGTGTCCTCCTCGTAGCGCACGAAGGGGATGCGCTCGTCGGGCTTGGTGCGGAACGGCGTACCGGTCAGGCAGAGGCGGCGCGCGGACCGGCCGAAGGCCTCCTCGACCGCCTCGCCCCAGGAGAGGCCGTCGCCGGCGTGGTGGACCTCGTCGAGGACCACCAGCGTCTTGACGGCCGTGGCCCGGGCGGCGTGCAGCATCGGCTTGCCGGCCACCTGCGCGTACGTGGTCACGTAGCCCTGGGTGCCGGCGCGCACCGGGCCGACGGCGTTGGTCAGGTTGGGGTCGAGGACGATGCCCATGCGGTCGGCGGCCTCGGCCCACTGCAGCCGCAGGTGGTCGGTCGGGCAGACCACGACCACCCGGGCCACCTCGCGCCGGGACAGCAGCCGCGCGGCCAGCGTCAGCGCGAAGGTGGTCTTGCCGGCGCCGGGGGTCGCGGTGACGAGGAAGTCCTTGGGCGACTGCTCCTCGTACTGGTCCAGGGCGGCCTGCTGCCAGGCCCGGAGCGGACGGCTGGTGGTCTGCGGGCCGTAGGCCTCCGCTCGCGCTGCACTCCCCATGTCGGGAGCCATTCTGCGGGGCCGGGAGGAGACACGCCCAACCGGTCGTCGCTTGCGTGCCTGCCTCGCCGCGACGTATAGCGGCGCGGCGGCGCGCCTCTGACCTGCACGTCCTGCGCAGCACCCGCCCGCGGTGTGGGCATTCCCACGCGTGGGCCGGACCGGCCCGTCACGCCCCGGCGGTCCCGTCGTCCCCACCCGTCCCGGTGGACCGCTCGGCCGCGGCGGGCACCGGTCGTAGGCTGCCGGGTGGCTCCTCGACCAGGCAGCCTCCCCGGCGCCGGGCGCCGCGGCACACCCCGCCGCCACCGCCGCGCCGTCCCCCGCCGGACCGCCGCCTGGAGCCCGCCGTGACGTCCCTCGCCGACCCCGTCCGCCCCGCCCTCGCCCGCCGCCTCAGCGGCGTCGCCAGCTCGCCCGTCCGCGACCTGCTGGCGCTGCTCGAGCGGCCCGAGGTCATCTCCTTCGCCGGCGGCCTGCCGGCGCCCGAGCTGTTCGACCTCGACGGCCTGCGCGCCGCGTTCGACCGGGTGCTCACCTCACCGGCCGCGCGCCGGGCGCTGCAGTACGCCCCGACCGAGGGCGACCCGGCGCTGCGCGAGCTCGTCGCGGCGCGGATGACCGCTCGGGGCCTGCCCACGTCGGCGCGGGACCTGCTGGTCACCACCGGCTCGCAGCAGGCGCTCACCCTGGTGACGACGGCGCTGCTCGACCCGGGCGCCGTCGTCGCCGTCGAGGAGCCGACCTACCTGGCCGCGCTGCAGTGCTTCGGCCTGGCCGGGGCGCGCGTCGTCCCGGTGGCGTCGGACGCCGACGGGCTGGTGCCGGAGGCGCTGGAGGACGTCGTCGTCCGGGAGCGGCCGGCGCTGCTCTACCTCGTGCCGACGTTCGCCAACCCGTCCGGGCGCACGCTGCCGGCCGAGCGGCGGGCGGCCGTCGCGGCGCTCGCCGAGCGGCACGGGTTCCGGGTGGTCGAGGACGACCCGTACGGCGAGCTGCGCTACCGCGGCGCCCCGGTGCCGGCGCTGGCGAGCTTCCCCGGCGCCGAGGGGCGGGTGCTGCACCTCGGCAGCTTCAGCAAGGTCGCCGCGCCCGGCCTGCGGCTGGGCTGGCTGCGCGCGCCGGCGGAGCTGCTGCCGGCGCTGACGGTCGCCAAGCAGGCCGCCGACCTGCACACCTCGACCATCGACCAGGCGGCCGCCGCGGCGTGGCTGGCGTCGACCGACCTCGACGCGCACGTGCGGCGGCTGTGCGCGGCCTACCGCGAGCGGCGCGACGCGATGGTGGCCGCGCTGCCGTCCGCGCTGCCCCCGGGCAGCACCTGGAGCGACCCCGACGGCGGCATGTTCACCTGGGTGCGGCTGCCCGGCGGCGTCGACACCGCCGCGCTGCTGCACGAGGCGCTGGCGCACGACGTCGCGTTCGTGCCCGGCGCCCCCTTCTACGCGGGCGCCCCGGACCCCGCGACGCTGCGGCTGTCGTTCACCACGAACACCCCCGAGGTGGTCACCGAGGGGATGGCACGGCTGGGCCGGGCGCTGCGCTGAGCGCCACGGGGCGAGGACCGCGCCGTGGCACTCCGCACGGTCACTCCGCCCAGTCGGGACCGTTCACCTCGCCGAGACCGGCCAGGTCGGCGGCGTCGACGATCGTGTACGCGTAGCCCTGCTCGGCGAGGAACCGCTGCCGGTGCGCGGCGTACTCGCTGTCGAGGGTGTCGCGGCTGACCACGGTGTAGAAGTGCGCCTGCCGGCCGTCGGCCTTGGGCCGCAGCACCCGGCCGAGCCGCTGCGCCTCCTCCTGCCGCGAGCCGAAGGTGCCGGACACCTGGACCGCCACCGCCGCCTCGGGCAGGTCGATCGAGAAGTTCGCGACCTTGGAGACCACGAGGGTCTTGACCTCGCCGTTGCGGAACTGGTCGAACAGCTTCTCCCGCTCGCGGTTGGTGGTCGACCCCTGGATCACCGGGGCGTCGAGCGCCGTGCCGAGCTCCTCGAGCTGGTCGAGGTAGGCGCCGATGACGAGCTTCTGCTCCTCGGGGTGCCGCTCGAGGATCCGGCGGATCACCGGCATCTTGGACGACGCCGTGGCCGCGATCCGGTAGCGCTCCTCGGGCTCGGCGACGGCGTAGGTCATCCGCTCGTCGTCGTCCAGGCTGACCCGCACCTCGATGCACTCGGCCGGGGCGATGTAGCCCTGCGACTCGATGTCCTTCCAGGGCGCGTCGTAGCGCTTGGGCCCGATGAGCGAGAAGACGTCGTCCTCCCGGCCGTCCTCGCGCACCAGGGTCGCGGTCAGGCCCAGCCGGCGGCGCGACTGCAGGTCGGCGGTGAGCCGGAAGATCGGGGCGGGCAGCAGGTGCACCTCGTCGTAGACGATCAGGCCCCAGTCCTGCGCGTCGAACAGGTCCAGGTGCCGGTACTCGCCCTTCCGGCGGGTGGTCATCACCTGGTAGGTGGCGATGGTGACCGGGCGGATCTCCTTGCGCTCGCCCGAGTACTCGCCGATCTCCTCCTCGGTCAGCGAGGTGCGGGCGATCAGCTCGCGCTTCCACTGCCGCCCGGCGACCGTGTTGGTCACCAGGATCAGCGTGGTCGCCTTGGCCTCGGCCATCGCCGCGGCGCCGACCAGCGTCTTGCCGGCCCCGCAGGGGAGGACGACGACGCCGGACCCGCCGGACCAGAAGCCCTCGACGGCCTCCCGCTGGTAGTCGCGCAGGTGCCAGCCGTCCTCGGCGAGCTCGATGGGGTGGGCCTGGCCGTCGACGTAGCCGGCGAGGTCCTCGGCCGGCCAGCCGACCTTGAGCAGCGCCTGCTTGAGCCGCCCGCGCTCGGAGGGGTGGACGACGACGGTGTCGTCGTCGATGCGCTGCCCGATCATCGGCGCCACCCGCTTGGAGCGGACGACCTCCTCGAGCACCGCGCGGTCGGTGGTGGTCAGCACCAGCCCGTGCACCGGGTTGTTCTGCAGCGTCAGCCGGCCGAACCGGTCCATCGTGTCGGCGACGTCGACCAGCAGCGCGTGCGGCACCGGGTAGCGCGAGTAGCGCACCAGCGCGTCGACCACCTGCTCGGCGTCGTGGCCCGCGGCGCGCGCGTTCCACAGCGCCAGCGGCGTCACCCGGTAGGTGTGCACGTGCTCGGGGGAGCGCTCCAGCTCGGCGAACGGCGCGATGGCCGCCCGGCACTCGCGGGCCAGCGGGTGGTCGACCTCGAGCAGCAGCGTCTTGTCGGACTGGACGATGAGCGGACCGTCGGTCACGCGGGAACCTCTCTGGAGGACACGGGAGGGCGCCGGGGGAACCGGACTCCCCAAGGTAACGCCGGACGGGGACGACCCCTTCCGCCCCCGAGGACGGGACGGGGCTACCGCAGGAGGGCCGCCATGCGCTCGCGCAGGGCGGTCGCGGCGGAGTACGGCCGCACCATGACCGTGAGCTCGGTGAGGACCCCGTCGGCGGCCCGCAGGAGGTCGACGCCCTCCAGGTCCCGGTCGCCGACCCGGGCGGCGAACCGCAGGACGTGCCCGTCGTCCCCGCCGTAGGAGGCGGTGTACCGGAAGTCCTCGAAGACGGTGGTGACCGCCCGCAGGACCGCGCGCAGCGGCTCCCGCCCGACGTAGGGCCGGTGCACCACCGGCGAGTGGAAGACGACGTCCTCGGCGAACAGCGCCACGGCCGCGTCGACGTCGTCGGCCTCCACGGCCGCCCGGAAGGCGGCGAAGGGATCGGTTCCGCGGTCCGTCGTCACCGGTCGATCGTGCCAGCCGGGGCCTCGAGGTGCGGACTGCCCGGTCCTGGGCCATCCTCGGGCGCTTCAGGACCCACCGGGGGATGAGTCATGACGGTGCTCGACGGATCCACCCACACGGCGGTGCCCTGCCGGCAGCCGGGATGCGGGCACGGGTTCCCCGAGCACGGACCGGGCGGTGGGCGCTGCGCCTCCCCGTGCCCGTGCCCGGGGTTCCGGTGGGTGCCGGTGCGGGGGCCGGCGGTCGGCTACCACCGGCCCCCGCAGTGGCCGGACGCGCTCGATCAGCCGGCGGCCGGGCCGTAGGTCAGGTGCGCCACCCCGTTGCTCAGCCGCTCGGTGTCGAGGAGCGACAGCGGGGTCTTCGGGCTGCCGTCGGGGAACAGGCGGATGCCCGTGCCGACCGCCACCGGGTAGACGTACAGGTGGAGCTCGTCGACCAGCCCGTCGGCGATCAGCGCCCGCACCAGGGTGGCGCTGCCGCTGACGTACAGGGCGCCGTCCACCTCTCCCTTGAGCGCGCGGATGCGATCGGCGTCGTAGCCGCCCACCACGGTCGAGTTCGACCACACCGCCTCGGCGTCGGAGAGGGTCGAGGAGACGACGTACTTGGTGGTGTCGTTGAAGAACGGGGCGCCCGGGTCGTCCTCGACGGTCCGGGTGGACCACGCCGGCGCGAACATCTCGAAGGTGGTGCGGCCGAGGAGGATGCCCGACGCCGAGCCGGTCAGCGCACCGATGGAGGCGGACAGGTCGTCGGGGAACCCGTAGTCGATCGTCCACATCGGGGCGTCGACCACGCCGTCGACGGTGGTGAACTCGTGGACCTTGATGGCGCCCAAGGCGTGCTCCTCAGCTCGTCGTCCCGGCGCCGCCTCCGGCGCCGGGGGTGCATCTGTCGTGGGGGAGACGATGCCGGACGCCGCTTCTCATCGGTGGGGCACCCTAGGGCGCGTCGTCCCCGTCGTCGTCGACCAGGGCGACCGACGTGATCCGGTGGACGGCGAAGGTGCGCGCCTCGCCGCGGCGCTCGTCGAAGCCCTGGAGGAAGCCGCCGGCCAGCGAGACCGGGCGCACGACCCGCTGGCTGCCCGAGCCCTGGGCGTCGACGTAGCCGAGCCACACCGGCACCCCCTCGCGCACGGCGCGGGAGAGCAGCTCCAGTGTCCCGGCCGTGGTCACGCCCGGCACCTGGCGCACTGCCTCGGTCCGGCGGGCCGACAGCGCCGCGTCGCCGGCGCGGATCTCCCGCACCACCGTCGCCAGCTCGGGCGGCGTCAGCGGACGGCCGGCGACGGCCGCCTCCGACCCGCTGCGCCGACCGGCCGCGCGTGGCCGGCCCGGCGGCCGGGTGAGCACCGCGCCGCCGGGTGACTCCCCGGCCGGGGCGTACCCGGCGTCGCGCAGGACGGCGAGCACCTCCTCGGCCGGCAGCGGGCTGATCAGCACCCCGGGCGCCAGCCGCCGCAGCTCCGCGTTCGCGGTCCGGCGGTCGTTGAGCACCTGGGAGAGCAGCCCGGTGTCGTCGGAGCGGACGTAGCACTCGATCGCGCCCACCCGGAGCTTGCCGTGCTGCCGCGCGACGTCGTCGACGAGGTAGTCCAGCGCCTGGGGGACCGGGGTCCGCGACGCGCGGGCGAAGAAGCCGTGCAGGTCGGTGGCCGACCACCCGGCGTCCAGGGCCCGGCGGACGCTGGCCTCCGACACCCGGAACACCGTCGCGCCGCCCGAGGACTCGACGTCGGCGACGACCGACAGCGTGTCGGCGAGGTCGGCGACCAGCGGCCCGGGGGCGACCAGCGAGAGGTCGGGCTGGGCCAGCACGTGGTCGACCGGGTCGGGCAGCAGGCCGCGCATGCCGTCGGCGGCGCCGTCCTCCCCGTCGGCGAGCAGGCCGCGGCCGGCGGTGGAGAGCACCCCGCCGACGACGACGCCGAGCCGCGCGGCCTCGGCGAGCATGTCCGGGACCGGCGCCAGCCGGTCGGCCCGGCGCGGCGTGCGCCAGCGCAGCAGCTGCACGAGCTCGTCGGGCGCCAGCCCGGCGCCCGGCGGGTACTCCGCGAGCACCGCCAGGGCCGGCCGGCGGATCGCCGGCGCCGTGTGCCGCACGAGGTCGGGGGAGAGGGCGTTGACCGCCTTGCCGGCGACGTCGCGCTGCCCTGCCAGCGACGGCAGCCGGATGCTGGTCAGCCAGCCGGCGGCCAGCGCCGCCCAGCGGGCCGGCAGGTCCAGGTCGCGCCAGAGGTCGTACGCGCGGGTGGGCAGCCACTCGTCGCGGTGCGGACCACCGACGTCGAGCAGCCCGGCCGCGTGCGCCAGCTCCAGCAGCCACCCCGCGTCGGGCTCGCCCGCCTTGAGCACCCGGGCCAGCCGCTTCTGGTCGCGCACGCCGATGCCGCCGCTGCGCAGCAGCCCGGCCGGCTCCTCCTCCAGGGCGGTCAGCAGCTCGCCGATCCGGCCGATCGTCTCCAGCGCCGCCCCCGCGGCCTGCCGGTCGACGACGGCGACGTCGCGGGTCGTGGCCGCGGGCTCGGGCCGCAGCCGCGGCGGCCCGTACGGCAGCGCCCCGCGCAGGGCCAGGCCGATCTCCCGCGGCAGCTCGACGTTGAGCGCGTCGATCCGCGCCAGCAGGCCCTTCTGCAGCAGCCGCCGGGCCGGGGTGACCTGGCCGTCGCCCGGGGTGTCGGGCAGGTGGCCCACGGGGCGGTCGCCGGCCAGCCGCTCGAGCACGGCCAGCTCATCGGCCGGCAGCCCGGCCAGCACCTCCGGCAGGTCCGCGGGCAGCGTCAGCCGGATGTCGGCCGCCGGCCGGCCCAGGCCCGCCGGGTGCCGGACCGCCCGGCGCACCGGCTCCGGTGCGCGCAGGACGTCGTCCCCCCACAGCAGGGCGCGGTCGGTGAGCGCGCGGACGCCGGACTCGAGCACGCCGTCGGGGACCTCGGGCAGCCGGGCGGGCAGCTCGCCGGCGGGCACGCCGTCGGTCGGGGCCAGCAGGACGACGTCGAGCACCTGCAGGGTGGCGGCGTCCAGCTCGTCGAGCGCGCGGTCGACCGACACCGGGACGGCGAGGCGGCTGGCCAGGGCCACGACGTCGCTGGGCGCGGGACGGGCGACGTCGGGCCGGGCCGCGAGCAGGGCCGCGAGCTGGTCGTCGCTGCGGGTGCGCAGCCACGCGGCGAGCGTGGCGGGGCCTTCCGTGGACATCCGCTCCACGCTACGTCGCCGTCGCAAGGCGGGATCCGGCGCTCGGGAGCGGGCAGCGTTACACGGATGTTGCAGGGGACTACCGGTCCCTCCTGCGGTTGTGGTGCGCTGCGCGGGAAGATGTGCCCGAGCGCGCACCGCCCGAGGGGCGCCGGACACATGGAGGAGAACGTGGCGAGGAAGGCCCGCAACCCCGAGCTGGTGGAGCCCACCTGGGAGCACACCGCCGACGGTGGTCCGCCGGTCAGCGAGTTCACGGCCGAGTCGGCCGGCCCGCTGTCCCCCTTCGGCGAGGACCACAGCTTCCCGCTGCCGCCGAGCGCCCTCCGCTACGCGCACCCGACCGACAAGCCCAACCGCGCCGGACTGATGGCAGGGGAATAGGGGAGAAGCCATGACCGCACCCGCGTTGCCGTCCTACTCGAGCGGGACCTCCACGGTCCCCCTGCTCGGGGACACCATCGGGGCCAACCTCGACCGGACGGCAGCGCGGGTGGGCGACCACGAAGCGCTGGTGGAGTGCGCCACCGGCCGGCGCTGGACCTATCCCGAGCTGGTCGCCGAGGTCGACGCGTGCGCCCTCGGCCTGGACGCGCTCGGCGTGGGCAAGGGCGACCGGGTCGGCATCTGGGCGCCCAACTGCGCCGAGTGGGTGTTCGTCCAGTACGGCACCGCCAAGCTCGGGGCGATCCTGGTCAACATCAACCCGGCCTACCGCACGCACGAGCTGGCCTACGTGCTCGAGCAGGCCGGCATCTCGGTGCTGGTCAGCGCGCCGTCGTTCAAGACCAGCGACTACCGCGCGATGGTGGCCGAGGTCCGCGGCGACACCCCCGACCTGCGCGAGGTCGTCTTCCTCGGCGACCCGGAGTGGGAGCGGCTCATGGCGACCGGCCGCGCCGCCGACCGGTCGCTGCTGGCCCGCCGCGAGGAGCAGCTGTCGGCCGACGACCCGATCAACATCCAGTACACGTCGGGGACGACGGGCTTCCCCAAGGGCGCCACGCTCACCCACCACAACCTGCTCAACAACGGCTTCTTCGTGGGCGAGGGCTGCGGCTACACCGAGGCCGACCGGGTGTGCATCCCGGTGCCCTACTACCACTGCTTCGGCATGGGCATGGGCAACCTGGGCGCCACCAGCCACGGCGCCACGATGGTCATCCCCGCGCCCGGCTTCGACCCCGCGCTCACCCTGCAGGCCGTCCAGGACGAGCGGTGCACCTCGCTGTACGGCGTCCCCACCATGTTCATCGCCGAGCTCGGGCTGCCGAACTTCGCCGACTACGACCTCTCCAGCCTGCGGACCGGGATCATGGCCGGCTCGCCGTGCCCGGTCGAGGTGATGAAGCGGGTGGTCGACGAGATGGGCATGGCCGAGGTGACCATCTGCTACGGGATGACCGAGACCTCGCCGGTCTCGACGCAGACCGGCGCCGACGACGACCTCGACCGGCGCACCTCCACCGTCGGGCGGGTGCACCCGCACCTCGAGGTGAAGGTCGTCGACCCCGAGACCGGGCTGACCGTGCCGCGCGGGACGCCGGGGGAGTTCTGCACCCGCGGCTACTCGGTGATGCTCGGCTACTGGAACGAGCCGGAGAAGACGGCCGAGGTCGTCGACGCCGCCCGCTGGATGCACACCGGTGACCTGGCGACCATGGACGCCGAGGGCTACCTCAACATCGTCGGCCGGATCAAGGACATGGTCATCCGCGGCGGGGAGAACGTGTACCCGCGGGAGATCGAGGAGTTCCTCTACACCCACCCCGACGTCGTCGACGCCCAGGTGATCGGCGTCCCCGACGAGCGCTACGGCGAGGAGCTGATGGCCTGGGTGCGGCTGCGCCCGGGGGCCGAGCCGCTCACCGCCGAGGGCCTGCGCGAGTTCTGCAGCGGCAAGCTGGCCCACTACAAGATCCCGCGCTACGTCAAGATCGTCGAGGAGTTCCCGATGACGGTCACCGGCAAGATCCGCAAGGTCGAGATGCGGCAGGTGTCGGTCGAGGAGCTCGGCCTGCAGTCGGCGGCAGCGGTCAGGAACGCCTGAACCGGTGCTCCATCGCGATCGAGCACCCGTGCCCGATCGCGATGGAGCACGTCAGGACGACGACTTGGCGGGCTTCTGCGCGGGGGCCAGCCGGACGATCAGCTTCGAGACCAGGTTGCCCAGGACCACGTAGATCAGCGCGGCCAGCGCGTCGTTGATCGCCTCGCCGAACTTCGGGTCGGTCGTGGTGAACAGGTCCTCGGTGAACCAGCCGAAGTTGTCCCGCCAGTCCGTCGTGAACTGCACCAGCGTGTTGGCCGGGTTCGCCCCGAACAGCACGAACACGGCGTGCACGAGGATCACCGCCCCGATGACACCGCCGATGAGGCGGACCGCGGCGGCTGCCAGGCTGAACCATCGGGCCATGCCGTCATGATCCACCCCGCGGCCGGGCGGCGCGACCGGTGCCTGTTACCCGGCGTCGACATCCACGACCAGCGCACGGTGGTCCGACAGGGGCAGCCGCAGCGCGGTGGCGGGGCCGTTCCCCCGCCCCGGTCCGCGCACCAGGACGTGGTCGAGCTGGCGGCGCGGACCGTCCGCCGGGAAGGTGTCCGCCGTCGCGATCGGGCGCATCCCGCTGACCGCCGCGGCCTGCCGCTGCTCCATGTTGAGGTCGCCGATCACGACCAGCGGCTCGCGGGTGCCCTCCAGCGACCGCACCAGCCGGCGCAGCTGCAGCGCGTTCCAGCCCGGCATGAACGACAGGTGGGTGTTGGCCACCGTGAGCTGCCCCCGCGGCCCCTCCAGGACGGCGGCGACCGCCACCCGGGGCTCGTCGCTGACCATGATCGGGCGGCGCCGTCCCTTGAACCACATGGGCACGCGGGCGCGCAGCGCCGGCAGCCGCACCACCCGCCACGACACCACCGGCAGCCGGGACAGCAGGGCGATGCCGTAGCTCGCCGACCCCGGCTGCTCGTCGCCGGTCGCGGCGGTCCAGATGCCGCCGGGCGTGCCCGACAGGGCGGCCACGAACTGCGAGTCGACGGCGCCCATCGCCTCGGCCGCGACCGCGGTGAGGTCGGCGTTCAGCGAGCGGGGCTGGTCGCGGTCGACCTCCTGGAGGCCGAGCACGTCGGCGTCGAGGGTCTTGACCGCGTCGGCGAGGCGGTCGCAGTCGACCTGCCCGTCCTCCAAGGAGCGCCCGTGCAGGATGTTGAAGGTCGCGATGCGCACGACTCGGCAGTTCCCCGGATCGGCGTCGGGGAACACGGTGCGTGCAGTGGGGGAGAGCGGGTAGCAGGTCTGCTGTGGAGCCATCGGAGCGGGACGAGATCCGCGACCTTCTCAAGCGAACGGCCGTCGCGCTCAAGCAGGAGGGCGTCCCCTTCGCGCTGTGCGGCGGGTACGCCGCCTGGGTGCGCGGCGCCCCGGAGCCCGACCACGACGCCGACTTCCTCGTGCCCGAGGTCGACTCCGAGCGCGCGGCCAAGGCGCTGGCCGACGCCGGTCTGAACGTCGTCCCGCCGGCGGAGGACTGGCTCACCAAGGTGGTCGGCGAGCACGCCTTCGTCGACGTCCTCTGGCGCACGTGCGGCCACCCGGTCGAGACAGACCTCATCGACCGGGCCGAGGAGCTGTCCGTGCTGTCGGTGCACATGCCGGTGCTCGCGGCCACCGACATCCTCACCACCAAGCTGATGGCGCTCGACGAGCACTACTGCGACTTCGGCCGGATCATCCCGGTCGCCCGCGCCATGCGCGAGCAGGTCGACTGGGACGCCGTCCGCCGCGGGGTCACCGAGAACGACTTCGCCGTCGTCTTCCTCGTCCTGCTGGAGCGGCTGGGGATCATCGAGCCCGGCGACGCGGAGTAGCGTTCGCGCCAGCCGGCGTCCGGACGCCGGTCAGGCCCTGACGGTTCGAGCACACGGCCCGGAGGGGCTGCCCCGTGCCGCAGCCCCTGCGCGGCCGGGGACTCGAACGGAGGCACGGTGCCGATCGACCACCAGGCCGGCTGGGTGCGCGACCAGGCGGCGGACCGGCGGGACCGCGAGGCCGAGCAGCGCGACCAGGACGCCGAGCAGCGCCACGACGCCGCCGAGGAACGCCTCCGCCGGGCACGGGACAGCGCGTCCGCGGCGGAGCAGGCGCCGGTCGACCCGGACGCCGAGACCGAGCAGGCGGCCATCGACCGGGAGGTGCGGGCGACCGTGCGGGAGCAGGCGGACGACGACCACCGGCGGGCCCTCGCCGACCGGGCCGCCGACGCCGCCGACCGCGCAGCCGCGGAGCGCGACCGGCGGGCCGCGGCCGAGGACCGGGCCGCCGCGCACGACGACCGCCTCGCGGCCGCGGCCGACCGCGAGCAGGCGGCGGTCGACCAGGCCCGGTGGTCCTAGCGCGCGGCCCGCGACGGGGAGGCGGCGGGCGCGGCGGCCGGGCGCGCGGACGCGGCGACTAACCTGGTGGCTGCGGCCGAGGAGCGCCGTCCGCCGGCCCCCCGGGCCGGACCGCCAGCGAGTGACCGAGGGATCCCACCGTGCCCACCGGAAGAGTCAAGTGGTTCAACCCCGACAAGGGGTTCGGCTTCCTCTCCCGTGAGGACGGGCCGGACGTCTTCGTGCACAAGGACGCCCTGCCGACGGGCACCACCGAGCTGAAGCCCGGCCAGCGGGTCGAGTTCGGCATCGTCGCCGGACGGCGGGGCGACCAGGCGCTGCAGGTGCGCGTCCTCGACCCGCTGCCGTCGGTCGCCGCGACGCACGCGGCGGCGTCCCGCAAGAAGCCCGACGAGCTGGTGCCGATCATCGAGGACCTGATCAAGCTCCTCGACGACGTCTCGAACAGCCTGCGCCGGGGCCGCCACCCCGACCGCGCCGAGTCGCGCAAGGTCGCGGCGGTGCTGCGGGCGGTCGCGACCGACCTGGAGTCCTGAGCTCCCGTCAGCCGGCGGGGGCGCTGGTGCTGCCGGCCGCCTCGCCGCCGGCGCGGATGAAGCCGACCGGCCAGGCGCCCGAGAACGCCCCGCACGGCCCGCCCTTGTCCTCCACGACCACCAGGTAGAACGCGGCGGGGACGACGTCGGAGCTGGTGATCTCGTCGAAGACGGCCTCGCCCTCGTCGACGGCCACCTCGCCGAGCTTCTCCTGGAGCTGCTCGTCGAAGACCTGCACGGCCCAGCCCTGCTCGGCGACGTCGTCGGGCACGGTGAGGGTGATCCGGGCGTCGGGGGCGACCTCGATGATCGGCGGGACGACGTCGGCGTAGCGCTGGCCGTCGCCGTCCTGGCAGTACTGGGTCGGCCGCAGGTCGACCTCCTGGCCGCCGACGGCCACGCTGACGCCGGGCGGCGCTGCGGCCTCGTCGGATCCGCAGCCGGCGAGCAGTGCGAGGAGCAGGGTGCCGGCCGCCGTGGTGCGCCTCAGCTCCACTGCTCGCCCAGGGGCGTGGTGGCGGCCTCGGGGGACACCGGCTGCCGCGCCGAGCGGCCCCGCTGCAGGGTCCACAGCAGCAGCCCGACCGCGATCACCAGCAGGGCCGCCGCGACGGTGAAGCCGAGCCAGCCGATCGGCGGGAGCGCGATGCCGATCGCCCCGCCGAACACCCAGGACAGCTGCAGCCAGGTCTCGGAGCGGGCGAAGGCCGACGCGCGCAGCGACTCGGGCACCTCGCGCTGGATGATCGCGTCGAGCGCGACCTTGCCGAGGGCGTTGGTCACCGCGGCGACGCCGGCGACGAGGGCGGCCATCGGCAGGGTGAAGAAGAAGGCGGCGACCGCGGTGACGGCGGCGGCGATGCCGGCGGAGATGAGCACCAGCCGGTCGGGGTCGACCGCGTGCAGCCGCGAGCCGATGCCGGTGCCCAGGACGCTGCCCGCGCCGGCCGCCGCGGCGATCCCGCCGAGGGCCAGCGTCGCCGGCCAGCCGCCGTCGACGGTGCCCTGGACGAGGAACGCCGAGAAGATCGTGAGGAACCCGCCGAGGAACCGCAGCGCCGCGTTGGCGCGCAGCCCGAGCACGACGTGCGGGCTGACGGGGCGCTTGCGCCGGCCGGGGGTGACCGGCCCGGTGGTGAGGACGTCGGCCTGCTGCTCGCCGGTGGGGACGTCGACGTGCTTGGGCAGCCGGAAGGCGAGCACGCAGCCCACCGCGAAGACGACCGCGGTGACCCACAGCTCGATCTCGAACCCGAACAGGTGCGCGAGGCCGGCCGCGATGCCGCCGAAGACACCGGCCGTGACCAGCCCGAACACCGACTGGCGGGCGTTGGCCGAGGTGAGCGACATCTGCGCCGGCAGCACCCGGGGGACCACGGCCGCGCGCAGCACGTTGTGCGCCTTGGACAGCACGAGGACGCCGAGCGCCGCCGGGTAGAGCCAGAAGTCGTCGAAGTGCCGGGCCATGACCAGCGCCAGCAGCGCGCGGCCCAGCGCGCTCGCCGCGATCGCCCACCGGCGCCCGGTCTGCAGCCGGTCGAGCACCGGGCCGATGACCGGGGCCAGGACGGCGAACGGCGCCATCGTCACCAGCAGGTAGAGCGCGACGTTGCCGCGCTGCGCATCGGTGGTCGCGGCGAAGAACAGGGTGCCGGCCAGGGAGACGGCGATCATCGCGTCGCCGGCCATGTGCAGGGCGTTGACCCACAGCAGCTGGGTGAGCCCGCTCTCGGCGGCGCCGTCGGCCCGGCTGGCCGCCTGCACCCGGCGCACGGCCGCGCCGGTCAGCTCCCTGGTGCGGGCGGCGGCGACGCGGGTGACCGTCGCGCGGGGCGGCGGCGGGAGCGCGGCGTCGGGCACCGTCGGCGACGGCGGGGGAGCGCCCCCGAACCCGCCGGCCGCGTAAGCGTCCGGCGGCGGTCCGGCGACGTGTGCGGGAGGTGGGCCCGCCGCGTAGCCCGGGGGCGGGCCGGCCGCGTAGCCCGGGGGCGGGTACCCGTAGCCCGGGGGCGGGTACCCGTAGCCCGGGGGACCGGGCGGGGGACCGGCCGGGACCGATCCGTCGCCCGCCCACCCGGCGGGCGGTCCCTGCTGGGTCGCCCACTGCGGCAGCGGCAGCGGCGTGGTGTCCATCCGCTCCACCGGCTCGCCCTCGTCGCGTCGGCGCAGGCCGCCGCGCCGACGCGGGCCGGAGGGGCGGTTCGAGGGCACGTTCCCATCGTGCCCCACGACGCCGGGCCCCGGCGGTGATCCCCCACCGCGACCGGCCGAGGCGTCGGACGACGATCCCCGGGGCGCGTCAGGGACAATGGCTGCGTGCCCGACTCCTCCCCGACCGACTCCTCCGCCGAGGACGTGCTGCTGACCGCGGTCGAGCGCGCCCGCAGCGTGGCCGCCGAGACCGCCGGCGACCCGCAGCTGGTGGGGGAGCACCTCGGCGCCGTCCGGGAGACGCCCGACCCCGGCGACCCCGAGCTGCTGGGCGAGGTCGTCACCCACTCCTTCGCCAGCCGGCTGCCCGGCTACGCCGGGTGGCACTGGGCCGTCACCCTCGCCCGGGTCCCCGGCTCGCCCGAGGTGACCGTCGACGAGGTCGTGCTGCTGCCCGGCGACTCCGCCCTGCTCGCCCCGGCGTGGGTGCCGTGGCACGAGCGGCTGCGCCCCGGCGACCTCTCCGTCGGCGACGTGCTGCCCTCCACCGAGGACGACCCGCGCCTCGTGCCCGCCTACGCCGTGGAGGACGACGCCGCCGCCGACCCCGAGGCCCAGGCGGTGGCGGCCGAGCTCGGGCTGGGGCGGGAGCGGGTCATGTCCGCCGAGGGCCGCAGCGAGGCGGCGTCGCGCTGGGCGGCCGGCGACTTCGGGCCGCGGTCACCGATGGCGCGGCACGCGCCCGGACCGTGCGGCACCTGCGGCTTCTGGCTCCCGCTCGCGGGCTCCCTGCGCGGCCGGCTCGGCGCCTGCGGCAACGCCTACTCGCCGGCCGACGGCCGCGTCGTCACCGTCGACTACGGCTGCGGCGCGCACAGCCAGGCCACGCTCGTCCCGGTCGACGTGACCGAGGTCGTCACCAGCGCCCGCTACGACACCGCCGACTTCGACGTGCTGTGACACCGTCGGCCCACCGGCCGGCACCGCGGCCGGGTGCCGTCCCCCAGCTGCGCCGAGCGCTCAGTCCCTGCGCCCCCACTGGCCCTGCCAGCGCATGATGCCGAGGCCGATGAAGGCCAGGCCGATGCCGGCGATGCAGGTCCAGGTCCACATGCGGTCGACCCGGTCGCCGAGCAGCAGCAGCACGACGAGCGCCAGCGCCCACAGCGCCGTCCCGGCGAGCACCACGCGGACCGTGTCGACCCGGAGCGGCGGCGGGGCCTGCTTCTGGGGACCGGACACGGGCGCACCCTAGGCCCTCCGGGCCGGCGTGCGCGGCAGGGGGCGGCCCGTGTGGCACGCTGTCGCCGCTCGTCCCCAGCCTCCAGGAGTACGTCCATGGCCGAGAAGTCCCGCCCGACCCGGGGTGCCAGCGCCTCGAACGCCGACGAGGGCACCCCCGCGGACGTCGTCGCCGGGACGGCGAGGGCGCCGCGGCGCAGCGAGGGCCCACGGGCCAGGCCGAAGAACGGGCTCGACCGCTTCTTCGAGATCAGCGCGCGCCGCTCCACCGTGGGCCGCGAGCTGCGGGGCGGGCTGACGACCTTCTTCACGATGGCCTACATCGTGGTGCTCAACCCGATCATCCTGTCCGGCGCCGACGTGAACGGGAACACGCTGCCGTTCGGGGCGGTCGCCGCGGTCACGGCGCTCGTCGCCGGCGTGATGACGATCCTCATGGGCGTCGTCGGCCGGTACCCCTTCGCGCTCGCCACGGGCCTGGGGATCAACGCCGTCGTCGCGGTCTACGCGGCGACCCAGCTCACCTGGCCCGAGATCATGGGCCTGGTCGTCCTCGAGGGCCTGCTGATCACCGTGCTGGTGCTCACCGGGTTCCGGAAGGCCGTCTTCGAGGCCATCCCCGCGCAGCTCAAGACGGCGATCGCGGTCGGCATCGGCTTCTTCCTGACGATCATCGGGCTGGCCGACGCGGGCGTCATCCGCCCCGGCAACCCGCTGATCAGCTTCGGCATCAACGGCCAGCTCGCCGGCTGGCCGCTGCTGGTCTTCGTCGTCGGCCTGCTGCTCACCGCCGTCCTCGTCGTCCGCCGCGTCAAGGGCGCGCTGCTGATCGGCATCGTGGTGGCGACCGTGCTGGCGATCGTCATCGAGGCCGTCGCCGGGATCGGGCCGCGCTTCGGCGAGGACGGCGCCGTCAACGACCGCGGCTGGGCGCTGCAGGTGCCCGAGCTGCCCGACCAGGTGGTCGGCACCCCCGACCTGTCCCTGATCGGCCAGTTCTCGCTCTTCGGCGGGTTCGAGCGCATCGGCGTCATCGCCGCGCTGCTGATCGTCTTCTCGATCATGATCGCCGACTTCTTCGACACCGTCGGCACCGTCACCGCCGTGGGCGCCGAGGGCAACCTGCTCGACGAGGACCGCAACCTGCCCAAGTCGCAGCCGGTCCTGCTGGTCGACTCGCTCGCCGCCGCGGCCGGCGGCGCGGCCAGCGTCTCGTCCAACACGACGTACATCGAGAGCGCCTCGGGCGTCGCCGACGGCGCCCGCACGGGGCTGGCCAGCATCGCGACCGGCGTGCTGTTCCTCATCGCCACGTTCTTCAGCCCGCTCGTGCAGGTCGTCCCCTCCGAGGCCGCCGCGCCGGCGCTGGTCGTCGTCGGCGCGCTGATGATCAGCCAGCTGCGGCACCTGGTCTGGGACGACCTCTCCCTGGTCATCCCGGCGTTCCTCACGATCGCCCTGATGCCGTTCACGTACTCGATCACCAACGGCATCGGCGCCGGCGTCATCAGCTACGTGCTGCTGCGCGTCGCCGTCGGCCGGCGGCGCGACGTGCACCCGCTGATGTGGGTGATCGCGGCGCTGTTCCTGGTCTACTTCGCCCTCGAACCGCTGCAGCAGCTCTTCGGACTTTCCTGAGTTAGGCTAAAGACCGTGAGTCGGACGACGCTGGACACCGCAGCGCTCGCCCACGACCTGCGGCTGGCCGTCATGCGGTTCTCCCGGCGGCTGCGCAACCAGCGCGTCGACACGTCGGTCACGCTCACCCACCTGGCCGCGCTCTCCACCCTCAAGCGGCACGGGCCGATGAGCCCGGGCGAGCTCGCCGCGCACGAGCGCGTGCAGCCGCCGTCCATGACCCGTGTCGTCGTGGCGCTGGAGGGTATGGGCCTGGTCACCCGGACGCCGCACCCCACCGACGGCCGCCAGGTCGTCATCGGGCTCACCCCGGCGGCCGACGAGCTGCTCGCGAGCGAGGCGCGGGCCCGCGAGGCGTGGCTGTCCGGGCAGCTGCAGCAGCTGACCGCCGAGGAGCGGGACGTGCTGCGCGAGGCCGCGGTGATCATGGACAAGCTGGCCAGTGGGTGAGGTGGACGAGCGCTGACCGACCGCGCGGGCGGGGGACCGGGATGTTCCGCTCCCTCCGGGTCCGCAACTACCGGCTGTTCGCCTCGGCGAACCTGGTCAGCAACACCGGCACCTGGATGCAGCGCATCGGCCAGGACTGGCTGGTGCTGCAGCTCTCCGGCGACAGCGGCATCGCGCTCGGCCTGGTCACCGCCCTCCAGTTCGGCCCGTCGCTGCTGCTGAGCATGTACGGCGGGGTGCTCGGCGACCGCTACGACAAGCGCCGGGTGCTGCTGGTGACGCAGGCCCTCATGGGCGTGCTGGCGCTCGCGCTCGGCCTGCTGGTCGCCACCGACGGCATCGCGCTGTGGCACGTCTTCGTCCTGGCCCTGCTGCTCGGCGCCGTCTCGGCGATCGACGCACCCGTCCGCCAGGCGTTCGTGTCCGAGATGGTGGGCCCGGAGCTGCTGCCCAACGCGGTCAGCCTCAACTCCACGATCTTCAACGGCGCCCGGCTCGTCGGCCCGGCGGTGGCCGGCGTGCTCATCGGCGCGTCCGGCGGCGACACCGCGCCGGCGTTCTTCGTCAACGCGGCGAGCTTCGCGTTCACCATCGCCGCCCTGGTGGTCATGCGCGGCGGGGAGCTGCGCCGCAGCACGCCGACCGGGCGCGCGAAGGGGCAGCTGCGGGAGGGACTGCGCTACACCGCGGCGCACCGCGACCTCGTGCTGGCCATGGCCCTGGTGTTCGTCGTCGGCACCTTCGGCTTCAACTACCAGGTCACCATCGCGCTCATGGCCCGCGAGCAGTTCGGGCTCGGCGCGCAGGACTTCGGCCTGCTGTCCACCGCGTTCGCCGTCGGGTCGCTGTCGGGGGCGCTGCTGTCCACCCGGCGCAGCACCCGCCCGCGGCAGCGGTTCCTGGTGATCTCCTCGATCGTCTTCGGCCTGCTCACCGTCGTCTCGGGCCTGATGCCGACCTACGCGTCGTTCGCCGCCCTGCTCGTGCCCACCGGTGCCTCGGCGCTGGTGTTCAGCGTGGCGGCGAACAGCTACGTGCAACTGGGCGCCGACCCGGCGGTGCGCGGCCGCGTCATGGCGCTGTACTTCATGTGCTTCATGGGCGGCACCCCGGTCGGGGCGCCGCTGATCGGCTGGATCGCCGAGCACCTGGGCGCCCCGTGGGGCCTGGTCGTCGGCGGGGTCGTCGTGGCCGTGGCGGGCGCCGCGGCCGGCCTGCACCTCGCCCGCGGCCGCCGGGTCCGGCTGGAGGCGCACGTCGCCCCGCCGAGCCTGCAGCTCCACGTGAGCCCGCCGCGGGGCGCCGCGGCCGTGGCGTCCCCGCCGCTGCGGGCCGCGGAGGAGGCCGCCACCGGCGGCGGCTGAGCGCTCACCCACCCCGGTCGGGCATCTGCGCGGCGTCGGTCCGCGCGATCCAGAAGGCGGCGCCTGCGGGATCGGCGAGCGCCGCCATCCGCCCGTACGGCGTGTCGAAGGGCCGGGCCAGGACGGCGCCGCCGGCCCGCTCCGCCGAGGCGACCGCGGCGTCGGCGTCGCCGAAGTACACCAGCCAGTGCGACGGCGTCCCCTCGGGAGCGCCCATCATGCCGCCGATGCCGCCCATCGGCGCCGGGTCGCCCGGCCGGTGGAACAGGGCGTAGTCCGGGCCGGCCATCTCCAGCGGCTGCGTCGTCCAACCGAAGACGGTGGCGTAGAAGGCGGTCGCCGCGGTGGGGTCGGTGGAGCGCAGGTCGTCCCAGCTCAGCGCGCCGGGCTCGTTCACGACGCCGGCGCCGATGTGCGTCCCGTGCTCCCACACGCCGAAGACCGCGCCGGAGGGGTCGGCCGCCACGCACAGCCGCCCGAGCGGTCCGACGTCGCCCGGCGGGAGCAGCAGGGTGCCGCCGGCGGCCGTGATCGCGGCGGCGGTCGCGTCGACGTCGTCGCTGGCCAGGTACAGCGTCCAGGCGGGCGGGACCCCGGGCTGCTGCTGCGGTCCGACGCCCGCGGCGGCGGCGCCCCCGACCTGGCCGATCACGTACCCGCCGAACTCCGCGGACGGCTCGTCGAACGACCACCCGAGGACGGCGCCGTAGAACGCGGTGGCGGCCGGGACGTCGGGCACGGTGAGGTCTGCCCAGCACGGCATGCCGGCCGGCCACGGGCTGGTGCGGGTGCTCATGCGGCGCATCCCAGCGCTCCGCGGCCGCCGCTGTCCACCCCCGCGCCGGGGGTGGGCGGAGTACCGTGTCCCGCAAGTCTCTCGAGCCGTACCGGGGAGCGACCGTGTCCGCCGTCCTCCTGCCCCTCGGGGTCGTCGCGCTCCTCGTGCTGTTCTGGTTCGAACTCCCGCTGCTCGACCGCTACGTCTTCCGCGGCCGCCGGGAGCGCCCCGAGCGCCGTCGTCGTCGGTACGTGGTGCGCGGCAACCGGGCGCAGCGCACGCCGCAGCCGACGCGCCGTCCGCTGCAGGTGGTCGCGGCCGACCTGCGCCGCCTCTCGCGGCAGCTCGCCCTCGTGCCGGCCGGCGCGCCGCTGGTGCGCTGGCGCGCGCTCTGGTCGGCCTACGACGCGGTGCTGACCGAGGCGGCCGAGGCGCTGGAGGTGCCGCACACGCTGCCGGACACCCCGGTCGGCATGGCCCGCGACATCGAGCGGCTGCGCCTGCTGGCCGCCCTGGAGGGTGCCGGTCTGGTGGTGCGGGGCTGACCTCCGCCGACCCCCGGCTCTTCTTCGCCGTCGACCCCTCCCCGGAGGCACGCGCCCACCTCGTGGCCGCCCTCGAGCCGTTGCGCGGCGCGCCGGGGGAGCCGCGGTGGACCGCGCCGGAGCGCTGGCACCTCACCCTGCTGTTCCTGGGCGACGTGCCGGCCCGCAAGGTGCCCGCGCTCGTCGAGGCGGCGGGGGGCGCGGTCGCCTGCGCGCCCGCGATGACGTTGCGGCTGGCCGGGGGCGGGCGGTTCGGCACGCGACGCCGTCCGCAGGTGGCCTGGGCCGGGCTGGACGGCGACGTCCCGGCGCTGACCGCGCTGGCCGGACGGCTGGCCGGTGTGGCCCGGTCGCTGCGGCTGGCGGTCGAGGAGCGGCCCTACAAGCCGCACCTGACCCTCGGCCGCTGGCGGCCGGGCCGGCCGGCCGACGGCTCGCTGACCGACCGGCTGGCCGGGTACGAGGGGCCGGCGTGGCCGGTGACCGAGGTGCTCCTGCTGCGCAGCCACCTCGGCCCCGCACCCCGCTACGAGACCGTCGCCACCTGGCCGGTGGGCTGACCCCCGCTTTCGGCGCCGAAAGCGGAAGTCACCAGGCGTAGTCCACGGGGGCGGGCTTGTAGCCGGGGAAGATCTCGTCGAGCCGCACGAGCGCGTCGTCGTCCAGGACGACGTCGAGGGCGTGCAGCGAGCCCTCCAGGTGCGCCATCGTGCGCGGGCCGACGATCGGCGCGGTCACCGCCGGCTGGTGCAGCAACCAGGCCAGGCCGACGTCGGCCGGGCTCTCGCCGAGCTCCCGGCAGAGCTGCTCGTACTGCTCGAGCGCGGCGCGGTTCTCCTCGAGGTCCTGCTTGGCGCGGCCCTCGTGGCGGCGCTGGCCCTCCGACTTCTCCAGCGCCCCGGCGAGCAGGCCGCCGTGCAAGGGGCTCCACGGGATGATGCCCACCCCGTAGTGCTGGGCGGCGGGGATCACCTCGAGCTCGATCTGCCGGGTGAGCAGGTTGTAGATGGACTGCTCGCTGACCAGGCCCTGGAAGTGCCGGCGGGCGGCGGCCTCGTTGGCCGCGGCGAGCTGCCAGCCGGCGTGGTTGGACGAGCCGACGTAGAGCACCTTGCCCTGGGCGACGAGCGTCTCGCAGGCCTGCCAGATCTCCTCCCACGGCGTGCGCAGGTCGACGTGGTGGAACTGGTAGAGGTCGATCCAGTCGGTCTGCAGCCGGCGCAGCGACGCCTCGCAGGCGCGGGTGATGTTGCGGGCCGACAGGAAGGTGTCGTTCGGCCAGTCGCTCATCGAGCCGTACACCTTGGTGGCCAGCACGGTCTTCTCCCGGCGCTCGCCGCCCTGGGCGAACCAGGTGCCGAGCACCTCCTCGGTGCGGCCCTTGCCCTCGGAGAAGCCGTAGACGTTGGCCGTGTCGAAGAAGTTGATCCCCTCCTGCAGGGCCCGGTCCATGATGGCGTGGCTGTCCTCCTCGGCGGTCTGCCAGCCGAAGTTCATGGTGCCCAGGCACAGCCGGGAGACCGACAGGCCGCTGCGGCCCAGGTGCGTGTAACGCATGCCGCCCACCCTGGCACCCTGGTCGACGTGCCGCAGAGCGACTTCGACGCCGCCACGACCGTGACCCGCGCCGAGGGCGGCGGGCTGGTGGCGCAGCTCGACCCGGGGTGGGACGTGGGCGGCGGCATCCTCAACGGCGGCTACCTGCTGGCGACAGCGGCGCGGGCGGCGGTGCTCGACAGCCCGCACCCGCACCCGGTGGCGCTGGCGGCCAGCTACCTGCGCGCCACCGGTCCGGGGCCGGCGTCGCTCACCGTCACGCCGGGTCCGGCCGGGCGCACGCTGGCGCACTCCACCGTCGTCCTGGCCACCGCCGACGGGCCGACCCTCGCCGTCCAGGCGACGACGGCGACCCTCGGCGACGACGAGCCCGACCACGCCGACGCGCCGCCGGACGTCCCGCCGGCCGAGGAGTGCCTGCCGCACGACGCCTTCATGGCCATCGCCGGCCGGCCGACGCTGGAGGTGGGCCTGCGCCAGCGGGTGCTCACCCGGCTGGACCCGGCCACCGCGGGCTGGGCGCAGGGCCGGCCCTCGGGGGAGCCGCTCATGCGGGCGTGGGTGCGGCTGGCCGACGGCAGCGAGCCCGACCCGTTCTCGCTGGTGCTCTTCGCCGACGTCCTGCCGCCCACCACCTGGGGCATCGGGCGGTACGGCTGGGCGCCGACGGTGCAGCTGCAGGTGCTGGTGCGCGCCCTGCCGGCGCCGGGGTGGTGCCTGGCCGAGGCGCGGGCGTCGGAGATCGCCGGCGGCTGGCTCGACGAGGACTACCGCATCTGGGACTCCACCGGCCGCCTGGTCGCGCAGAGCCGCCAGCTCGCCCGCGCCCCGCGCCCGCGCTGACCCCCCGCGATCATGGCGCCCCCGACCGCGCGGACCGGCAGATCGCTGGTCGGGGCGCCATGATCACGTCGTTCAGGCGTCCTCGCGCAGGACGCTGGCGGGGTCGGCGCGGTCGGCGGCCCGCTGGGCGTACAGCGCGGCCAGGACGGCGACGACCACCGCGGCCAGCCCGGTGAGGCCCACCGCCAGCCAGGGGACGTCGAGCAGCGGCGTGGGCGGCCGGAGCAGGTCGACGTCGAGCCGCCGGTAGACGACGGCCACCGCGACCGCCGCGAGCGCCGAGCCCAGCACCAGGCCGGCCACGGCGACGCCGCCCAGCTCGACGACCAGCGAGCGCAGGTGCGCGGCCTCGGACAGCCCCAGCCGGCGGGCCATCACGTAGCCCGAGACCCGGGTGCGGCTGCGCGCCTCCAGGTAGAGCAGCAGCCCGCCGACGGCGATCACCCCGACGAAGACGGCCAGCGCCGACAGGTAGCCGAACGTCCACGTGATGCCGAGGAAGTTGGCGGTGGTGAAGACGTCGTCCGGCTCGACCACCCGCGGGCTGATGGCTCCTCCCGCGATCGCGGCGTCGACCGCCTCGGCGCGCGGCGCGTCGGTCCACAGCTCCGAGACGCGGTCGGCGCCCGCCGCGCGCGGGATCTCGGGCAGCCGCTCGGCGGAGACGAGCAGCAGCGGCACCGCCGCCCGCCGCCCGGGCAGGACGCGGGCGGTGTCCACCACCTCGGCGGGCACCTCGCTGGTGCCGATCCGCAGGCCGGCGTCCCCCTCGGGCAGGCCCGCGGCGACCACCGGCACGCGGCCGTCGACCTCCGGCCCGGACAGCGCCGCCACCAGGTCGTCCAGCGACGCGTCGGCGAAGCTGTCCTCCCAGAAGGCGGAGCGGGCGAACGTGGCCGGGTCGACCGCCAGCACCTGGACGTCGACCCGTTCGCCGTCGGGCGTCGCGGCGGTGCCGTTGTACCGGTCGACCACCGTGCCCACGGCCGACGTGGCGCCGTCGCGCGGCAGCCGGGTGACGGTGACGACGGAGCGCTCCGCGCCGATCTGCACGCCGACCTTCGCGTCCAGCGTCGCCTGGGCGCTGGAGGTCAGCGTCGCGGTGTAGCCGAGGACGGCGACCGGCAGGGTGACCGCGACCAGCAGCGTGGCGGTGGCCAGCCGGGCCGCGGCCAGCCGGTTCACGGCGAGGTAGACGGCGGGGGAGCGGCGGGCCGCGGACCGGCGCAGCGCGGGGAGCAGCCGGGTGAGCAGCCGCGTCAGCAGCACGGCCGCGCCGGCGAGGCCGAGCAGCGGGAACGCCACCAGCAGGCCGTTGACCTGCGCGACGCCGCCGTCGGCGACGATCGCGTCGCGGCCCTCCAGCAGCACCCAGCACCAGGCGGCGGCGGCCAGCAGCGCCAGCTCCCACGGCACGGCCGCCGGCCAGCGCGGCGCGGCCCCCAGCGGGCGCTCGGCGGTGCCGCGGGCGCGCAGCCCGGCGACGACCGCGGCGCACGCCAGGCCGACGACGAACGCCGCGACGCCGGCCCAGAGCGCGGTCGTGGTCGCCGCGGGGTCGAGCTCGTCGGCCGGGCCCAGGCCGGCGATGAGCAGCCGGGCGACCCCCCAGCCGAGCGCCGCGCCGGCGAGCGCGGGCAGCCCCAGCTCCAGCGCCGCCTTGCCCGCCAGCGGACCGGGCCCGACGCCGCGGGCGGCGAGCAGGCGCACCTCGTTGGCCCGGCGGTCGGCCCAGAAGCTGCCCGCCGACGCGACCAGCACCAGCGCCAGCAGCCCGCCGGCCACCGCGACCGGCAGCACCGGGCCCTGCAGCCCGCGCTCGATCGTCTCGGCGCGGGCGAGGGCCTCGGGCAGCTCCTGGTTGACCTCCGAGTTCTCGGGGTCGGCGGAGGGCGTGGCCGCCTGCGCGCGGTCCTGCCGCTCGATCCACCGCCGCGCGTCGGCCGTCGACAGCGTCTCGGCGTCCACCGGCACCTGCTCGCGCACGACCACCGCGCCCGCGGCCGCGGCCAGCTGGTCGAAGGTCTCCTCGTCGCTGGTGAGCACCAGCGCCGGCGGCGGCACGTTGGCCGAGGTGAGGTTGAGGTACAGCTCGCCGTAGTCGCACCAGTAGGCGCCGGGGTCGGTCTCGAACAGGTCGGTGTAGATGCCCGCGACCGGCACCGCGAGGCTGCCCATGGTGATCGTGTCGCCCACCGAGGCCCGGGCGGCCTCGGCGTAGGAGGCGGGCAGCCACACCCCGCGGGCGTCGGAGGCCTCGACGGCCTCGACGTGCTGGGTGATGTCGGGCCGCCAGATGACGTTCGCCGGCTGCGTCAGCCGCTCGCCGGCGGGGTCGCGGACGATCATGCCGTTCTGGAAGTTGCCCGCCGAGCCGACCGCCCGCGTCACCAGGAGCACCCGCTCGCTGGAGTGGCCGAGGTCGGCCCAGGCCTGGCGGTAGCCGTCGACGAACTCGGCGACACCGGCGGCGTCGGCCGGCTCGCCGAAGCCGACGGCCGCGCCGATCTGCGGCCAGGAGGCCTCGGCGCACTGCGGGGCCAGCTGCTCCTGCAGCGCGGCCGAGCGGGCGGAGGAGAGGAACAGCGGCGCGGAGGCGACCGCGCAGGCCAGGATCGCCGTCGTCACCAGGACGGCGACGACGGCGGCGGGGGAGCGCAGCCCGAGCCACGGCGCGCGCGACCACGGGGGCAGCCGCCACAGCGGCGGGCGGCTCATGCCGGCGCCCCCTCGGTGAGCCGGCCGTCGCGCATCGACAGCACCCGGTCGGCGCGGGCCCACGCGATCTCGTCGTGGGTGGCGACGAGCACCGCCGAGCCGTCGCGGGCCTGGGCGGTGAGCGCGTCGAGCAGGGCGTCGGCGTGCCCGCGGTCCTGGTGGGCGGTGGGTTCGTCGGCGAGCAGGACGGCGGGGCGCAGCAGCAGCGCCCGGGCGACCGCGACCCGCTGCTGCTCGCCGAGCGACGCCTGGTGCGGGTAGCGGTCGGCCAGGTGGGCGATGCCGAAGTCGGCCAGCAGCTGCCCGGCCCGCTCGGTCGCGTCGGCGGTCCCGCCGCGCAGCCGCGCGGGCAGGAGGACGTTGTCGGCCAGCGACAGGTCGGGCACCAGGCCCAGCGCCTGCGGCACCAGCGCCAGCTCCGGCCAGCCCAGCGTCGCCGGCGGCCGGTCGGCCAGCGCGCCACCGTAGGTCAGGGTGCCCGAGTCGGCGCTCTCCCAGCCGCACAGCAGGGCCAGCAGCGTGCTCTTGCCCGACCCGGACGGGCCGACCAGCGCCACCAGCTCGCCGCCGGCCACCCCGAGGTCGACGCCGTCGAGCGCGTGCACCGACTCGCTGCCCCGGTGGAAGCTCTTGCGCAGCGCCGTGCCCCGGAAACCGGTCACGCGGCCACCACCCGGCCGTGGTCGAGGCGGACGAAGCCGTCGGCGATGGCCATCACGCGCGGGTCGTGCGAGGAGATGACGAACCCGACCCCCGACGCCGAGAGCTCCTCCATCGCGACCAGCACCCGCTCGGCGGCGGCGGTGTCCAGCTCGGCGGTCGGCTCGTCGGCCACCACGAGCGCGGGGTCGCCCACGACGCCGCAGGCGACCGCCAGCCGCTGCTGCTCGCCGCCGGAGAGCTGGGCCGGCCGGTGGTCGGCGCGGGCGCCCAGGCCGAGGCGGTCGAGCAGCGCGTGCACGTCGGCGTCGCTCACCCGCGCGCCGCGCAGCTGGGCGGCCAGCCGCACCTGCCCGGCGGCGTCGAGGTAGGGCAGCAGGTTCTCGCCGGGCCGCTGGAAGAGGTAGGAGACCTGGCGTTGCCGCAGCTTGCGGCGGGCCCGGGTGCGCAGCGCGTCGACCCGCTGCCCGGCCACCCGCACCTCGCCGGAGTCGGGCCGGTCCACGCACGCCAGCAGCCGCAGCAGCGACGACTTGCCCGACCCCGACGGCCCGACCACCACCGTCACCCGCGCCCGCGGGATCGCCAGCGTCACGCCGTCCAGGGCCGTCACCGACTCCGTCGCCGTCCGGTAGGTCTTCACGACGTCGCGGCACACGGCCGCGGGACCGTCGGGCGCCGTCGCGTCCGCGGCGCGGAAGACGGGGTCGGCCAACGGGTCCTCGGTGAACCGGAACCCCTCCTGCCCACTCATCGAGGCGGGAGCTTAGGGGGCTTCGGGCGCAGAAGGCCCCTGACCCACCCCCGGGAGGACGACGTCGCCGGTCAGGTAGCGCTGCAGCGTGGGCGCGTAGGCCTCGACCAGGGAGTCCCGCGACGCCGACGCGATCGGCTCGAGCTTGAGCACGTACCGGGTCATGACCAGGCCGACCAGCTGCGACCCCACCAGGGCGCCGCGGGCGTCGCGCTCGGCGGGGGAGTAGCCCAGCGTGCCGACGACGCGGCGCAGCACCCGGGCGACGAGGAACTCCCGCAGCAGCCGGGCGGTCCACTCGCTGCCCACGGCCGACCGGACCAGGGCCAGCCCGCCGGCGCGGGCGGGGCCGTCCCAGACCCGGAGGAACATCGTGAGGAGGTTGCGGCCCAGCTCCTCGCGGCCGCCGGCGAGCACCTCGGGGATCAGCTCGTCGGGATCGGCCGGCGCCTCGACCGCGGCGAGGAAGAGCTTGTCCTTGCCGCCGAAGTAGTGGTGGACCAGGGCGGGGTCCACGCCCGCGACGGCGGCGATGCCGCGGATCGTGGCGCCGTCGAAGCCCTTCTCCGCGAACAGCGCGCGGGCGGCGGCCAGGACCGCCTCCCGCGTGCCGGAGTTGCCCGGGCGCCGGCCGGTGGGCCGGAGCGGGCGGCGCTGCGGTGCGCTCAGCTGGTCCTCCTCCGCAGGGTGGCCGCCGCGAGGGCCAGCGCGACGAGCGCGGCCCCGGCGACGATCAGGACGTCCCGCCACATCGTGCCGGTCTCCGTCGCCGAGCGTCCCACCTCCTGCAGGGCCTCGACCGCGTAGGTGAGCGGGAGGACGTCGCTGATCGCCTGCAGCCACCCGGCCATCTGCGCGCGCGGGACGAGCAGGCCGCAGAGGAAGAACTGCGGGAGGACGACGATCGGCATGAACTGCACCGCCTGGAACTCGCTGCGCGCGAAGGCGCTGGCCAGCAGTCCGAGCGCGACGCCGAGCACCGCGTCGACGACGGCGATGAGCCCCACCAGCCACAGCGAGCCGGCGACGTCGAGGTCGTACAGCGTGGTGGCGACGGTGACCGTGACCGCCGCCTGCAGGGCCGCCACCAGGCCGAACGCCGCGCCGTAGCCCAGCAGCAGGTCGAGCCGGGCGAGCGGGGTGGTGAGCAGCCGCTCGAGCGTGCCGCTGGTGCGCTCGCGCAGCATCGCGATGCTGGTGACCAGGAACATCACGACGAACGGGAAGATCCCGAGCATCGTCAGGCCGACCCGGTCGAAGATCCCCGGCTGCCCCGGCAGCGCCGGCACGTCCTTCCACAGCAGGTAGAGCAGGCCGAGCAGCAGGCTGGGCAGCACCAGCAGCATCGCGATGGTGCGGTGGTCGTGCCGCAGCTGGCGCAGCACGCGGGCGGCGGTGACGCCGGTCAGCCGCGGGGAGAACGGCGCCGGGCGGACCTCGGAGCGGGTCAGGGTGGTGCTCACGCCCGGCTCTCCTGTCCGCTCCCGCGGGGCGCTCCGCTCCGCGCTCGTTCCTCGCTGCGATGCTCGCGCCCCTGTCCGCTCACACCCACCTCCAGGCGGTCGCGCACGAGGGTCAGGAAGGCCTCTTCGAGGTCGTCGGTGCCGGACTCGGCGCGCAGCCGGGCCGGCGTGGCGTCGGCGAGCAGCTCGCCGTCGCGCAGCAGCAGCAGCCGGTCGCAGCGGCCGGCCTCGTCCATGACGTGGCTCGAGACGACCAGCGTCGTCCCGACCGCGGCGAGGGCGTGGAACTGGTCCCACAGCTCGACCCGCAGCACGGGGTCGAGCCCCACCGTGGGCTCGTCGAGCACCAGCAGTTCGGGGGCGGCGACGAGCGCGCAGGCCAGCGAGGCGCGGCCCGTCTGGCCGCCGGAGAGGTCGCGGACGAGCTGGCCGGCCGCGTCGGTCAGCCCGACGTCGCGGACGGCCGCGTCGGCCTCGCGGGCGCCCATGCCGTAGAGGGCGGCGAAGTAGCGGACGTTCTCCCGCACCGTGAGGTCGGGGTACACGCTCGGCGACTGGGTGACGTAGCCGACGCGGGTGCGCAGCCCGGCCGAGCCGGCCGCCTCGCCGAGGACGGTCACCTCGCCGGAGCGGATGCGCTGCACGCCGACGACGGCGCGCATGAGGGTCGTCTTGCCGCTGCCGCTCGGGCCGAGCAGCCCCGTCACCTGCCCGGTGGGGACGGCGAACGAGAGCCCCTTCAGCACGGGGCGGCCCCCGCGGTCGACGACGAGGTCGGTGACGGTGACGGCGCTGTCCATGGACGCCTCCGGCAGAATTCAACGGCTGATGAACTCAACGCTAGATGAGTTTCTCCGCGGGCGTCAACGGAGTCCTTGGTCCCTGCCGCCAGGGCGTGCCGGAGGATCGGCGGCGTGCCGACGCCGATCACCGACCCCGCCGACCCGCGGGTCGCCGACTTCCGCGACCTGGTCGCCGGCGACCGCCGGCCCGGCACGCAGCGGGGGACCGGGCCGGTCATCGTCGAGGGCGTGCCGGCGGTGCAGCGGCTGCTCGCCTCGCCCTACCGCGTGCGGGCGGTGTTCGGTGTGGCCGGCCGCGTGGCCGAGCTCGGCCTGCCCGACGACGTGCCCGCCTACGAGGCGGACAAGTGGCTGCTCAGCGACGTCGTCGGCTTCCGGCTGACCCGCGGCGTGCTGGCCTCGGCCGACCGTCGTCCCCCGGCCGACCTGGGCGCGCTGCTGGCGGGGCCGGACCCGGCGGCGCCGCGCCGGCTGGCCGTGCTCGAGGCGCTCAACGACGCCGAGAACCTGGGCTCGATCGCCCGGTCGGCGGTCGCGCTGGGCATCGACGGGCTGCTGCTCGACCCGCGCTGCGCCGACCCGCTCTACCGCCGTTCCGTGCGGGTGTCGATGGGCCACGTGCTCGCGCTGCCCTTCGCCGTGCTGCCCGACTGGCCGGCCGGGCTGGAGCGGCTGCACGACGCCGGCTACCTGACCGTCGCGCTCACCCCGGCGGCGGACGCCGTCGACCTGACCGCGCTCGACCCGCGCGAGCACCCGCGCACGGCGGTGCTGCTCGGCGCGGAGGGTCCGGGCCTCACCGCGGAGGCCCAGCGGGCGGCGCGGGTCCGGGCGCGGATCCCCATGCGGCACGGCGTCGACTCCCTCGGGGTGGCCGCCGCGGCCGCGGTCGCCTTCGACCGGCTGCGCTGAGGTGCTCGCCGGACGCCGGGAGTGCAATCCGTGCACGCCGCTCCGGCGGGTCCGCGCGTGTCCCGTGCACGGAGTGCCCTCTCGGCCGGAGGACCGCTTAGTCCTCCGTCGCCATCCGCTGCCACTCGCGCGGGGTGACGCCGTAGGCCCGCCGGAACCGCCGGGTGAAGTGGCTGGGGTCGCTGAACCCGCAGGCCCGCGCCGTGGCGGCGATCGTCCGGTGCAGCCCCGCCGGTGAGACCAGCGCCGTCCGCGCCGCCTCCAGCCGCTGGTCGATGATCCACTGCTCGAGGCTGAGCCCGGCCTCGGCCCAGGTGCGGTAGAGCCGGCGGACCGACACGTTGTGCGCGCCTGCGATCGCCTCGACGGTGAGGCCCGGGTCGTGCAGCCGCTGCCGGACGTAGGCCCGCACGCGGGCCAGCAGCGAGTCGTGGCGGACCGCGGCCAGCCGCCGGCCGTCGCCGGCGGCCGAGACGATCAGCGCCCGCACCAGCTCCACCGTCGCGGTCCCCAGGGCGGCCGCGCCGGGGTCGGCGGAGAGGCGGTCGGCCGCGGCGGCCACCTCCTCGAGGTGGCGGCGGACGAGGTCGTGCAGCGGGCTGGCGCGCAGCCGCGGCGCCGCGGCCCGGACGACGTCCTCGGGCAGGCCCAGCACCTCGCCGGGGACGAGGAAGACCCGCGCACCGCCGCCGATCGCGCAGCCGAAGGAGTACGGCGAGGCCATGTCGACGAGCATCAGGTCGTCGTCGCGGACCAGCTGCTCGTGCCCGTGCTGCGCGAACTCGCCGTGCCCCCGCGCCTGGAAGGACAGGCCTACGACCGGTGCGCCGTCCATGCGCACGTGCCGGGCCGAGCGGACGAGGCGGAAGCGCGTCGCGTCGGTGGCCAGCAGCGCGGAGGCGCCGTACTGCCACAGCTGCATCCGGATGCGCATCTCGTCCTGCGGGTCGCGGTGCTCGACCCGGCAGGCGGAGGCCAGCTCCTGCATCGCCCCGGCGAACGCGTCGGCGCGGTCGCGCCGCGGGACGTCGGAGGTGTCGAGCAGCAGCATCAGCGGTCCCTCACCGGCCGTCCCCGTGGCGCGGCCGAGCCTGTCAGCGCCGTCCGGCCGGGCGGAAGGTCCAGGTCGGGACGGCGCGCGGGTCGTGCACGGAGGGACCAGAGGCGTGCACGCACAGGCCATCGGCGGCCGGAGCCCGCTGCCAGGCTGCCGCGCATCCGCCGCCGAGAGGAGCGCAGCCGTGACCGCCCCCGACACGATCGTCCTGATCCACGGGTTCTGGGTGACCCCCCGCAGCTGGGAGGACTGGAAGACCCACTACGAGAGCCGCGGCTTCCGCGTGCTCACCCCCACCTACCCGGGCTTCGAGGTCGAGGTGGAGGCGCTCAACGCCGACCCCACCCCGATCGCGGAGGTCACGCTGCCGCAGATCGTCGAGCACATGGAGGGCGTCATCGGCGCCCTGGAGAAGCCGCCCGTCCTGATCGGGCACTCGGCCGGCGGCACCATCACCCAGCTGCTGCTCGACCACGGGCACGGCGCCGTCGGGGTGGTGCTCAACTCGGCACCGACCGAGGGGGTGAAGGTGACGCCGCTGTCGCAGATCCGCTCGACCTGGGCGGTGCTGAAGAACCCGGCCAACCGGCACCGCGCCGTCGGGCTCACCGAGGAGCAGTGGCACTACGCCTTCTGCAACACCTGGGACGAGGAGGGCTCCCGCCGGCTGTACGAGCGCTACCACATCCCGGCCTCGGGCCGGATCCTGTGGAACTCGGTGCTGGCCAACCTCATGCCGGGCCCGCAGGACGCCCACGTCGACTACGGCAACGACGCGCGGCCGCCGCTGCTGTTCGTCTCCGGCGGCGAGGACCACATCATGCCGCCGTCGGTGCAGCGGTCGAACGCGAAGCACTACCACGGCAGCACGGTCACCGAGGTCCGCGAGTACCCGGGCTACGCGCACCTGCTGCCGGCCCAGGAGGGCTGGCAGACGATCGCCGACGAGGTGCTCGAGTGGGCGCTCGCGCACGCGACCGCGACGCGGCCGCAGGTGGCCGGGGCGTCGTGACCCGGACCCGGGTGGGTCTGAGCCTGACCCACGTCGGCGGGCCGACCCTGCTCGTCGAGTACGGCGGCTGGCGGCTGCTGACCGACCCGACCTTCGACCGGCCGGGACGGCGGTACTCGTTCGGCTGGGGCAGCAGCTCCCGCAAGGTGACCGGGCCGGCGCTGCCGCCGGAGGAGCTGCTGCCCGTCGACGCGGTGCTGCTCACCCACGACCACCACGCCGACAACCTCGACGACGCCGGCCGCGCGCTGCTGCCGTCGGTCCCGGTCGTCGTCACCACGGCGCCGGGGGCCGTGCGGCTCGGCGGCGGGGCGCGCGGCCTGCGCCCGTGGGCGTCGACGACGCTGGAGGTCGAGGGGCGGCCCCCGCTGGAGGTGACGGCCACCCCGGCGAGGCACGGCCCACCGCTGTCCCGCCCCGTCGTGGGGGACGTCGTCGGCTTCGCGCTGCGGCTCGACGACGGGAACGGCGACGACGGCGTGCTGTGGATCTCCGGCGACACCGTGCTGTTCGACGGCCTGCGCCAGGTCGCCGACCGGCTGCGGGTCGACACCGCCGTGGTCCACCTGGGCCGGGTGCGCTTCCCGGTCACCGGGCCGCTGCGGTACTCGATGACCGGCCGGGAGGCGGTCGAGGTCTGCCGGCTCACGGGGGCGCGCACCGTCGTCCCGGTGCACTACGAGGGGTGGAGCCACTTCACGCAGGGGCGGGACGGCGTCGACCGCGACCTCGCCGGCGCCCCTGCGGAGGTCCGCTCCCGGTTCCGCTGGCTGCCGATCGGGGAGCGGACCGAACTCGACCTCTAGTTCCGCAGGGAGAAGCGGGCCAGCATGGCGCGCGCCTCCTCGGCGTGCGCCGGGTTGCACATGACGTCGTAGCGGCCGGCCACGATCTGGCTGGTGCTGGTGAAGTCGCGCCGTCCCCGCGTGGCCGCGTACCCCATGGCGCCGAACGCGGCGCCGAAGGCCAGGCCGATGAGCAGGCCGCCGATCACCGAGCCGATCCACTGGGTGCCGTCGGAGGCGAAGATCCCCAGCAGCAGACCGACGAACAGACCCCACCAGGCACCGCCGGCGGCACCGGCGGTGATCGCGCGGCCCCACGACAGCCGGCCGGTCACCCGCTCGACCATGCGCAGGTCGGAGCCGATGATCGTGACGTTCTCGACGGCGAACTTCTCGTCGGAGAGGTAGTCGACCGCGGCCTGCGCCTGCTCGTAGCTGTCGTAGGACCCGACCTGGACGCCGCCCAGCGGCATCGACACCGACGCTGACATGCCCGCTCCAACTCCCTCGCTCCGGACGGCGTTCCCGCCTACCCGTCAGTGTGGCCCTCTCACACCAGGCTGTCGGCCCAGGCGCGGTGCAGGTCGGCGAACCGGCCCACGCCCTCCACCAGCTCGGCGGGGGAGCCGTCCTCGACGATCCGCCCGCCCTCCATGACCAGCACGCGGTCGGCGATCTCCACCGTCGACAGGCGGTGGGCGATGATCAGCGCCGTCCGGTCGGCCAGCAGGGTGCGCAGCGCGTGCTGGACCAGCCGCTCGCTCGGCACGTCGAGGGAGCTGGTCGCCTCGTCGAGGATGAGCAGCGCCGGGTCGGCGAGGAAGGCGCGGGCGAAGCCGACCAGCTGCCGCTGCCCGGCCGACAGCCGCCCGCCGCGCTTGCTCACGTCGGTGTCGTAGCCCTCGGGCAGCGCCGCGATGAACGCGTGCGCGCCGATCGCCCGCGCGGCGGCCTCGATCTCGGCCTGCGTCGCCCCCGGCCGGCCGAACGCGATGTTGTCCCGCACCGACCCGGAGAACAGGAAGCTCTCCTGGGTCACCATCACCACGGCGCGGCGCAGGTCGGCGTCGGAGAGCCGGCGCAGCGGGACGCCGTCCAGCCGCACCTCGCCCTCGACCGGGTCGTAGAACCGCGCGGCCAGCCGGGCCAGCGTCGACTTGCCCGCGCCGGTGGCGCCGACCAGCGCGACCGTCTGGCCGGCGGGGACGCGCAGGTCCAGGCGCGGCAGCACGGACCGCTCCGTGTAGCCGAACGCGACGCCGTCCAGCACCAGCTCGCCGTGCGGTTCGGCCAGCGCGACCGGGGCCGCCGGCTCCGGGACGGTCGGTTCCTCCTCGAGCACCCCGCTGAGCTTCTCCAGCGCCGCGGTCGCCGACTGGTAGGCGTTGTAGAACATCGCGACGTCCTGCAGCGGGTCGAAGAACCGGCGCAGGTAGAGCAGGAAGCTCACCAGCGTGCCGACGGCGAGGTCGCCGTCGAGCACCCGGAAGGAGCCGTAGCCCAGGACGGCGACGGTGACCAGGTTGCCGATCAGCGTCACCGCGGGCACGAAGACGGCCAGCAGCCAGAACGCGCGGTCCAGCCCCAGCCGGTTGTCCTCGTTGAGCTGCGCGTGCAGCCGGTCGTTGCGCGGCTCCCGGCGGAACGCCTGGACCGCGCGGATGCCGCCGAACGTCTCGGTGAACTGGACGATCAGCGCGGCGATCGTCTCGCGGGTGCGCCGGTAGGCCGCCGTCGAGTGCCGCTGGAACCAGCGCACCACCCAGTAGAGCGGCACGAAGCCGAGCAGCACGACCAGGCCGAGCGGCGGGTCGAGGACGACCAGGACGACGCCGATGGCGACCAGGCTGAAGATCGCCGACAGCAGGTTGTCCAGGCCCTCGTCGAGCAGCTCCTCCAGCGCCTCGACGTCGCTGGTGAGCCGGCTGATCGTCCGGCCCGAGGTGTAGCGCTCGTGGAACGCCAGCGGCAGCCGCTGCACGTGCCGGAACACCCGCCGGCGCAGCTCGAGCAGCACCGACTGGCCGACCCGGCCGGACCAGGTGATGAACAAGAACCGCAGGGCGGCGTCGAGCACCGCCGCGGCCACCATGGCGCCCGCGATGAGCGCCAGCGGCCACGGATCCCCCTCGACCAGCGCCGGGACGGCGACGTCGATGCCGACGCCGATGAGGAACGGCCCGGCCAGCCAGGCGAGGTTCTGCGCGGTGATGGTGACCAGCAGGCCCCACAGCGACCGCCGGTGCGGGCGCGCCAGCTCGCCGAGCAGCCGCCGCGAGCGGGCGCGCAGGAAGACGCCGGCGTCGGCGGTCAGGTCGTCGCGGTCCTCGGCGGCGACGCCCCGCCAGTCCTGGGCGGCGCTCACGGCAGGGCCTCGGCCAGCTCGCTGTCCTGGGCCAGCAGGTCGCGGTAGGCGGGCACCTCGGCCAGCAGCTCGGAGTGGGTGCCGACGGCGGCGATCCGCCCGTCCTGCAGCAGCGCCACCCGGTCGGCGAGCAGCACCGTCGAGGCGCGGTGGGCGACGACGAGCGCCGTCGTCCCCCCGAGGACCTCGCGCAGCGCCGCCTCGACCAGCGCCTCGGTGTGCACGTCGAGGGCCGACAGCGGGTCGTCCAGCACCAGCACCGACGGCCGGCCGAGCACCGCCCGGGCCAGGGCCAGCCGCTGCCGCTGGCCGCCGGAGAGCGACAGCCCCTGCTCGCCGATCCGCGTGTGGAGCCCCCACGGCAGGTCGTGCACGAAGCCCGCCTGGGCCACGCGCAGCGCCTCCTCGACGTCGTCGTCCCCGGCGTCCGGGCGGCCGAGGGTGAGGTTCTCGCGGACGCTCATCGAGAACAGCGTGGCGTCCTCGAACGCGGTGGCCACGACGCTGCGCAACTGGTCGAGCGGCAGGTCGCGGACGTCGACGCCGTCCACCGTGACGCGGCCGGCGGTGACGTCGTACAGCCGGGGGACCAGCGCGGTGAGCGTCGTCTTGCCCGACCCGGTGGCCCCGACCAGCGCGACGGTCCCGCCCGGCGCGAGGTCGAGGTCGACGCCGTCCAGGACCGGCTCGCGGGAGCCCGGGTAGGTGAACCCGACGCCCTCGAACCGCAGGCGGGCCGGGGTGCCGACGGCGGCCGGCCGCACGCCGGGCCGGTCGGCGATCCCGAACGGCTCGGCGAGCAGCTCGCCGACCCGGTCGCACGCGCTGGCCGCCTCCTGCGCCTGCGCGAAGAGGAAGCCCAGCGACAGGATGGGCCACAGCAGCACGGTGAACAGCGCGACGAAGCCGACCAGGCCGCCGACGGTCATCGCGCCGCCGCTGACCGCGAACGCCCCGCCGACCAGGATCAGCGCGAGGGTCACCTGCGGGTGGAACTCGAAGACGCACCACAGCAGCGCGAGGGTGCGCACCTTGCCCAGCTGGCGCCGGCACAGCTCCCGCGCCTTGGTGTCGTACCTGTCGAACACCAGCCCGCTGCGGCCCAGCGACTTCACGACGCGGATGCCCTGGACGGCCTCCTCGACGTCGGTGGCCAGCTCGCCCTGCTGGTCCTGCACCGCCCGCGACTGCACGTTGTACCGCTTCTCCCAGCGCAGCCCGACCAGCGTGAGCGGGACGGTGGTGAGCAGCACGGCGAGGCCCAGCGGCCAGTAGGAGAGCAGCAGCAGGACCAGGACGACGGCGCAGGTGATCAGGTTGACGGCGAGGAAGACCGCGCCGAAGCCGACGAAGCGCCGGATGGTGGTCATGTCGCTGGTCGCGCGGGAGAGCAGCTGACCCGACGCCCACCGGTCGTGGAAGGCGACGGGCAGCCGCTGCAGCCGCTCGTAGAGGGCCTGCCGCAGGTCGCGCTCGATCTGCAGGCAGCTCTTGCCCATCGCCCAGCGGCGGAGGAAGAACAACGCCGCCTCGGCGACGCCGAAGACCAGCGCCAGGGTCAGCAGCGGCCACAGGCCCGCGCGGTCGCCCCGGGCGAGCGGCCCGTCGACGACGGCCTCGGTGACCAGCGGGACGGTCAGCTGCGCCAGCGTGGCCAGCAGCGCGGCGGTGAAGGTGAGCGCGACCAGGCCGCGGTAGGGCCGGGTGTAGGGCAGCAGCAGGCGCAGCGCGGAGATCCGCCCCCGCTCGGGTGCGCGACCGGGCGGGGAGGTCTCAGGCATGGCCACCTGAGGCTAGGCGCCGGTCATTTCCCTGGCGAACGAGTTTCGAGGCGGCGCCACACCCCCTGCCGAGATCGCGCGATCTCGCCGCTTCGGGGCCGCTGAGGGGGCGAGATCACGGGATCTCGGCGAGGTGGGTCGGCGTCAGCGGTGGCGGCGGACGCCGAAGACGATGTCCTCCCACGCCGGGATGCGGGCGCGGGGGTCCTCGGGCTCCTCGCCGGTGCGGCCCAGGACGACGGTGTCGTGCTCGGCGAGCTCGGGGTTCTCGGCGAACGGGTCGACGTCCTCGGGGGTGCCGGCGGGCGGGGCGACGTCGCGGACGTGCTCCTCCTCGTCGGGCTCGGGCTCGGGCTCGGCCTCGGCGACGGGTTCGTCGTCGTCCTCGGCCACGACGGCGACCGGGCGGACGGTGGGCACGGGGCCCGAGCCGCCGGGCACGTGCGGGACGACGCGGACCAGGCGGGTGCCCTCGGCGAAGTCCATCGTCGCGGCGTCGAGCGGGGTGACCGTGCGGGCCGGGATGTCGTAGCTCCACAGCGTCGTGCCCGACTTGCCGCCGGCCCGCCAGCCGGCGGTGACGACCCAGCCGCCGTCGTCGGCGCGGTAGGCGTCCCAGCGGACGGCGTCCGGGTCGCCGCCGATGAGCCGCAGCCGGCCGGTCATGAACGGGTCCAGCGAGGTGTTCGTCGTCCCCTCGGAGAGGCGCACGCGGCAGTCACGGGCCTGCTCGGCCACCCGCGCTCGCTCCTGCAGCACCGGGTGGGCGAAGCGCATGATCCGCTCGACCCGCGTGCCGGAGGCCTCGGCCACCTGCTCGGGGGTCTCGCCGGCGCGGATGCGGGCCTGGATCACCCGCGGCGGCAGGGTGTTGCCGAGGTCCTCGATCGCGCCGAGGCGGGCGTCGCCGCGGGCGGCGGCCCGCACGCGCTCGTCGATGGGCAGCTCGAAGCGCTCGGGCTCGTCGGAGCCGTCGCCGGCCTCCGCGGTGAGGATGAGGCTGCGGCCGTCGTCGGAGAGCGCCACGACGCGCAGTCTGCGCATGACGACCTCCTGTGGGGTGCGGCGGTACGGCCCCGGAGAGAGACCTGGGGTCCGAGGCTATCCGCGCGGAGGGAACCCGGCCGGGAAGGCACGCCCGGAGCGCCGCACGTGTCATCTGCCGGAAACGTGCGCGGGGGACAGTGAGGCCGCTGGGACGACGGGAGGTGCGCGACGCCCGGGGTGAGCCGCTTCACCCGTCCGACGTGGAATCCTGCCGCTCGCCCGCCCGCTTGCCGCGGGCGGGAACTCCGAGCCGAGGAGGTGCGATGGCCAGCCCCCTGACCGAACCGCGGACGACCACCGCGCCTGTTGTGGGCGGGACCCCTGCCGCGGTCCTGCCCACCGACGTCCGCCTCGCCGTCACCGAGATCGCCGGCACCGCCGGCGCCTGGTGCCCCGCCCTGTCGCCGGAGGGCGACCGCGTCGCCTACGTCAGCGACCGCTCGGGCCTGCCGCGGCTGGAGGTGGCGCACCTCGACCAGGGGACCCCGCCGGCCGTGCTGTCCGGGCCGGCCGAGGAGGTCGTCTCGGTCGCCTGGTCGCCGGACGGCGGGTGGCTCGCCTACCTGGTCAGCCCCGGCGGCTCCATCTGCGCCGAGCTGCACGTGGTGCGCCCCGACGGCACCGGCCACCGCGTCGTGGCCGGCGCCGACCCGTTCGCCACCGTCTTCGCCGGCGGCTGGACCCGGCCCGGCCACTACGTCTGCTCGATCGCCCCCGGGGACGGGCCGGACGCCGACGTCGTCCTCGTCGACGCGGCGACCGGCGCGCACCGCACGCTGGCCCGCGGCGGCTTCCTCGCCGTCACCTCCGTCTCCGCCGACGAGCGCTGGGTGCTCGCCCGCCGGGGCCCGCGCGGCTACCGGCACGTCGTCCTGGTCGACGTGGCCACCGGCGAGCAGCGCCGGGTGCTGCCCCTCGACGCCCCCGGGGGCATCGCCTCGGAGGACGGTCGGTTCCGCCCCGACGGCCGCTCGGTGCTCGTCCGCGCGTCGCTGCCCGGGGTGCCGGGGGAGGACCGCGCCGGTCTCGTGGTCGTCCCGCTGTCCGCGGACGGCGTCCCGGGCGAGGGTCGGGTGCTCCTGCGCCGTCCCGACGCCGACCTCGACGGGTACGCCGTCCGCGCCGACGGCACGGTGCTCGCCTCGTGGACCCGCGACGGGGTCACGCAGCTGCGCATCCACGACCTGGCCGACGGCTCGCTCGTCCGCGAGGTCCCCCTGCCCGAGCCGGTGATGCCCGGGTGGTCGCTGTCCGGCGACGGCGAGCTCCTGCTGGCCGAGCTGACCGGCCCGCGCGCCCCGCGGGCCCTGTGGACGATCCCGCTCTCGGGCGCCGCGGCCCCGCGGCCGCTGCCCTCGGCGCCGCCGCGGCCCAACCCCGACCTGCTCGTCGAGCCGGTGCTGCACCGGTACCACGCCGCCGACGGCCTCGAGCTCTCCGGCTGGCTCTACGTGCCGCGCGGGGTCACCGGCGCCAACCGGACGGTCGTCAGCTTCCACGGCGGGCCCGAGGGACAGGAGCGGCCGGGCTGGTCGCCGGTCGCGCAGTCGCTGGTCGCCGCCGGGCTCACCGTCTTCGCGCCGAACGTCCGCGGCTCCGGCGGGTTCGGGCGGGCGTTCGCGTGCGCCGACGACGGGCCGGCCCGCGAGGCCTCCTTCGACGACGTCCGCGCCACCGTCGAGGCCCTGGTCACCGCGGGCATCGCCGCGCCCGGCCGGATCGGCGCGCACGGCTGGTCCTACGGCGGCTACCTCACCCTGGTGGCGCTGACCCGCTGGCCCGACCTGTTCGCCGCCGGCGCCACCCTCGCCGGCATGAGCGACCTGCGCAGCTTCTTCGCCGGCACCGAGCCGTGGATGGCCGCCGCGTCGGTGACGGAGTACGGCGACCCGGTCGCCGACCGCGACATGCTCGCCGCGATCTCGCCGATGACGCACCTGGACCGGATCACCTCGCCGGTGCTGCTGTGCCACGGCGACCGCGACACCAACGTGCCGGTGGCGGAGTCGGTGCAGGCGCACCAGGCCCTGCAGGCCCGCGGCGGGCCCAGCGAGCTGCTGCTCCTGCCGGGCGAGGGTCACACCATCGTGGGGCGGGACCACCTCGTGGAGCTGAGCGAACGGGTCGCGGCCTGGTTCGATGCGCACTTGTGAGTCCTCTTCGCGGCTACGCCTCGCCCGCGGGTGACGAGACGGTCGACCCGGACGGCGGCCTGCGCCCGGGCTACGCCGCGCTCGGCCCGGTGCTCGACCGGCTCGGCACGCCGGGGCTGGTCCGCGCCGCGACCGCGCTGGCCGTCGAGCGGGAGGCCCGCGGCGTCGTCGTCGCCGGGTGGGCCGACGGGCGGCAGACGGTGGCGCCGGTGGCCGGCGACCCGGTGCCGCGGCTGGTCGACGCCGCCTCCTGGGCGCGGCTGGCCGCGGGGGTCGAGCAGCGGCACCGGGCGCTCAACGCCTTCCTCGCCGACGGCTACCGCGCGGCGGGCCGGCGGCGCAGCGACCCCGACCGCGAGCCGGAGGTCGTCCGCGCGGGCGTGCTGCCCGGCTGGGCGGTCGCGCACAGCCCGGGCCGCGACCCCGACGCGGTGGGGCTGGCCTGGGCCGGTCAGCCGCGCGCCACGGTGGCCGGTACCGACGTGCTGCGCACCGAGGACGGCCGCTGGGTGGTGCGGGCGGACAACCTGCGGGTCCCCACCGGGCTGGGCTACGCGCTGGCCGAGCGCGACGCCGTCCGCGCGGCGGCGCCGGAGCTGCTCCCCGGCGGGCTGGCCGACCCGCGCGACGCCGTCCCGGTGCTGCGCCGGGCCCTGGCGGACGCCGCGCCGCCGGCCTGCGCGCGGACGCCGCGGATCGCCGTCCTCACCGTGGGGGAGACCGACCCGGCCTGGTTCGAGCACCGGCTGCTCGCCGACGCGCTCGGCGCCCCGCTGGTGCGCGCCGGCGACCTGTGGCCGCGGGCCGACGGCGGGGTGGAGGTGGCGCTCGACGGCGACCGGCGGCCGGTCGACGTGCTGTACCGGCGCTTCGACGACGCCGAGCTGCCGGCGCACCGCACGCCCGGCGGCGCCCAGCTCGGGGCGCTGCTCGCCGAGGGCGTGCGCACCGGCACGCTCGCGCTGGCCAACGTGCCGGGCAACGGGCTGGCCGACGACCCGGCGACCTTCGCCGCCGTGCCGCAGCTGATCCGCTTCTACCTGGGGGAGGAGCCGCTGCTCGAGTCGGTGCGCACGTGGGTGCTGGCCGACGGCGGGCAGTGGGCCGAGGTGCGCGACCGGCTGCACGAGCTGGTGGTCACGCCGGTCGACCCCTTCGGCGGCGGCCGGCCGGTGGTCGGGCCGGAGTGCACGGCCGCCGAGCTGGCCCAGCTGCACGCCGAGGTCGCGGCCGCGCCGCACCGGTTCGTCGCCGCCGAGCCCGTGGAGCTCTCCACGGTGCCCACGCTGAGCGACGGCGCCCTGGTGCCGCGGCGGGTCGACCTGCGGGTGTTCTCGGTGGCCGGGAGGGCGGGCGTGCAGGTGCTGCCCGCCCCGCTCACGCGGGTCGCGCCGTCGGAGACCTCGCGGGTGACCGACCTGTCCCGCGGCGCCGGCACCAAGGACACCTGGCTGCTGCCCTGAACGTGGGGGGGGGGGGGGGGGGGGGGGGGGGGGGGGGGGGGGGGGGGGGGGGGGGGGGGGGGGGGGGGGGGGGGGGGGGGGGGGGGGGGGGGGGGGGGGGGGGGGGGGGGGGGGGGGGGGGGGGGGGGG
>NZ_JBJGZV010000035.1:0-58616 GCF_054050715.1 Blastococcus sp. SYSU D00669
CCCCCCCCCCCCCCCCCCCCCCCCCCCCCGCCCCCCCCCCCCCCCCCCCCCCCCCCCCCCCCCCCCCCCCCCCCCCCCCCCCCCCCCCCCCCCCCCCCCCCCCCCCCCCCCCCCCCCCGCGGCCGAGGTGCCGCTGCAGCCGGGCCCGCACGTCGTGGGGCAGGGCCGGGTCGCTCGCCCGCCAACGGCGGCCGTCGACGACGACCCACCGGCCGTCGTCGGTGCGCTCGACGCTCACCCGGCGCAGCGGGTGGCGAGCTCCGGCAGGACGACGCCGAGCGGGGCGTCGACGCGCACGTCGGCCTTGGCGTCGCCCCGGGTCGGCCCGACGTTGACGATCGCCACCGGGATGCCGCGCTGGGCGGCCCGCAGCACGAACCGGTAGCCGCTCATGACCGTCAGGGACGAGCCGAGCACCAGCAGGCAGCCGGCGTCCTCCACCAGGTCGAAGCAGGCGTCCACGCGGTCGCGGGGCACCGTCTCGCCGAAGAACACCACATCGGGCTTGAGCGGGCCGGAGCCGCAGGCCACGCAGTCGACCATGACGAAGCCGTCGAGCACCTCGTCGGGCAGCTCGGCGTCGCCGTCGGGGTTGATCTCGTCGGTCCGCGGCCCGAAACCGGGGTTGGCCGCCCGCAGCCGCTGGTCGAGCGCGGCGCGCGACGCGACGTCGCCGCAGGCCAGGCAGACGGTGCGGTCCAGCCCGCCGTGCAGCTCGACGACGTCGCGCGCCCCGCCGGCCTGGTGCAGCCCGTCGACGTTCTGCGTGATGATGCCGCCGACCAGGCCGGCGCCCTGCAGCTCGGCGACCGCCCGGTGCCCGGCGTTGGGTCGCGCGCCCCGGATCCGGCGCCAGCCCACGAAGCTGCGGGCCCAGTAGCGGTGCCGGCCCCGGGGATCGCGGGTGAACGTCTGGTAGGTCATCGGCGTGTGCCGGCGCAGCGAACCGGTGGCGCCCCGGTAGTCGGGGATGCCGGAGTCGGTCGACAGCCCGGCGCCGGAGAGGACGACGACGTCGCCGTCGGCGACGAGCTCGGCCAAGGCCTCCGGGCAGGCGGAGGCGGCTGCGCCGGTGCTGGTGGAGACGGTGGTCGGCGCGGCGGTCACCCCGCCATGGTCCCCCGTCGGCGGCGGGCGTGCCGGGAGCTCAGACGAGCTCGCGCTCGAGGCGGGTGAGCAGGTCGGTGTGCACCCGCCGCAGGCCCTTCGGCGCGAAGGTCCGCTCGAAGAAGCCGCCGACGCCGCGGGCACCGTTCCAGGTGGTGCGCACCCGCACGGTCGTCACGCCGGCGTCGGCCGGGCGCACGGTCCAGGTGGTCACCATCGAGGAGTTGGTGTCCCGCTCGACCAGCGTGGTGTCGTCGGGCTCGCTCACCTCCACGAGCTGGTCGCGCACCCGCTTCGACGTCGCCGCGAACCGCCAGTGCACCCGGGTGCCGGCACCGGTACCGCCGGCCTCCACCCGGTAGTCGCTGAACTGCTCGGGCATCGCCCGGCGGCGTGCGCCCTCGTAGTCGGCCAGCGCGGCCTTCACCCGGTCGGCGGGGGCGCGGACGACGTGCTCGGCGGTGGCCACGACCTCGCTCATGGCCCCCATCGTGCCCGGCGGTCACCAGCCGCCCCGGCGGCGGGTCACCCAGTTGCCGCACGGCTGCGACGCCCGTCCCCCTGAGCACGCCGGGCGGTGCGCAGGCCAGCGCAGGTGGCCGTCGCCGTCGCGCTCGTGCCGCTGCGGGTCGGCGCGTCGGTCGGGATCGTCGTGTCCACGGGTTCCTCCTCGGTGTCGGGGGGACCGGTGTACCGACGGGGCGGGACGGGCTGCCCGGACGCGTCCACAGCGGGCGCCGCCGCGCCCAGGTTCAACAGCCCAGTTGCGCGGCGAGGTCGGCCAGGTCGTCGGCGACCACCAGGCCGGGCAGGTCCGGCGGGTCCTCCGGCACGCCGGTCCCCCACTCGCCGGGACGGCGGACGAACAGCGGCCGCAGGCCCACGTCCGCCGCGGCCACCAGGTCACCGGCGTGCGCCGCCACCATGCCGACCTCGTCAGGGGCGCAGCCGAGCAGCTCCGCGCCGCGCCGGTACACCCGCGGGTCGGGCTTGTAGCTGCCCGCGAGCTCGGCGGAGAGGACGGCGTCGACCCGCCAGCCGCCGGACCGCAGCAGGTCGACCAGCAGCGCCACGTGCCCGTTCGACAGCGTGGCGGTGCGCAGCCGGGAGCGCAGGCGCTCCAGCCCGGGTGCGGTGTCCGGCCACGGCCGCAGCCGCCGCCACGCCCGCACCAGCCGCTCCCGGTCGCCGTCCCCCAGGGCGATCCCGTGACGGGCCAGGACGTCGTCCAGGGTGTCGCGGTGCACGGCGTCGAGGTCCCGCCAGCCCGGTCGCCCGATCTCGCGGTCGAGCGCGGGCTGGTAGGCCCGCCGCCAGTCGTCGACGACCGCCGGCCAGTCGGCGTCCCGGCCGAGGGCCCGTGCCTCGTCGACCAGGCTGGAACGCCAGTCGACGAGGGTGCCGAAGACGTCGAACACCAGCGCACGGAGCTCGGCCACCCGAGCACCCTCGCACCGCCGCCTCCGCGCCCGCGAGTGGGCACCGTCACGACTGCCGGGGGCCTGGAGCGGGGTACCCACGGGACGGTGACCGCCCCTCCCCGCACCGCCCCCCTCTCCGTGACCCGTACCGGGCAGGGCGAGCCGCTGCTCCTCCTCCACGGCATGGGCAGCTCGCGCCGCGACTTCACCGCCGTGCTGCCCGCGCTGGCCGAGCGCTTCGACGTGCTCGCCCCGGACCTGCCCGGTGTCGGCCGGTCACCCGCCCTCGACCGGCGCCCCACGGTCGCCGCGCACACCGACGCGGTCGAGCGGACCCTGGACGCCGAGGAGGTCGGCACGGTGCATGTGCTCGGCAACTCGCTCGGTGCCCGGATCGCGCTGGAGCTCGCCCGGCGGGGACGGGCCCGGTCCGTGGTCGCGATCGCGCCGTCGGGCCTCAACCTGCCGCCGGAGCGCGCGGTCCAGGGCGCCGGGATGGCGCTCGCCCGGGTCGTCGCGCGCACCGCCGCACCGCTGATCGAACCGCTGTCCCGGTCGGGGCTCGGCCGCACGGCGCTGCTCGCACCGCTCAAGGCGCGGCCCTGGGCGACCAGCCGCGAGGAGGCCGTCGGGGCGCGGGAGGGGTTCGCCGACTCCCGGGACTACTGGCGCACCCTGCTGCACGCCCTGCTCGTCGACGTCCCGCGCGGGATGGACCGCATCGACCGCCCCGTCACGCTGGTGCAGGGCTTCGCGGACTGGATCGCCTCCGGGCAGACGGTCCGGTACCTACCCCTGATCCCGGGCGCCCGGTTCCGCCCCCTGCTCGCCGCCGGCCACGCACCCCAGTCGGACCGGCCGCGGACGATCGTGCGGCTGGTCGAGGAGACCGCGGCGCGGGCTACTCCCGCGACTCCTCCGCGTTGAGGTAGGCGCAGCGGTAGCGCGCGTTCGCCATCGCCTCGGTGAACCGGGCCTCCCAGGCCGGGTCGTCGGCGCGGAAGGTCTCGAAGACCCGCTCCTCGAGCACCACCGGCCGGCCGTCGAGACCGGCGTGCCCCTTGCGCAGCAGCACCCGCGTGGCGCCGTCCAGCTCGTCGTGCGCGACCGTCCACCGGGCCGCGGCGATCTGCGCCGCCAACCACGCACGGTCGCGGGCGGGCAGCGCCGCCGTGCCCGCCAGGGCACCCCCTCGCAGCGCCCGCCAGGCGGCCCAGGCACCCAGCCCGAGCAGCACGACGACCAGCGCGACCAGCGCCAGCTCGAGGATGACCAGCACGACCCCGACGGTAGTTCGAACGGGCGCCTGCGGCGCAGCCCCTTACGCAGCGTGGTCGTGTCCCCGTAGCCTGCCGCGCCAGTGCGAGGGGGTGGTGCGAGGAGGCGTCATGCGGGTGCGGACGATCGCCGAACTGGCCGTGGTGCTGGTGCTGGTCGCCTTCGTCGGCGCCTCCACCGCGCAGGGTGCCGGCGAGCCCGGCGTGGTGCGGTTCACCGCGGCGGGCGACTACGGCACCAACAGCGCCGCCACCGCCGTCTTCGACGCGATCGGGGACGCCGACCCCGACCTGCACCTCGCCCTCGGCGACCTGCTGCAGGCGGTGCCCGGCACCGAGCAGGGCTGGTGCGACCTGGTCAAGTCCCGCCTGGGCGAGGCGTTCCCCTTCGAGCTCATCGGCGGCAACCACGACAGCGGTGCCGACGGCGTGCACATCAACAACTTCTCCTCGTGCCTGCCCAACCAGCTGCCCGGGCTGGTCGGCACCTACGGCCGGCAGTGGTACGTCGACGTCCCGCAGGTCGACCCGCTCGTCCGGTTCGTGATGCTCTCCCCCGACATGCCGTATCCCGACGGGCACTGGATCTACCCGGCCGGCAGCGCCCGCTACGACTGGGCCGCCGCGGCGATCGACGGTGCGCGCGCGACCGGCGTGCCCTGGGTGGTCGTCGGCATGCACAAGCCCTGCCTGTCGCTGGGCCAGTACGGCTGCGACATGGGCCCGGACCTGTTCCAGCTGCTCATGAGCAAGCGGGTGGACCTGGTCCTGACCGGGCACGAGCACCTCTACCAGCGCACCCACCAGCTGGGCGCGCGCACCGGCTGCGCCGCCGTCCAGCCGGGCACCTACGACGCCGACTGCGTCGCCGACGCCGACGCCACGATGACCGCCGGGGCCGGCACCGTGTTCGCGACCGTCGGCACCGGTGGCACGGCCCTGCGGACCGTCAGCACCGGCGACGCCGAGTCGGGGTACTTCGCGGCCCGCTCCGGGGCCAACCTCACCCCGGCGCACGGGATCCTCGACGTCTCGGTGACCGCCGACTCGCTCACCGCGGCGTTCGTGCCGGTCGACGGCGCCTTCACCGACGGCTTCGCCATCCACCGGGGCGCGCCGCCGCCCAACGCGGGACCGACGGCGGCGTTCACCTCGACGGCGCAGGGGTTGACGGCGTCGTTCGACGGCTCCGGGTCGAGCGACCCCGACGGCACGGTCACGGGCCACGCCTGGAACTTCGGCGACGGCACCACGGGTACCGGGGCCACGCCGCAGCACGCGTACACCGCCGCCGGGACCTACCAGGTCACGCTCACCGTCACCGACGACGACCAGGCCACGCACTCGGTCACCCAACCGGTGACGGTCACCGAGGTGACCGGCCCGGTCGACTTCGCCACCGACACCTTCACGCGCACGGTCACCGGCGGTCTGGGGACGGCGGACGTCGGCGGGGCGTGGACCACCAGCGGTACCGCCGCCAACTTCTCGGTCAACGGGCAGACGGGGAACATCACGCTGCCCGCGGCGGGCAACACGCGCTCGGCCTGGCTCGGCGCGACCACCCGCACCGACACCGACTACCGGGTGACGATCGCGCTGGACAAGGTGCCGACGGGCAGCGGCGCCTACCTCGACGTGGTCGGCCGCCGGGTCGGCCAGAACACCGAGTACCGCGCGCGGCTGGTGATGGCGGCCAACGGCCGGATCACCGTGCAGCTCACGGCGCTGCGCGGGACGGCGTCCCCCGTCGCGCTGGCCACCGCGGTGACCCTGCCGACGACGACCACCTACGCCGCGAACACGCAGCTCAACGTGCGGATGCAGGTGACCGGCACGAACCCGACGACGGTGCGGCTGAAGGTCTGGCCGGCGTCGCAGCCCGAGCCGACGGCCTGGCAGACCACCGCGACCGACACGTTCGCGGCGCTGCAGGCGGCCGGGTCGGTGGGCATCACCGCCTACCTGTCGGGCAGCGTGACGAACGCGCCGGTCGTGCTGCGGGTGTCCGGCCTCGGCGCCGGCCCCACGGCCTGAGGTCGCGGCGCACGGTCGCGCCTCGCCGGCGGACCGGTCAGGGGGTGCTCGCGGACCCCGGTTCCGCGGACGTGCCACGATGAACCCCGCCCAGGCGGTCGTCGACGGCGACGTGGACGCCTCCGCCCCCGTAGCTCAGGGGATAGAGCAACGGTTTCCTAAACCGTGTGCCGCAGGTTCGAATCCTGCCGGGGGCACTTGAATCACCGCTGGTCAGCGGCTCCTTGCTCAGCGGACCAGCGGGACGACAGGTGCGAGTACCGGTCGAGGGTCATGGCCGCGCTGGCGTGGCCGAGCATCGACTGCACGGCCTTCACGTTCGCCCCGGAGGCGATCGCGAGGCCGCCCCAGGGCGCCCGCAGCGCGGTCTGGCGACGGCCGTGCCAGAGGAAGGCCCGCACCTGCCCGGGGCACATCCGGACCATGGGCGCACCGAAGTCAGGGCGGCACATGGGGATCCCGGGGCATGCATGGGTCACGAAAGGCAAGCAACCACACTGACTATCGCGCCAAAGGCAGCAAACGGCCCCCAAGTCCGAATCGCTCGACTCAGGGGCTGCTTGCTCCTAGGTGAGGCCGCGTCAGTACTCGACGCCTGTCGACATGGCCGACCTGATGACCTCCTCGTTCCAGTCCACGTTCTCCTTGTCAACGACGATGGTCGGGATACGGACGAACTGCGGAACGGCCTGGCCGAGCACCTCGTGGGCGACCAACATGTCGACCATCATCTGGCCCATCTCGATGCTGTTCACGTTCACCGTGGCCGTGAGCTTGCCGGCCTTGATGGCCTCCATGCCCGAAGCCAAGCCGTCAGCACCGATGGTGATGATTCCCTGCTGGCCGTCCCAGTGCTGGAGTCCGAGAGCGTCGATCGCCTGCGAAGCCCCGAGGGCCATGTCCTCGTTCTCGCCATAGATCGCGTCCACGTCGGGGAACTGGGTGAGCAGGTCCTGGGCCGCGGTCAGTCCCCTGTCACGGACATAGCCGCCGTCCGCACTACCCACGATCTTCATCCCGGGGTACTGGGAGATCGCGGCTTCGAAGCCCTGCTGGCGCAGCTTCGTCCAGTCCGATCCCGACGGTCCGAGGATCTGGATGACGTTGCCCTGACCTTCGAGCTGCGTGGCGATGTACTGCCCGGCCAGGTAACCGGACTGCCAACGGTCGTCGTAGCCGATGTTCGACACCGTGTTCAGACCTCCGGTCGGGCTTTCGTTCTGCCCCGGGTCCGGCACGGTCAGCTCCTCCGTCGAGTTGAACTGGTAGAAGTCCACCCCCTCTTCCGCGCCCGTCCGGTAGATCTCTTGCATGGTGTCGGCGCTGGCTGCGGAGCAGATGAAGACAGCATCGAACTCTCGGGCGATGTACCCCTGGATGATGCCGGGCGCCTCCGCCCCGGAGTGGGCGTCGTTGAGGGCGCCCTGCCGTTCCCAGGTCCACTCGATGCCGTAGCGCTCCTCGTACTCCTTCATCCGGTTGAACGCGGACTGCTCGATCTGCGTGTAGAACTCAGAGAGGATCGGCGGCGAGAAGCCGACCTTGAGCGCCTGGCCGTCCCACTGGTCCCTGATCAGGGTGTCGGACGACGCAGATCCGACGGCGCCTCCCGAGTCGGAGGAACCCCCTCCTCCGCTGTCGACGGTCGAGCAACCGGCGATCACGATGGCGCTGACGAGCGCCACCGAGCTGCGGCCCCATCTCCTACGCCGTCCGGAGCGCAGCCGTGCCGGCTTGTGCCGGACCTCGGTCCTGGTCATTCGCGGTTCATCCCTTCGGTCGACGTGCCTGATGTGATGGAGGACCCGGGTAGGGGGGCGCTATGCGTCTCAGCGGCCTCACCGGCGACGCCGGCGCCAGCTGCTCGTCGTTGCCGCGCCGCGGCGCTGACCAGGTCGCTGACGCGGTTGGCCAGGACGGCGACCAGCAAGATGCAGCCGATCACGATGCGCTGGTAGCTCGAGGGGACGCCTTCGAGATTGATGATGTTGATCGTGGCGGCCAGCGTGATCGCGCCCAGGACAGCCCCGAGGATCCGGCCGCGGCCTCCGCTGAGAGCGGCTCCACCGATGATCGCTGCGGCGATCGCCTGGATCTCGAAGCCGACTCCTAGATCGGCCGGGACGTTCGTGTTCCGCCCTGCCATCACGATCCCTGCGACGGCTGCGGTGAGACCGCTGATGACGTAGGCGAGTACGCGCGTCCGATCGACACGGACGGCGGACTGCATCGCCGCCGAACGACTGCTACCCACGGCGAACAGATGCGTTCCGAGGCGGGTCCAGCCGAGCATCCCGCCGAGCACGAGGGCGAGCACCAGCGCGATGATCATGGGAACCGTCAGGGACCCCACCACCGGGGTCAGGCCGCCGACGTAGTAGTACTCCGGCACCATGTAGCCGATGATCGGAACGCCGCCGGTCCAGATGTACAAGATGCCGCTGGCGATTCCGAGCATGGCCAACGTCGCGATGAAGTCGGGCAGCTTCAGTCGGGTGACCAGCCACCCGTTGCCGATCCCGACGAGCGCCCCCACGAGAAGTGCGGCGATGAACGCCACGATGAGGGGCATCCCCATGAGGAGCGTCTGCGCCGTCACACCGGCGCACAGAGCCATGACAGCCCCGATCGACAGGTCGATCCCACCGGAGATGAGCACGACCGTCATGCCCATCGCCAGGATCATGACGACCACGCTGCCGCCGACCAGGTTCGTCAGGTTGCCGACGGAGAGGAAGGCCGGAAGGGCGAAGGCGGAGATCAAGCAGACGATCACGAGGAGCGTGATCACTCCCAGCGTGGGGTCGAGGAGCAGTCGGTAGCCCAGGCGCCCCAACGGGTTCGACCGCGCGGGCGGTGGTGTCGTGGTCGCCGGCGTCCGTGGCGTCGTCGCGGTCATGAGTCGGCCCCGCTTCCTGTGCGAGCCGCAACTGGCGGGACAACCTCTGGCGGTTCCGTGGGCGGCGGTGCACCGGGTGGCCGTCCCAGCATCCGGTCGACGACCATGGTTCGGACGGCGCGATCGAAGACGACCCCGGCGACCACGCACAGCGCGGTGACGATGCTGAAGTAGACGGGGTCCACGCCGTTCAGCCGCAGCCCCTGCTGCAGCGTCGCCAGGAGCAGACCGCCCACGACCGCGGCCCAGACGTTGCCGCGTCCTCCCGAGAGGCTCACGCCACCGAGCACCGCGCCCGCGATGGCAGTGAATTCGTACCCCACCCCGAGGAAGGCCTGGGCGCTGCGCAGCCTCGACGCCATGAGGATGCCTGCTGCCCCGGCCAGGAGGCCCGAGATGACGAAGGTCCAGAGCCTGATGGTGCGGACGTCGACACCGGCGTTGCTGGCTGCGTCCGGGGAGACGCCGACGGCGAAGATGCGTCGGCCCAGCACCGTGTTGGCGATGACGAACTGGACGACCACGAAGATCAGGGCCGCGATCACGAAGGACGTGGGGATGCCGAGGATGCTGCCGTGGACTAGGGAGGAGAACAGGGGCGTCGAGATGCCCTGCAGCGGCGCCCGTTGCGTGAGGACGATCAGCAGTCCCGCGGCGACGTTCAGCGTCGCGAGCGTGACGATGAAGTCGTTGATGCCCAACCGGGTGACGAGCAGCCCGTTCACCAGGCCGAACACCAGGCCCGTCCCCAGGCCGACCAGGATCGCGACGCCGGTGCCCGCTCCGGACTGCAGCGCCCAGAGTGAGGTGCCCGTGCTCAGTCCGGCCACGGTGCCGACCGACAGGTCGATGCCGCCGGCCATGATGACGACCGCGACGCCCACCGTGATGAGCAGGATCGGGATGGCGTTGGTGATGTAGTCCCGGACCGCTCCAGGGTCCAGGAACACCGGCGAGAGGATCTGGAAGACAACGACGGCGATGACGAGCACGATCGCGATCGGCACGCCGGTGGTGGACAGGACTCTCGTGGCGGTGCCGCGGGTGTTCATGGGTGGTCGCTCCGGGCGGAGAGAGAGAGGATGCGCTGCTTGACCTGTTCCAATTGACCGTTGGCCAGGGCCTCCGGCACGCGGTCGACGCGGCCGACGATGCGTCCCTGTCGCATGACGAGAACCCGGTGGCTGAGCTCCACCAGCTCCCCCACCTCGGAGGCGATGACGATGGCGGCACCGCCGGACGCGACGAACTCGCGGATGAGGTTGTGCACCGCGACCTTGGCCGCCACGTCGATCCCCTGCGTCGGCTCGTCGAAGATGATCAGCGCGGGCTCGGTGTTCAAGCAGCGCGCGACGACCGCCTTCTGCTGGTTGCCCCCACTGAGGTTCCCGATGGGCTGCCGGACGTCCGGCGTGCGGATGGACAGGCGCTCCCGGAAGGTGTCACCGCGCTCTGCCTCCGCCTTGCGGCTCACCACGAAGCCCAGTCGAGAGACGCTGGCCAGGTTGGAGATCGCGACGTTCTGAGCCACGGAGAGATCCGCGAGGATGCCCAGTTGCTTGCGGTCCTCGGGCACCATCGCCAGGCCACGGCGGTAGGCCTTGCTGGCGTTCCGGATCTTCAAGGGCGAGCCCTTGAGCCAGATGGAGCCGGACGACGGCCTGTCCAGGCCCATGATCACCCGCGCCAGCTCCGTCCGGCCGGCGCCGGCCAGACCGGAGATGCCCACGATTTCGCCCGCCCTGACCTGGAGGGCGATGTCGCGCAACACGTTTGCGCGGCTGACGCCTTCGAGGCGGAGCACCTCCTCGCCGGCGTGGTCGACGTCCTCGAGGTCGTGGTGGACGGGCGCACGACCGAACTCGTCGGCTGCTCCGCCGAACATCATGGACATCAGCCGGTCGAGCGTCGCGTCGGCCATGCTGAGGGAACCCACAGTGCGCCCATCCCGGAACACCGTGGCGGCGTCCGCCAGGCCGAACAGCTCCTCGAGGTGGTGCGTCACCCAGATCAGCGAGACGCCGCGCGAGCGGAGACGCCGCATGTGACCGAAGAGGTGGTGCTTCTCCTCCTCCTCCAGACCCGAGGTCGGCTCGTCGAGGATGAGCAGCCGCGGGTCGAAGACCAGCGCCTTGACGATCTCCACGACGCGCTTCTTGAGCGCGCCGAACTCGCCGACGGGCAGGGCTAGGTCCTCGCGGGTGAGACCGAACTCCGCCGCGAGGGATGCGACCCGTTCGGCCATCCGCCGCCGGTCGAGCTTCAGGCCGATACCGAAGGCTCGGGACGTGGTCTCCCGGCCGAGGAAGATGTTGTCGAGCGTGGTGAGCGCGGGGACCAGCGACAACTCCTGGTGGATCGTCGTGATGCCGGCCGCATGCGCGTCACTGGGACGGTCGAAGCTGACTTCTTCCCCGTCCAGCAGGATGGTCCCGCTGTCGGCCGGCGTGAGGCCCGAGAGAATGTTGATCAAGGTCGACTTGCCGGCGCCGTTGCCTCCCAGCAACGCGTGGATCTCTGCGGGAGCGACCTGCAGGCTGGCGCCGTCGAGAGCGGTGACCCCCTGGTACCGCTTGACGACGTCGCGTGCCTCCAGGAGCAGCATGGTGCCGGGCATCGGTTGTGCGTCCATGGCGTCCTCAACTCGTGGTTGTGGATGCGGCGAGCAGCGGCGGTACGGGACGGCCCCCGCCCCCGTGACCACTCATGCCGACACCAGGTGCTTGCCGATGAGCTCGATCATCTCGAGGTCGTCGGGCAGGTAGTCGTGCAGCACGATGCGCTGCACCCCCACGGCTTCCAGGGCCGCGACGCGTTCCAGAGCTGCCTCCGGCGTGCCCAGCAGCCACCTGTCCAGCCGATCCTCAGGGGGCTCCACACCGACCGCCGCCGGGCCGAGAACGTCGTCCTGCCGCTTCTGCCGTTCCCGGTACTCCTTCTCATCAGCACCGATCAGCACGCCGCAGAGGGCCGAGTAGACGAGCTCGTCGGAGTCGCGGCCGCGCTCGTCGCACGCGTTGCGCACTCCCTCGAACGCGGTGCGCGCCCGGTCGGGGGTCGCGAACACCACGTTGTACTCGTCGGCAAACTGAGCGGCCAGGCGGCAGCTGCGTGGCTTGCCGTCACCGCCCATGATGAGGTGGATGGGCGGACGCCCGTTCGCGTCCGGACGCGGCTCGAACAAGGCGTCCTTCACCTGGTAGTACTCGCCCTCGAAGCTCCACCCCGGCGGCTGGTTCCAGAGACCGCGGACGACGGCGGCGTACTCCTCCAACCGGTCGAGACGCTCCTTGACCGGCGGGAAGGGGACCCCGAACTGCCGGGCTTCCCCCTCGTGCCAGCCCGCGCCGATTCCCAGTTCGACGCGTCCGCCGCTCATCTCGTGCACCGTGGCCGCCGTCTTCGCCAACGGGCCGGGCAGCCGGAAGATCACCGGTGACACGAGGACCCCGATGTTCACCGTGGAGGTGTCACGAGCGAGTCCCGCGGTCGTCGCCCAGGCGTCCGTGGTGGCCAGCCCGGCCTCGGGAAAGCTCGAGTAGTGATCGGACCGGAAGAATGTCTCGATCCCGGCCCGCTCGGCGGCGAGCGCCACCGCCAGGATGTCGTCGTAGCTCATGCCCTGCTGGGGCTCGATCATGATCGCGTAGCGCATCGTCGGCGTCCTAACCTTCGGTTGACGGAGTGGTGCGGAGCAGGTCCGACGCCGGCGTGCGACGCGGCAGCTGTGGCTGTTGCCGAAGAAGGCGCCGGGCCTCCTCGCTGGTGATCGGGTTCTGCGCCCCGTACTGCGCGCACGTCGCCGCCCCGGTGGCGGCGGCGAACAGGAGCGCCTCCTCGACCTGGCTGTCCTGGGACAGCGCTGCGGCGAAGGCGCCCACGAAGGCGTCGCCGGCACCAGTCGTGTCGACGACCGGGACCTCGAAGGCCTTCAACTCGATGAAGGTGTCCTGGGTCAGCGCGATGCAGCCGTCGCCGCCGAGCGTGATCACGACGCTGGCGGCGCCGAGCCGGGCGGCCTCGGCCAACGCCCGGAGACCGTCACGCGGATCGCGAACGCTTATCCCGGTGAGCGCTGCGGCCTCGTCACGGTTGAGCACCAGATAGGTGCACAGACGGATCAGCTCGGGCGGGAGCGGCCGGTATGGAGCTGCGTTCAGCACGAGATCCACCTCGTACAGCTCGCAGAGCTCAGCGAAGCGCGTGACGGCGTCCAGCGGCGTCTCCAACTGGGCCACCGCGATGCGCGATTCCTTGAGCACGTCGGCCTCGGACTCCACCTCGGCGGCGGTGAGCTCCGAGTTCGCGCCCGAGGAGACGACGATGGCATTCTCACCGTGCGAGTCGACGGTCACGAACGCCATGCCGGAACCGACGTTGTCCTTGGACCGGACGTGGGTCAAGCTCACCCCTGCGTCCAACAGGGCGGAGCGGATCGTGTCGGCGCCCCCGTCCCGGCCCAGCCTGCCGATCAGGTGGACGTCGCCTCCCAGCCGCGCAACCGCGGCCGCCTGGTTGGCGCCCTTACCCCCGGGCCGGCTGGTCACCGGTCCCCCGAGCACGGTCTCCCCGGGACGAGGAATTTGCGGAACCGCCACCGACAGATCCATGTTGAGGCTGCCGAGCACTACCACTCCAGTACGGGCTCCGCTGTTCGAGTCCGCGACTGGTTTCGCATTTTCCGGAAGTCGCGTCACGGCGTTCCAATCGGCCCTGTGCGTCGCCGCAGAGAGTTCGGGACGCGGTGGTCAGCTGCTTGTTTTTGGCACAGCGCGAGCAGGGAAGGGCACTGCCCTGTGGGCACTGCCATTCCTGGAGAACTGTTCTCGGGCGGGACCCTCCCCCGCCGCGCTGCCTCGCGGGCGCTACCTACAGGCCGTTCACCATGCGGTCGGCGAACAGCTGCGTGAATCGGTCGGCATCGACATCGACGGCGACGTGCATGTTCGCCTTCTTCTTCTTCGGGATGGTCCGAAGGATGTCGTTGCGAATGAGGAGGTCCCGCGGCACCAGGGTCGGCGCGTACTCAGCCGCGACGTGAATTTCCGCTGTGGTGATCAAGCTGGGGTCGTAGGCGACCGCGATGGTGAGCGGGTCGTGCAGCCAGATTCCGGTGAACTCGGTCGGAATGCCGACGCTCAGATAGATCTGCCGTTCCTGCTCCGGCCACGGCTTGAGGATCCGAGCCACCATCTGGGCCGACTTGCTCGTGCCGCTCTGCATCGCGTCGATCTGCGCCTGGGTCATCGGAACGCGAAGTGTGACGTCGATGGGGACCAAGGTGATGTTCGCCCCGGACTCCAGAACGATCTTGGCTGCCGTCGGGTCGTTGTTGAGGTTGTACTCCTCGATGGGCGAGCGGGTGATCCCCTTCTCGTCGACGACGGGCACGATGACGCCGCCCATGATGATGAGGTGCTTCAGGTCCCGGACGAAGTCGGGGTACTGCCGGATGGCCGCGGCCACGTTCGTGACGGCACCGAGCGTGCACACCGTGATCTCGCCCGGGTTGTCGCGCACCAGGCGGACGAGGAACTCGACGGCGGACTCCTTCTCCGGCTTCTTCTCGGGCCGGCCGTCGTCGAAGATGCCTTCGCCCTCGAAGCCGAACATCAGCGCCTCGGCCTCGCCGAGCGGGTCACCGATGCCAGCGAAGACGGGGACTTCAGGACGGCCGATGAACTCCAGCACCTTGCAGGCGATTTCCGCCCGGAGGCCGGTGTCGCCGTAACACGTCGTCACGCCCTCGAACTGGACCTCCGGCGAATTGGCGGCGAGCAGCACAGCGAAGGCGTCGTCGTAATAGGTGCCAATATCGGTGTCAACGATCAGTCGCTCCACGCTTCATCCTTTCTCGGTGCCCCCGAACCATTCGGTGGCAATCCTGTTGATCCGCGGACCACGAGTGAGACAGGGAGGACCACGGTGCCGGTCGGCCGCTCGGCCTCCGGCATTGCGAGGATCTCGACGGCGCGTTCCCCCATGGCCAGGGCGTCCTGGCGGACTGTCGTCAAGGAGGGCGCCGTGAATCGGGCATAGATCACGTCGTCGAACCCGACGAGCGAGAGGTCATCCGGGACGGACCGGCCCCTCTCCAGCGCGGAGGACAGCGCGCCCATTGCGATGAGGTCGTCCCCGGCGAAGACGGCCGTGAACTCGACTGCGCGCCGGTCGAGCTCCTCGAAGGCTCGCGCGCCGCCGTGCTCGGAGAACTCGCTCTCGACCAGGAGCGCGTCGTCGATCTCGATGTCGGCCGCGCGTAGAGCGTCCAGGTAGCCCTGCCGGCGGTCGGCGCTCAGCGGCACGTCGGCGGGACCGGCGATGTGGGCGATCCGCCGGTGACCCAGCTCGATCAGGTGGCGGACCGCGAGCTCACCTCCAGCGCGGTTGTCGGACTGGATGAGAACCTGGGACGAGCGCTGCAGGGGCCGGTCGAGCGCGATGAACGTCAGGCCTGCCGACACGTACTCCGCCACCGTGTCGGCGTCGAGGGTCAGTCCGACGACGAGGATGTAGCGGACCTGACTCGCCAGCAGTCCGTCGAGGTATTTGCGTTCAAGGGCTGGCTCGGCCTCCGTATTGCAGATCAGAGTCGTCAATCCGCGGCGGAATGCAGCGGACTGGACTCCCTTGACGAGTTCGGAGAAGAATGGGTTTGTGATGTCCGGGAGCATCACTGCCACCATGTCGGACGTCCGCCTGGACAGGCTCCGGGCAACCTCGTTCGGCCGATAATCCATCCGCTCGGCCACAGCGAGCACGTGCGCACGGGTTCTCTCCGCCACCCCGTCCCTGCCGGCAAGCACCCGGCTTACCGTGGCCGAGGAGACACCCGCCTCCCTGGCCACGTCGTAGATGTTCGCCCTGGCCCTGTCCCCGCCAACTGCAACCATGTCCCGCCTCCGGCCCCTCGCCTCCGAATACCGAGACGCGACGGTGCCCCTCGGTGGCGTCGATCGTCGCACCGGGGTCCGAGGCGGGGCGGTCAGCGGTGGTTGCCGTCGGCGCCCCCCCAACAGACGAGTCCTCATGACCCTGTGTCAGTGGCCGCGTACGGCCACTCCGCGTCGGGGAGCATGTACTCGACAGTCGAGAACTGACCGGTCTGCGTCAGGCTCAGCGACCTCGGACCAGGAAAGCCGATCACTTCCCATCCGACATGGTTGCGGTTCCCGCCGTAGACGGGGTCGGAGTAGAAGCCCTGCCGGGTGTGCAGGACGAGCATCGGGAAGAAGTCGAGGTCGTCGTCACGGATGGGCTGGTTCGACGGGGGCGCGCCGCCGGAGCCGGCGCGCGCCTCCTCCCCGTCGACCATCGGCCTGATGTCCACGCGTTCGGGCTTCGGCCATCCGGAGAGGGCGGCCAGCACCTCGTCCTGCTGATCGGGATCGAGCTCGGTGAACGGCGTCTGGAACATGTCCCCGCTCACCCGATCCACGGTTCGCAGGCCTTCGCGGTATCGCTGCTGGAGTGCCGTCACCCGGGTCTGCCAGGCGTCCGCCTCCTTCCCTGCCAGACGGAGGAAGCCCGACCCGTCAGCACTGGCGTAGATGTAGCGGGTGCCCGACAGGTAGCGGTCGATGAAGCGGACGACGCTCGCCTCCCGCGCGCCGGGATCCTGGTCGGTCGGAATGATGCGGGCGGTAGCGGCGTCGAGAATCAGCCACTCGGCCTCGGTGAAGAACAAACGCTCGTCGGCGGCGGAGTCGTCGCGGACGATCTCCCAATCACGCTTGCTGGTCATGGCGCTTCTCCTTTCCGGTCCGGCGACTCCCTCAGGAGTCTTCAGACCGCCCCTTCGCGACTGTGTCGACGATGTGCTCAGCGCAGCGCCACGCATTCGCCATGATGGTCAGGGTCGGGTTGACACCGGGACCCGTCGGAAAACCGCTGCCGTCCAGGACGTAGAGATTCTCGACATCGTGTGCGCGACCCCATTTGTTGAGGACACTGGTTCCGGAGTCGTTGCCCATTCGCGCCGTCCCGTGCTGATGACAGGCGTTTCCGGTGGCCTGCTCGAAATACACGGGAAGAATCTTGTTGGCGCCGGCGACCTCGAGGATCTCCATGTTCTTCCGGACTTGCCAGTTGCCCAGGGTCACGTCATTGGGGTGGTTCGTGTGCGTGATCCTGGCGACCGGCTGACCCCACGCGTCCTTGATGTCGGGGTCAAGGTCGACCCGGTTGGTCTCGCGAGGGAGGTCGTTGAGCAGGACGCCCAGCTTCATGGAGTGGTTGAAGAAGTCCCGGTCGGCGTCCTTGGCGGCCGATCCCCAAGTCGGTCGGCCTGGGAAAGTCCAGTTGACAGGCGGCCCGAGGCCCGATGCCGTGATGACACAGCCGGCGAGGTGGCCGCGGCTCTCGTCGGTCTCGTAGAAGTCCATCGAGGTGCCGTTGACGTAATTTCCGGCCCAGCCGTACACCGGGTCGTGCACCTCGCGGTCGAACAGACCGATGGCGAAGAAGTATTCATGGAACGTCGCGTTGCGGCCGAGCTGTCCACTGCTGTTGGCGAGGCCGTCCGGGAAGAGGTTCGACGTAGAGGCGAGGAGTAGACGCGCTGACTCGATGGCCCCACAGCACACGATCACGGCCGAGGCTTCCTGTTCGACCATGCGGCCTTGTGGGTCCTCGTACAGCGCTCCTTTGACGTGGCCCTCTCTGGTGACGGTGAGCTGGTGGACGTAGCAATCCGCGCGCAGGTCGTAGCGGCCGGTGGCGAGGGCGTCCGGGGTGAACGCGCTCTGCGAGGTCGACTTGGCACTGGTCGGATCGCCGAACTGCTGGACGAAGCCCGGACTGACGGCTGGCGTGCGGCCCTTGTGCGGCTTCGTAACGAAGGCCTGCGGCATCGGAAAGGCGTTGTGGCCGAGCTTGGCCATGGCGTCGTAGAAGACCTTGCCGTAGCGGGAAAGCGGAAGCGGGGGGCAGGGATAGCCTGCGCTGCGGCGCCCCTCGTGCTTGTTCGCGCCGGCGAGACCGGAGACGCCGAACTCCCACTCGATCTGCGTGTAGTAGGGCTCGAGGTCGTCGTAGGTGAACGGCCAGTCGGCGAGACTCGCACCGTCGATGTCGCCGTGGATCGACCGCATCCTGAAGTCGGATTCCGTGGCGCGGGGGAACCATCCGCTGTAGTGGATGGTTCCGCCACCGACTCCCTGCGGGAGGGGCGAGAACTGCTGGACGGCGGCCTCGGAGGACTCGTCTCGGCGGACCGTCCGGGGCTTGAGCACTGGGTCTGGCCACAGGTAATCGCGGTTGATGAACTTGATCTCGTCGCCCGAGAAGTGCTCCGGCTTCAGCCAGGGGCCGCGCTCGAGTCCGACGACCCGCAATCCAGCCTCGGTGAGCACCTTCGCCACAGTGGCGCCGGACGCACCGCCCGCTCCCACGATGAGTACGTCGACCGGATCGGGATTCGTGCTGGCAGTCATCAAGTTCCTCTCACACCGGGGTGGCTTTCGACCGGACGGTTTCAAGCGGTACGTCCAGATGTCGCCAAGGCAAGACAACGGGCTGAGATCGGAGCAGTGATCCGCGCTTCTCGCGGCAGGCGCTCGCTCGTCTAGGTGTGACGTCACCGCGTCACGGCGCTGGCTCTCCGACTCGATGAAGTCTTCGAGTGGCGCGTTGTAACCGGTTACATCGGCGGGCGAAACGAGAGTGCGCTGCGTCACACGCGGGTGTCAAGAGGGGTCCCAAGATTTTTTGACGGTGCCGTTCCGCCTTGACATGACGGTGCTCAGGCGCGCCTGCAAGGGCGGGCGCCTGGTCGCACGAAGCTCGTAGACGGGCGGACACGTCCACATCGCAACGGGTTCGGGTGGCGATGCGGGTCTGCGGCCCCTAGTGCCCCGCGGCAACCGCCAGGCAGGCGCCATCGATCTCTCGCCCCGGCCTCGACGGGAGAGTGAGCCGCCGCCTGGCGGCCCGGACGGCGGGGCGGACCTCAGTCGGGCGAAGGGGACCGCTTGGCGGCGCGGCCGTGACTTGCAGCCAGCCGGGCATGTCGTATTCAGCAGCCATTTCTCAACCATGCCTTCACTGGCGGGCACCCTGGAGGATTGTCGTGAGAGAACGTTCAACCGGTCCGTTTTCGGACAGCGCCGTCGTCGCCTCGTGGGAGGTACCGGGCCCCGGGGACTAGGACTCGACCGTCGACTGGCAACGACGGGAGTGCAGGTGATGCTGGGATCCCGCAACGCGGAGCGGGCAGCGGAAGCAGCCGCCGGATTGCCAGGTCAGGCGCGCGGTGGTGACAACGAGTCCTGCACCGCCACCTGTGACATCGCAATCGTTGCGGTGCCGTACGACGGTCACCGGACATTGCTCAGGGCGGTGCGATCACAGCTGACGGGAAAGCTGGTAATTGACTGCGTGAACCCGCTGGGCTTCGACGGCAAGGGGCCTTTCGCGCTGCTGGTTTCCCGAGGGGAGCGCCTGCGAGGAGGCACGGGCGGCACTAGCGGAGTCTGCCGTGACCGGGGCCTTCCACCACCTCTCTGCCGATGTGCTGGTGGTCGGGGAGACGAACGATGGGCCACGGACTGGACGCAGCAGCTCGCGGAGAAGATCACCGGCGTGCGTGCGATCTTCGCCGGGCGGCTGCGGAACGCGCATCAGGTCGAAGCCATGACCGCGAACTTGATCGTCATCAACCGGCGGTACAAGGCTCACGCCGCTCTCCGGGTCACCGACATCCTCAGGATGTAGCCCATGTGTGAGATCCGCGGCACTACTTCCGCCTCCGTGCTGCCCGTCTCTCTGCTCTGCGCCGCGGCACAGGTGGGTGGCGCAGGATGAACGCCTCGCTGCTGTAGGTGACGATCCCCGGTCGCCCGGCCGACGCCAGCCCGGCGTTCCGCACCCGGACGCCGCGACCAGCAGTCGGTCCAGCGGTTCACCCTCGGCCATCCCGCGGGCGTGCAGCAGCGTCTCCGCCTCGGTGGCGTCGAGCGGAACGCCGCGCTCGGCGCGAGGTGCGGGCGGCGCTGCGGCACGCCGAACGCGACCCGGCGGGGCTGTCGGACGCCGCTACCTGGCGCTGCTCGGCGCCGACGGTGCGGACCTCGACGCCCTGGCCGCCGTCGCCGACCTCGCCCTCTACCGACGTCCCATGGGCCGCCTCTAGGGACACCTTCCCGCCCGTCCGCCTGAAACGGCTTGGTCTCCACAGAGGAGCTTCGGCGAGCGCCGGCAAAGGGGCTTCGGCGTCCCTGATCACCCGTGTAGAAGCACGAAACTCACCTCGGTACGAGCAGCTGAGCTCCGCCGGCCGGTGTCCCGACTCTCCTGCCCCCGCGTGCCCGTAACCCTGTCCGGTCCCGATGACCAGCGTCCCTCCGGTTGTCGCCGGTCGGGGGAAGGGTGGGCCGAAGGCCCATCCCAAGGGACGCGGAGCGCCCTTCCGGCGACCAAGGCAGCGGAACACTCCTACCGGAGGGAGCGGCGAGCACGCCGGGGCGGAAGGAGTCGGCTGCGCCGAGTGCGGCCGCGCGCCCGGAGCGGGGACCCGGTTGGTCAGCAGCCAGTCAGCAGAACTCTCGTAGAGGCCCGTCGACAGCACCCATCAGGCAATCGCAGCACTGCAGGTCAGAACCGGAACTCTGACCAAGAGTGCCGGTCAGGTAGACCCTCAACCGGTTTCCTGAACCGTGTGCCGCAGGTTCGAATCCCGCCGGGGGCACCACGCCGTCGCCGGTCAGCGTTATCGGCGGTGGCCGACCTCTGTGTCAGGTGCCGTACACACGCGTACCCTCGGCGAGGTGCCAGGGGGAGCCGCCGCCGAGCCGCGGCAGCCGTTCCGGGTCGTCGTGCTGGCGGCGTCGACCGGGGGGGTGCCCGCCCTGCGCTCGCTGGTCGCCGGGCTACCGGCGTCCCTGCCCGTGCCGGTGCTGATCGTGCAGCACCGCGCCGCCCAGGTGAGCGATCTGCTCCCGCCGCTGCTGGCGCGGGGCGCCGCGCTGCCGGTGCGCGCGGCCGCCTCCGGGGTGCTGCTCCCGGGAGTCAGCGTCCTGCCGCCGGCGACCACCGCCGACCTCACCCCCGACGGCGGACTGCGCCTGCAGCCGGCTCCGACCGTCGAGTGCGCCGACCGCCTCCTGGCCTCCGCCGCGCAGGCCCACGGCCCGGGCGTGCTCGCGGTCGTGCTGACCGGCCGGCTCGCCGACGGCGCCGCCGGTGCCCGCGCGGTCCGGCAGGCGGGCGGCCGGGTGCTCGTGCAGGACCCCGCCGAGGCGGCGGCGCCGGGGATGCCGAACGCCGCGCTGGCCACCGGCTGCGTCGAGCACGTCCTGCCCCTCCGGCTGATCGCCCCGGCGATCACCGCCTACACGATGGCCCCGGGCGCCGCCGAGCTGCTGACCGTGCCGCTGCCGCCCTGGGTCCGCTTCGACCTCGGCCCCGTCCCGGTCTGACCGGGACGAGCCCTGCCGCGCTCCCGAGCCCAGGGAGGACCGCCCCCGACCCCGGGAGCCGCACCTTGTCCCCACCACCGCAGCCGGACCGGCGGCCTCCGCAGTCCTCCGAGCCGCTCGACCCGCGGCGCAACCTGATCCTCGGCGCGCTGCCCGACCGGGAGTACGACCGCCTGAGCGAGGCGATGGAACCGGTCGCGCTCGAGATCCGCGACCACGTCTACTCGCGCAACGGCGACATCGACGCGGTCTACTTCCCCGTCGACGCGGTCCTCTCCCTGGTGGCCACCGTCGAGGGCGAGGCCGCCGTCGAGGTGGCCACCATCGGCAACGAGGGCATGTCCGGCCTGCCGGCCTTCCTCGGCACGGCCACCAGCCCGCACGACTGCTTCGCGCAGGTCGAGGGCCACGCCATGTGCCTGCCGACCCACCGCCTGCGGAAGGTGCTCCAGAACGACGGCGCGCTCCACAACCTGCTGCACTCCTACACCCAGGCCACCGTGGTCCAGCTCTCGCAGGGCGTCGCCTGCAACCGGCTGCACACCACCGAGGAGCGCTGCGCCCGCTGGCTGCTGCAGACCCGCGACCGGGTCGGAGCCGACGAGTTCACCCTCACCCAGGAGTTCCTCGCCCAGATGCTCGGGGTGCGGCGTGGCACGGTCTCCCTCACCGCCGGAGTCCTGCAGCAGGCCGGGCTGATCCGCTACAGCCGCGGGAAGATGCGGATCCTCGACCCCGAGCGCCTCCACGAGGCGTCCTGCGACTGCTACGACGTCATCGAGGAGGAGTACCGGCGGGTCGGTCTCCTCCCTCCCCCCTGACGACGGCGGTGGGTGAACAGCCCGGTCGGTGGTGATCGTCGGCGTCATGACCGCTGAGCAGCGGGCGGTCGAGGACCGCCAGCGGCTGAGCGACCGCATCGCGGTCGTGTCATCCGGAGCGGCACAGGACTGGGCGCGCTCGGTGCGCAGCCGGGCGCAGGTGCTGCGCGAGCAGGCCGCCGCGGAGCGGCAGCGCGCGGCCGACCGCCGGCGGACGGAGCGGCTCCGCGTCGGTCCGGCTGCGGACAGGGCCGGGTTCTCGCCCGGGCAGCTCCGGGCGGCCGAGGCGCGGGCCACGAACCTGGAGAAAGTCAAGCAGTGCAAGATCGCCGAGAGCGTCATCTACACCGGAGAGCTGTAGTCCACGGTCTCGCGGCCCCGCCCCGGTCAGCGCCCGCTCTCCCCTCGACCGCGGGACCGCTCCGGCAGCGCCCCGGTGGCGCACAGCTGCTGGGCGATGTCGACCAGCTTGCGGTTGGCGCGTGACGAGGAGGCGACCAGGAGCCGGAAGGCCTCGTCCCCGGTGATCTTGTAGCGCTCCATCAGGATGCCCTTCGCCTGCCCGATCACGTCCCGGCTGGCGATGGCGCCGCGCAGGTGCTCTTCCTGCTGCGCGCCGGACAGCGCGATGGCGGCGTGACTGGCCAACACCAGCCCGATGGACTCGGACTCCTCGTCGAAGGAGTGCGCGCCCCGGGCGTAGAGGTTCAGGGCACCGAGCGTGCTGCCGGTGACGAACAGCTGGAAGGACAGCATGCTCCCCATGCCGGTGCCGGCGGCCTCGGCGGCGAACCGCGGCCACCGGTCCTCGCTGTGGATGTCCTCGATGCACACGGTCTTCTGCTTCCAGACCGCGTCGAGGCAGGGGCCCTCGCCGAGCCGGTCCTGGAGCCGGTCGATCTCGCGCGGCAGGTCACCGGTGGGCGCGCGCGACTCCACCTGCCGGCGCTCGACGACGAGCGTGATGCCGCACTCGTCGGTGCCGGGCACCGAGTGCACCGCCGCGGCGGTGATCGCCCCCAGCATCGCCTCGACGTCGCCGTGCTCCTCCTGCAGCGAGCGGGCCACCTGCCCCATGATCTTGCCGAGGTTGTGCACCGCTCCCCCGCCGTCGGGACCGCTCCCGGACGCCGGCGCCGGCCGCTGGGTCTCCTCGCTCTGCTCGGACCGGTCCGCCCGGTCGGGGCCGCCACCCATCCCCGCACCCTAGGCCCGCGGCGCTCGGACCAGCGACCCTCGCCGACCGCAGGTGCCCGTGGGGACGCCACGTCACTCGCGGTGGCTCACCACGTTGACGACGGTGCCGTCCGGTGCCCGCACGAAGAACCGGCGCACGCCCCAGGCCTCGGTGGTCAGGGGGTGCACGATCTCGTAGCCGAGGTCCCGGGCCCGCGCGTGGGCGCCGTCGACGTCGTCCACGTGCAGGGAGACGACCGGGTTCTCCGGGGCGCTCGCGTCCCGGGTGACCAGCTGGAGGTGCGCCCCGGTGTCCGGCGAGGTGAAGCGCGCCACCCAGCCCAGGTCGAACTCCACGGTGCTCAGCCCCAGGTAGTCGGTGTAGAACGCCTTGGCCGCCGCGATGTCGGCCACCTGCAGGTCGGCGGTCACCCGGCGGACCCGCACGCCGCCCTCCGCCGCCGGCGCCGCGTCGCCCGACGCGGTGTAGGGCTCGCCCGGCCAGTACGCCCACTCCTCGAACGCCTCGACCCGCCCGTCGTCGGCGAAGCGCAGCACCCAGAGGTCGCGGTACTCCTGGGTCACGGGGTCCCCGTACCGCACCTCGAGCCGGACGACCGCGTCCCGCCCCTCCACCGCGACCGGTTCGGCGGACACGGTGAACGGGACCCCCTCGTCGTCGCGCCAGAACGCCTGGATGTCCGCGTGCCCGACCTTCGGCGGGTCGGCGTAGGGCGAGACCCGGTAGCGGGCGCCCTCGGTGAACAGCCGGGGCACCGCGTCGAGGTCGCCCGCCCGCCAGGCGCGCTCGTACTCCGCGACCCACCGCACCACGTCCTCCCGGTCCACGACCGGAGGTTCTCACGAGTCACTACAGCCACGGCGGGTTGCTGCCGATCACCCGTACAGGTGACGCAGGGGCCTGCGTCCGGACCGGCGAGAGGGGGTGGAACGGCGATGCCGACGTCCCCTGCCCAGGGCGACCGGCCCGGTGGCCACCGGCTCGCCCTGGCCCTCTACGCGGTCGCGCTCGCCGCCACCTGCGCCGCGTTCGGCGTCGACCCCGTCCTGGGCTCCCTCGCCGGAGCCCTCAACGTCGTCTTCGCGCTCTACTTCTTCCGGCACCTGGCCTTCGCCGTCTCCGCCGCCCGCTGGGCCGGGGCCGATCTGCTCGCCGCCGACGTCGACCTCGACGGCTGGGCCCCGCCGGTCGCCGTCTTCGTCGGCTGCAAGAACGAGGAACTGGTCGTCGACGGCATGGTCACCGCGCTGCTGGCGCTGGACTACCCGGCCGACCGGCTGACCCTCGTCGTCGTCGACGACGGCTCCGACGACCGCACCGGCGAGATCCTCGACCGCCGGGCGGCCGCCGACGCGCGGCTCAAGGTGCTGCACCGCCGGCCCGGCGCGGGCGGCGGCAAGTCCGGGGCTCTGAACGACGCCCTCGCCGGCGTGGACGCCGAGGTCGTCCTGGTCTTCGACGCCGACCACGAGCCCGACCCCTACGTGCTGCGGCGGCTGGTGCGGCACTTCCGCGACCCCTCGGTCGGCGCCGTCATGGGCCGCTGCATCATCCGCAACGGGCACGAGTCGACGATGGCCACGACGGTCTTCGTCGACTTCCTGTCGGGGTACCTGGTCAACGAGTACGGCCGCCAGGCGATGTTCGAGCTGCCCGCCTACGGCGGCGCCAACTGCGCGGTGCGGATGTCCACGCTGCGCGAGCTCGGCGGCTGGAACCCGCACACCGTCACCGAGGACACCGACCTCACGTTGCGGGTGCTGCTGCGCGGGGAGCGGGTCCGCTACGACGTCTCCGCGGTCGACTACGAGGAGGCGGTGATCAGCGCCCGCCGGTTCTGGACGCAGCGCTACCGCTGGGCCCGCGGCCACCAGAAGTGCTTCCGCGACCACTGGAAGCCCATCGTCCGCTCGCCCCACCTCTCCCTCGTGGAGAAGGGCGAGTCGATGATGTTCCTGCTCGGCTACCACGTGCCGGTCCTGACCGGTCTCGGCGTCCTGCTGAGCGTCCTGCGCGCCTTCGGCATCGGTGACCAGCCGATCATCGGCCTGCTGCCGCTGTCGATGCTGCTGTTCGTCGGCCCGCTCGCCGAGCTCTCCGTGGGCCTGCTCGTCGGCCGGGTGGAGCGCCGGGCGGCCTGGTCGCTGCTCGGCTTCCTCCCGGCCTTCGCGCTGTCGATCTGGATCACCACCCGCGCGTACGTCGACGGCATGCTCGGCCGCCCCTACACCTGGGTGAAGACCACCCGGTCCGGGTCGGTCTCGACGGTCACGCCGAAGCAGATGGCGGTGAGCAGCCGGTGACGATCCGGGTGGACACCCGCCGGCGGCGGCCGTGGCGCACCGGGGGCGGACGGCGACGGCTGTCGGTGACCGCCGAGCTGCTGCTGGCCGCCGCGGTCTGCGTGGCCGGCTACCGCTACCTCGCCGGCTGGTTCCAGGTGCACGAGGCGCGGTGGGTCGCGGGCTTCCTGAATCTGGTCGGCGTCGACCAGGTCTCCGACGTCCTGCCCGGGCGGATCCTCGTCTTCCGCGACGACGGCGAGCTGCTCAACGCCGAGGTCACCGCGTCGTGCTCGGCGGTCCTCTCGGTGCTGGGGCTGACCGCGCTCACCCTCACCGTGCTGCGCAGCCGCCGGCTGCACGCCCTCGCCGGCCTGGCCGCCGCCGTCGCCGGCGTCGTCCTGCTCAACGACGTGCGGCTGGTCGTCTCGACCCTCGCCGGGCTGTGGTGGGGCCACGGCGCGCTCGTGCTGTTCCACGACTGGGTGGGCACGATCTGGACGTTCGCGTCCACGCTGGTCGGCTTCCTGCTCATGGTCTGCCTGACCCTGCCGGCCGCCGAGCGCGCCGAGCAGAACGTGGCCGGCCACCACACCGCCCGCCGGCCGAGCAGCTGGGCGCGCCCCGGCCTGGGCTACCGGCTGCCCGAGCTCGACGAGGCCGTCCCGACCCGGCGCCGCACCCTGACCAGCCTGGTCCACCGCTTCCTCCTCCCCGGCGCGGTGTCGCGCCGGCTGGCCGCCCGCCGGGAGGCCGGCCGGATCGACTACCGGCTGGGCCACCTGCCGGCCGCGCAGCGGATCGCCCGCGTGCGCGACCTCGCCGCCGACGGGCTCGGCGCGCACACCGCGACCCTGCTCGCCGTCGCCACGTACGAGCAGGACACCCGCGTGCTCGACGCCCTGGCCGAGGCGGTGGCCGCCCGGCAGTGGGAGCCGGTGGTCAACGACCGCGTCGCCGCGCTGCGCCTGTGGGCGCGCGGCTGGCTGTTCCCGCGCACCGCCGCGCCGCCCGCGCCGGCGCCCCCGCCCGACCCCGCCCGCCGCTACGCCCGCCTCACCGCGGAGCTGGTGGCGGGCCCCGTCCCGTTCCACGACACCCGACCCGTTCCGATCGACCCCAGGGACCTCTGATGACCCTCTCCCCGCCCCTCCTGCCCGCGCCGCCGGTCGCGGCGTGGCCCGACCGGCCGCCGGCGGTCCTCGTGACCGGCGCCGGCGGTCCCGCGGGGGTCGCCGTCGTCCGCCGGCTCGTCGCGCTCGGCTCCCGCGTGGTCGCCGTCGACGCCGACCCGGCCGCCGCGGGGCCGGCCCTGGCCGACGTCGGGCTCGTCGTCCCCCGCGCCGACGCCCCCGGGTTCGTCGACGCGCTGCTGGGCGCCTGCGCGCGGTACGGCGCCGACGCGCTCGTGCCGACCGTCGCCGAGGAGCTGCCGGCCCTGGCCGCCGGCGCCGCCCGGCTGTCCGCCGCCGGGGTGGGCACCTGGCTGCCGACCCCGGACGCCGTCGACGTGTGCTGCGACAAGGCCGCCTTCGCCGCCCGCCTGCACGCCGCCGGCGTGCCGCACCCGGAGACCGCGCACGACCTCGCGGGGGTCGCGGCGGTGCCCGGCCCGTGGATCGTCAAGCCGCGCTCGGGCCGCGGCAGCCGCGGGGTGCAGGCCCTCGACGACCGCCGGACCGTGGTCGCCGCGCTGCACGCCGACCCCGGGCTGATCGTCCAGCGCCGGCTCGACGGCCGGGAGTTCACCGCCGACGCGCTCGTCGCCCGCGACGGCCGGGTGCTGGCCGTCGTCCCCCGCTGGCGGGACGAGACCAAGGCCGGCATCTCGGTGAAGGGGACGACGTTCGGCTCCCCCGCCGTGACCGCCACCGTCGCCGCCGCGCTCGCCGCGGTCGGGTTGACCGGCCCGGCCAACGTGCAGGGCTTCGTGGACGACGACGGCGCCGTCACCGTCGTGGAGGTCAACCCGCGCTTCTCCGGCGGCCTGCCGCTGACCCTCGCGGCGGGCGCCGACGTCGTCGGGACCTACCTGGCCGGGGTCCGCGACCCCGGCGCGGCGCTGCCGGAGCTGCCGTTCCGCCCCGGTGTGCGGATGAGCCGTTACTTCGCCGAGACGTACTCGAGCGAGGACGGCGCCCCCGTGGCCGACCCGTGCACCCCGGCGGTGACCGCGTGACCCGCAGCCGGCACGTGCTCGTGCCCTTCGGCACCCGCCCCGAGGTGGTCAAGCTGGCCCCCGTGGTGGCCGCGCTGTCGGCCGCCGGGCACCGGGTCACCGTGGTCGACACCGGCCAGCACACCGACCCGGCGATGAGCTCGGGCCTGCAGGAGGCGCTGGGCCTGGCGGTGACGCACCGCTTCGCGCTGCCCGCCGAGCCGGCAGTGCGCACCGGGGCGCTGTTCGCCGACGCCGCTACCGCGGTCCGGCGGTTCGCCCCCGACCTGGTGCTCGCCCTCGGCGACACCAACACGGTGCCGGCGTACGCGCTCGCCGCCCGCGCCGCCGGGGTGCCGTTCGCGCACGTCGAGGCCGGCCTGCGCAGCTTCAACCCGCGCAGCGTCGAGGAGGTCAACCGGCGGGTGGCCGCCGCGGCGGCGCAGCTGCACTTCGCGCCGACCGAGCGCGCCGCCGCCTTCCTCGCCGGCGAGGGGGTGCCGGACGAGCGGGTGTTCGTCGTCGGCAACCCGGCGATCGACACGCTCGTGGCCCGCGGGGTCCGCCCGACGCCGGTCGGCGAGCGGGCCGGCGTGCTGGTCACCGCGCACCGGCCGACCAACGTCGACGACCCGGTGCGGCTGCGCCGGCTGGTCGCCGTCGTCCAGCAGCTGGCCGACCGCATCGGGCCGGTCACCTTCCCGGTGCACCCGCGCACCGCCAAGCGGCTGGCCGACGAGGGGCTGACCCTCGAGCTGGCCGACCACCCCGGCGTGACGCTCACCGGCCCGGCTGACTACGACGCCCTGCTCGCCGCCCTCGGGTCGGCGCGGCTGGCGGTCACCGACTCCGGCGGCATCCAGGAGGAGGCCGCCCACCTCGGCGTCCCGGTGGTCGTGCTGCGCGGCTCCACCCCGCGGTGGGAGGGGGTCGAGGCGGGGACGACGACGCTGGCCACCCTCGCCGACGACGGTGCGGCTGCCGCCGTGCTCGCCGCCGCCGAGGCGCACACCCGCCCGGAGGCCCAGCAGCGCGCCGCCGCGCTGCCCTGCCCGTACGGCGACGGCAGCTCCGGCCTGCGCATGGCCGAGGTCCTGGCCGACCCGGCCACCGACCGGCTGCTCGCGCTGCCCGAACCGGACTTCACCGACGGGCGGCTGCCCTGGTGAGCGCCCCGCTCGGGGTGGTCGTCGACCTCGACGACACCCTCTACCCGCAGGCCGACTACCTGGCCGGGGCCGCCGCCGCGGTCGGCGGGGCGGCGGCCGCGGCGGGCCTGGACGGCGCCGCGGTGCACGCGGCGCTCGCCGCCGAGCTGGCCGCCGGCTCCGACACCGGCGGCACCATCGACCGGGCCCTGCTCGCCGCCGGGGTGCCGGCCGGCGACCTGCCGGCGCTGGTGCCCGGCCTGGTCGCCGCCTTCACCGGCCACGAGCCCGAGCGGCTCGACCCGTACCCCGGCGTCCGCGCGGCGCTGGCGGCGCTGGCGGCCGCGGCCCCGCTCGCCTGCCTGACCGACGGCAACCCCGTCATCCAGGCGGCGAAGCTGGCCGCGACCGGCCTGGGCGACCTGCTGCCGGTCGTCGTCGTCACCGACGCGCTCGGCGGGCGGCAGCTGCGCAAGCCGCACCCGGCCGGGCTGCTCGCCGTCGCCGAGCGGCTCGGCGTGCCCGCCGACCGGCTGCTGGTGATCGGCGACCGGCCGGGCAAGGACGTCGCCGTCGCCGCGGCCGTGGGCGCCCGCGCCATCCGCGTCCGGCAGGGCGAGCACGCCGGCGCGGCCGACGACCCGCGCGCCGCGGCCGTCACCCGCTCGTTCCCCGCCGCGGCGGAGCTGGTCCTCGCCGAGCTGGCCGGCGTCCCCGCCTGACCCCTTCGGGGGGCACCCCCCGTCCGGGTGTCCAGCGATCGGGGCGGGATGCCGATGGGAGGGGGTCGGGCGATCGTCGCCCGGGACTCGGGGACGCAGGTGGACGGCACGCGCAGGGCGACGCTGCAAGCCGGGTGGCGCACGCGCGCCGCGGCGCTCGTCGGCGCCCTCACCACCGCCGTCGTCCTCGTCCTCCCCGGCACCGCCGCGGCCACCCCGGGCTACACGCCCGGGCACGGCGACGTCGTCCCGCTGCTGAGCTGCGTCGCCCCCGACGGCCGCGGCGGGTTCACCGCGTGGTTCGGCCACGGGAACACCGGGACGGCGACCGAGCACGTCTCGCTCGGCGCGGCCAACCGCATCTCGCCGAGCCGGTACGACGGCGACCAGCCGACCACGTTCAAGTCGGGCACCTTCCACCGCGTCTTCTCGGTCACCGTCTCCAGCGGCAGCGTCAGCTGGACCCTGGACGGCGACACCGTGACGGCGAGCGCGAGCAGCTCGCCGCGGTGCACCACGAGCACGCCGACCCCCACGCCCACGCCGACCCCCACGCCGACGCCGGACACCGGCGAGGTGGTCCCGATCGTCGACTGCATCGAGCAGGAGGACGACCGCGAGTACACCGCGGTGCTCGGCTACACGAGCACCTACCGGGACACGGTCACGATCCCGCTCGGCGCGGACAACACGGTGCTGCTGGCGCGCGACCGGCAGCCGACCTCGTTCGCGCCCGGCACCCACCACGGCGTCGTCAGCGTGCGGATCACCTTCGTCGGCGCGCTGTGGGTGCTCGACGGCAACGCCGTGTACATCGCACCGGGCCGCGCGCCCGCGTGCCCGGACGAGACCCAGATGCCCGCCGAGGGCAACGACACCGCCCCGGCGCTCGCGCTGGCCGGCGCTGCCGTCGTCGGCGCACTGCTCGTCCGGCGGGCCCGCACGCGGCTCGCCGGCGGGCGGACCAGCTCGGAGCAGGAGGACGGGAATGCGTAGCGTGCTGGCCATCGGGGCCCACCCCGACGACATCGAGCTCGGCTGCGGGGCGACGCTGCTGGCCCACGCCGCCGCCGGCGACCGCGTGACCATGCTGGTCGTCACCGGCGGCGAGAACGGCCCCGGCGACGCCGGGCAGGTCGTCGGCCGCCGCGCCGAGCAGATCGCGGCCGCCCGCACCCTCGGCGCCGACCTGCGCTGGGGCGGGCTGCGCGACTGCGCCGTCCCCAACGACAGCGGCACCGTCGACGTCGTGGAGCAGGTGCTGCGCGACGTCGAGGCCGAGCTGGTGTACGTGCACGCCCCCGACGACAGCCACCAGGACCACCGCACGGTCGCCGCGGCCACCCTGGCCGCGGCCCGGCGGCTGCCCCGGGTCCTGCACTACCAGAGCCCGTCGACGCTCACGTTCACGCCGACCGTCTTCGTCGACGTCACCGCGCACCTGTCCGGCAAGCTGGCCGCCCTGCGCTGCCACGCCTCGCAGGTCGACCTGTCCGCGATGGTCGAGCCCGACGCCGTCGTGGCCTCGGCCCGGCACTGGGGCGCGCACGCGCGCATCGGCTACGCGGAGGCCTTCGCCCCGACGCGGATGGTGCTCGACCTCGTGCCGTCCCCTCGCCCGGCGGTCGACGCCGCCGCGGCGGCCGACCGGCTGCCGCTGCTGACGCCGCACTCCTGACGCCGCACCGCTGACGCCGGATCAGGCCTGCCGGCGGTCGTAGCCCTCCCGGGCCGCGACGACGTCGGCGAAGTGAGCGCGCGTCCAGTCCTCGAGCGCGGCGATGGGACCGGACAGCGTCCGCCCCAGGTCGGTCAGCTGGTAGTCGACGCGCACCGGCACGCTGGCCTGCACCGTGCGCGTGACCAGCCCGTCGCGCTCCAGCCCGCGCAGCGTCTGGGTGAGCATCTTCTGGCTGATCCCGCCGATCCGCCGGGCCAGCTCGGTGAAGCGCCGGGAGCCGCCGGACAGCTCCAGCAGGATCAGCACCGTCCACCGGTCACCGATCCGGTCGAGCACCTGCCGGCTCGGGCAGTCCGCCGCGTACGGGTCCAACTCGGCGCTCACCTGGTCACTCTCCTCCGGGTACCTACCGCACTTCGAAGTGCCTGCTCTCCCACGGGAAGCGGGCCCCCATCCTCCCGGTTCGGGTGTCCGGGCCGCGAGGGACGCGGTCCGGGAGGAGAACCGCGCATGTCGATCGTCGTCACCGGCGCCACCGGCCACCTGGGCCGCCTGGTCGTCGAGGCCCTGCTGGACCGTGGGGTCCCTGCCGCCGAGGTCGTCGCCACCGGCCGCCGCGTCGAGCGGCTCACCGACCTCGAGCAGCGCGGCGTGGCCGTCCGCCGCGCCGACTTCGACGACCCGGCCTCGCTGGCCGCCGCCTTCGCCGGCGGGGAGCGGCTGCTGCTGGTCTCGGGCAGCGAGCCCGGCGTGCGCGTGGCGCAGCACGCCCGCGTGATCGCCGCGGCGGCGGACGCCGGGGTGCGGCTGATCGCCTACACGAGCATCGCGAACGCCGACACGTCCACGCTGCTGCTCGCGCAGGACCACCGGGCGACCGAGCAGCTGCTGCGGGACTCGGGCGTGCCCTGGGTGTTCCTCCGCAACAGCTGGTACCTGGAGAACTACACGCCCCAGCTGCCCACCTACCTCGAGCACGGGGTCGTCGGCGCCGCGCGCGATGGCCGGATCAGCGCCGCCACGCGCGCCGACTACGCCGGGGCCGCGGCCGCGGTGCTCGCCACGGAGGGGCACGAGAACACCGTCTACGAGCTCGGCGGCGCGGGTTTCACGATGGCCGAGCTCGCCGCGGCGGTGTCCGCGGCCACCGGCCGGGACGTGTCGTACACCGACGTCCCGGTGGACACGTACCGGGAGGTCCTCGTCGGCGCCGGCCTGCCCGAGGGGGCCGCGGCGGGGATCGCCGACGGCGACCGCGGCGCGGCCGCGGGCGAGCTGTTCGTCGAGGGGGACGACCTGGCGGGGCTGCTCGGCCGGACCCCCACCTCGCTCGCCCAGGCGCTCGCCGCCGCCCGCTGACGACCGGGTCGCCCGGCCTCCCGACGCTATGCGAGAATGATTCTCATGATGAGGTGGACGCGGAGCGTCGGGGTGGTCGCGGCGGCGGCGGCCGCCGTGGCGGTGGCGGCGTGCGGCAGCGACGGCCAGGACGGCGGGGGCGGCGGCGGCGGGCTGACGGTGGTCGCCGGCTTCTACCCCCTGGAGTGGGCGACCCAGCAGGTCAGCGGCGACCGCGTCTCGGTGTCGTCGCTGACCCCGTCGGGCGCCGAGCCGCACGACCTCGAGCTCTCGCCGCAGGACGTCGGCGCGGTCGCCGACGCCGACCTGCTCGTCTACCTCGACGGGTTCCAGCCGGCGCTGGACGAGGCGGCCGAGAACGAGGCCGGCGACTCCGCCTGGGACGCCGGGCGGTACGCCGACCTGATCACCGGCGAGCACTCACACGAGGAGGCGGACGGCCACGAGGAGGCGGCCGGCGACGCCGACCCGCACGACGACGAGCCGGCCGTCGACCCGCACTTCTGGCTCGACCCGCTGCGGCTGGCCGACGTCGGCGACGCGCTGGCCGACCGGCTGGCCGAGCTGGACCCCGACGGCGCCGCGACGTACGAGGAGAACGCCGCCGCGCTGCGCACCGAGCTCGAGGCCCTGGACGGCGAGCTGGCGCAGGGGCTGGCGAACTGCGCGGTGACCACCCTGGTCACCGGGCACGACGCCTTCGGCTACCTCGCCGACCGCTACGGTCTCGACGTGGTCGGCATCAGCGGGCTCAGCCCCTCGCAGGAGCCCGATCCCGCCCAGCTCGCCGAGATCTCCGCGCTCGTCGCCGAGCGGGGCGTCACGACGGTGTACACCGAGACGCTGGTCGACCCCGCCGTGGCCGAGACCGTCGCCGACGAGGCCGGCGCGCGGACCGCCGTCCTCGACCCGCTCGAGGGGCTGACCGACGAGTCGGCCGGCGACGACTACGTCGCGGTCATGCAGGCCAACCTCGCCACGCTCCGGGAAGGCCAGTCCTGCACGTGAGCGCGGCAGACCGCGGGCCGGCCATCCGGCTGCGCGACGTGACGATCGGCTACGGCGACGTGCCGATCGTCCGCAACGTCGACCTGGAGGTGGGGCACGGCGAGGCGGTGGCCGTGCTCGGCTCGAACGGGTCGGGCAAGACCACGCTGGCCCGCGGCCTGCTGGGGCTGGCGACCGTGCTCGGCGGCGAGGTCGCCCTGCTCGGCTCCCCCGTCGGCCGGCTGGCCGACCGCGGCCGCGTCGGCTACGTCCCGCAGCGGCACACCGTGAGCGGCGCGGTGCCGGCGACGGTCCGCGAGGTGGTGGGCGTCGGGCGGCTGGCCCGCCTCGGCCTGTTCCGCCGCCTCGGCGCGGCCGACCGCGAGGCCGTGGCCCGGGCCGTCGAGGCGGTCGGGCTCGCCGACCGGCTCGGCGACCCGGTGGCGTCGCTGTCCGGCGGGCAGCAGCGCCGGGTGCTGGTCGCCCGCGCGCTGGCCGCCGAGCCCGAGCTGCTGATCATGGACGAGCCGACCGCGGGCGTGGACGCCGCCAGCCAGGAGGCGCTGGCCGCCGTCCTGGCCGGGGTGTCGGCCACCGGGACGACGCTGGTCGTGGTGACCCACGAGGCCGGCCCGCTCGCCGGGGTGCTGACCCGTGCCGTGGTGGTCGACCACGGCCGCGTCTGCTTCGACGGGCCGCTCGCCGGCGCCGAGCCGTACTCCGGGGCGGGGCACCACCACGCCGACGAGCCGGAGCAGGCGCCGGCCGCCGGGTACCGGCTCGACCAGCCGCGCGTGACGCCGCACGCCCGAGGGGAGCGCTGACGTGGACATCCTCGAGTACGGCTTCATGCAGCGGGCGCTGCTCGCTTCCCTGATGGTCGGCCTGGTGGCGCCGGCGGTCGGCGTGTTCCTCGTCCAGCGCCGGCTGTCGCTGCTGGGCGACGGCCTGGGCCACGTCGCGCTCACCGGTGTCGCGCTGGGCGTGCTGACCTCGACCGCGCCGGTGGGCACGGCCCTGGTCGCGGCGGTGCTGGGAGCGGTGCTCATCGAGCTGGTCCGCGCCCGCGGCCGCACCAGCGGCGACGTCGCGCTCGCCGTCCTGTTCTACGGCGGCATCGCCGGCGGCGTGGTCCTGCTCAGCCTCGCCCCGCGGGGGCAGGCGACCAACCTCGAGGCATACCTCTTCGGCGCCATCACCACCACGACGGCCGCCGACGTCGCGGTGTTCGCCGTCATCACGGTGCTGGTGCTGGGCGTGGTGTGGCTGCTCGGGCAGCGGCTGTACGCGGTCAGTGACGACGAGGAGTACGCCCGCGCGGTGGGGCTGCCGGTGCTCGCGCTGAACATCGTGCTCGCCGCGCTGGTGGCGGCGACCGTCGTCCTCTCGATGCGGGTGGTCGGGCTGCTGCTGATCAGCGCGCTGATGATCCTGCCCGCGGCCGTGGCTCAGCTGGTCGGGCGCAGCTTCCGCCGCACGCTGTACCTGGCGTGCGGCATCGGCCTGGTGGTCAGCGTCGCCGGGACGACGGCGTCGTACTACGCGGGGGCGCCGTCGGGCGGCACGATCGTGCTGCTGGCCATCGCGCTGTTCCTGGTCGTCACCGCCGCGGTGGCGCTGCGCGACGCCACGGCCCGCCGCCGCCACCGCCGCCGCGCCGACGTGCACGCGGCCCACCCGCACGAGCACGGCGAGGGCTGCGGGCACCGGCCGGTGCTGCACGAGGACCACGTCGACTACGACCACGACGGCCACCTGCACGCCCCGCACCGGACCGGCGCCGGCGTGCACTACGACGAGCACGGCGCGCACGCCGAAGCGCCGCCGGCCGGACGGGCGGGGACGCCGTGACCGCGGCCGGGGTCGACGGCGCCTCGCGCCGGCGCCCCACCCGCCAGCGCACCGCCGTCCAGGCCCTGCTGGAGGAGCTCGACGGCTTCCGCAGCGCCCAGGACCTGCACGCCCTCCTGCGGCAGCGCGGCGACGGCGTGGGGCTGGCGACGGTGTACCGCGCGCTGCAGGCCCTGGTGGACGACGGCCTGGTCGACGTCCTGCGCAGCGACGACGGCGAGGCCGTCTACCGGCGCTGCTCCCCCGCGCACCACCACCATCTCGTGTGCCGGTCCTGCGGGCGGACCGTCGAGGTCGCCGACCCACCGGTCGAGCGGTGGGCCGCCCGGATCGCCGCCGAGCACGGCTTCGCCGACGTCCAGCACCAGGTCGAGGTCTTCGGCACCTGCGCGAGCTGCCTCGCCGACAGCTGACGGGCGGCACGCGTTCGTGCGCTGCCCACAACGTGGGCAGCGCACGGGCACGGGTGGGTCAACGGCGCCGGGACGCGAGCAGGACGCCGGCGACCGCGAACCACAGCGGTGAGAGGTAGAGCACCACCCAGCCGATCGGGGGGACGAGCAGACCGACGGCGAGCGCACCCGCGGCGACGCCCAGCCCCCGCAGCCGGCGCTCGGCGGTGCGCGAGGCCACGAGGACGGCGATCCCGAACGCCGCGCCGGCCCACTGGGCGAGCGGGAAGGCCGCGTTGGACACGACCAGTCCCGCCTCCAGTGCGGTGGGGCTGACCGCGCCGAAGCCCTCGCCGACGGCACGGGCAGCCCCCAATCCGGCAGCGCTCAGGGCGAACAGGAACAGGTGCGCGACGCCCAGGGCGGGCACGACCCCGCGAGCAGCGCCGCCGGCGGGCAGCGCTGCGGCCAGTGCCGCGACCACGACCGCCGCCAGCAGCACGTAGACCCCGACGAACAGGACGGCCCGTCCGGCGGAGGACTCCTCCAGCCGGTCTGCGGCCTCCGCAGCCGACGCCGACCCGCCCAGGGGGTCCGGGAACGACAGCACCACGCCCGCGAACGCCAGCAGCGCCCCTACGCCGGCAGCAGCGATCCCTGCCCGCGCTCGCCTCCCGTCGACCGTCTTCTCCGTGGTGGTCGTCATCTCGTGCCCCTCCCTCGCTCGTGCCGACGCCTTGCCGGCGCGGAGCGACGCTAGGTGTCCGGGACACCCGCGGGGATCTCCCGCGAGGACCTCCTCGGTGGCCAGGAGGGCCGGTCGGATCTGCCGAGCGGCAGATGCCCAGGAGCCGCGCGACGGACGCGAGAGCGCGCCGCGGATCCCTAGCATCTGCCCGTGCCCGGCGATCGGCTGCAGGACCTGCCCACCCGCTGGAGGCGGCTGCCGGTTGGTGTCCGCGACGCCGGGCTGGCGGCCGTCTTCGTCCTGGTGACGCAGGTCGAGCTGGTCGCCCGGGTGGAGCACCTCCAGGGCCCACCGCTGCTGCAGCACCTGCTCATGGCGGTCATCAGCGGGGCAGTCGCGCTCCGCCGCACCCGCCCCCTGGTCGCCGCGGTCGTCGTCGGGTGCGGCATGGCGGCGACGGGCGCGCTGGGGACGGCGCCGTCGGCCGCGGTGTTCCTCGTCTACCTGCTCGTGACCTGCTCGGTGGCCTGGTACGCCCCCTCCCGGCGGACGTCCCTGGCCGGACTGCTCGCCCTCGTGCTCCCGGACGCGGTCGTCTACCCGCTGGCCCACCCGGCGGCCCGGAACGTCGCCGAGATCGTGATCAACGCGGGGATCCCCGTCGCCCTGTGGCTCTTCGCCCGGCTCGGACGCGAGCACCTCGACCGGGCGGTCACCGCGGAACGCGACGTCGCGCAGGAGCGGCTGCGCGTCCTGGAGGAACGGACCCGCCACGCGGAGACGACCGCGGAGGAGCGGCGGCGCATCTCGCGGGAGTGCCACGACGTGATCGGCCACGGGATCACGCTCATGCTGCTCTACACCGAGGCGGCCCAGGCGCGGCTGGACGGCCGCGAACCCGAGGTGTCCCGGGCGCTGGACGTGGTGGCCGAGGCCGGCCGGACGGCCCTGGCGGACGTGCACCAGGTCCTCGAGGTGCTCCGGACCGAGGAAGGGCCCGACGCCGCGGTGGGCGGGCTGGACGAGGTGGACGAGCTCGTCGAGCGGGTCCGCGGCGCCGGCACGCCCGTCGACTGGCGAGCGACCGACCTCCCGCGCGAGCTGCCGGCCACGGTGAGCACCACCGCCTACCGGGTCGTCCAGGAGGCGCTCACGAACGTGCTCCGGCACGCCCCGGGCGCGGCGGTCCGCGTGCGGTTGTGCGGCGACCAGCACGTGGTGCGCGTGGAGGTGACCGACGACGGCGGGGCGGCGCCCGACCGGAACGCTGCGCGGCCGGGCACCACGGGTCTCGGTCTCGTGGGCATCCGGGAACGGGTGGCTCTGCTGGGCGGCGAACTGGACGCCGGCCCGCGCGGCGACCGCCCTGGCTGGCGCGTCACCGCCGCCCTGCCGATCGCCGCCGCACGCCGATGAAAACGATCCTCCTGGTGGACGACGAGGCCCTCGTCCGCGCCGGCCTGCGCATGATCCTCGAGAGCGAGCCCGACCTGCGGGTGGTCGCCGAGGCGGCGGACGGCGCCGAGGCCGTCGCCCTGTGCCGGGCGCACCGCCCCGACGTCGCCCTGCTCGACGTCCGCATGCCCGGCGTGGACGGTCTGCAGGCGGCCCGTCGCATCGCCGCGGATCCGGGGCTGGACACGGCCATCGTCATGCTGACGACGTTCGACTCCGACGAGGCGCTGGTGACGGCGCTGAAGGCCGGCGCGTCGGGGTTCCTCCTGAAGTCCATGCCGCGGGACCGACTGGTCAGCGCGCTGCGGACGGCGACGACGGGCGAGGCGCTGCTCGCACCGGTGATTACACGGCGCCTGCTGGCCGACCTGGTGCAGCGCTCCCCGTCCCCCGCCCGGGCAGATCAACGCCTGGCCGGCCTGACCGACCGGGAGCGCGACGTGCTGGTGCTCGTGGCGCGCGGCCTGTCGAACGCCGAGATCGCCGAGCGCCTGCACCTTGGCACCGGCACCGTCAAGACGCACGTGGCCCGGGTGCTCGCCAAGCTCGGAGTCCGCGGCCGGGTGCAGGCCGTCGTCGTGGCCTACGAAGCGGGCCTCGTGCGCCCGGGGGACGCACCCGGCTGAGCCCGGCGTGCTCAGCAGGTCGGCGTGGGTCAGGGTGGGCGGCATGGCCCTGGTCCGCTGCGACTTCTTCTCCGACGTCCTCGAGCTGAGCACCTCGATGACGGTGGTGCTGCCCCAGTCCACGTCGTCCCAGATCGGCATGACCGGCGCGGCGGGGGCCGGCGACGCCCCGACGCTCTACCTGCTGCACGGCCTGTCGGACGACGACACCATCTGGCTGCGCCGCACCTCGATCGAGCGCTACGCCGCCCCGCTCGGGCTCGCGGTCGTCATGCCGCAGGTGGCGCGCAGCTTCTACACCGACGAGGCGCACGGCAACCGCTACTGGACGTTCCTCTCCGAGGAGCTGCCGGAGATCGCCCGGTCGTTCTTCCGGCTGTCCGACCGCCGCGAGGACACCTTCGTCGCCGGCCTGTCGATGGGCGGCTACGGCGCGGTCAAGTGGGCGCTGCGGCAGCCGGACCGGTTCGCCGCCGCGGCCACGCTGTCCGGCGCCGTCGACGTCGTCGCGCTCGCCGGCCTCGACCACGAGCCGGGCCGCGACCGGCTCTGGCACACCGTCTTCGGCGGCCGGACGACCGAGGGCACCGACGACGACCTGTTCCACCTGCTCGAGCGGGTCGACCCCGCACGTGCCCCGCAGCTCTACGTCGGCTGCGGCACGGAGGACCGGCTGCTGGCGCACAACCAGCGCTTCCTCGACGCCGCGCGCGCCCGCGGCCTCGACGTCACCGCCGACCTGCGCCCGGGCGAGCACGAGTGGGGGTTGTGGGACGCGATGGTCCAGGACGTCCTCGCCTGGCTGCCCCTGCGGGGGCAGGCGCCGACGGTTGGCTGACGCACCCGCGGGGAACACCAGCGACACTTCACGCGTCGGTCTTGGAGATGGCCGGCGTCGGGCCGGGCACGGGATACCGTGCTCCGGCACACCGCTCCGGCAACGGCGCCGGGCGACGGGAGGACGAACGAACGATGGAGACCAGCGTGGTCGACGTCCCCGAGCGGGGGCGCTTCGAGATCCGGCTGGGCGACCGCGTGGTCGGTCTCGCCAGCTATCACGTCGAGAACGGCACGATGACGCTGCCGCACACCGAGGTCGACCCCGCCATGGGCGGCCGCGGCCTCGGGACCGCGCTCGTGGCGGGCGTGCTCGAGGCGGCGCGCGAGCGCGGGCTGCACGTGCTCCCCTACTGCTCCTTCGTCCGGCGCTACATCCAGCAGCACCCCGAGACGGTCGACCTCGTCGCCGAGGACGACCGGCCGCACTTCGGCCTGGAGCCCGCCACCCGCTGATCTGCACGTCGGTTGCGCACCACCTAATCTGGCGCAGGTGCCGACGTCGCTGCTGTGGTTCCGCCGCGACCTGCGGCTCTCCGACCACCCGGCGCTGGCCGCGGCGCGCGACGACGCCGGGCCCGACGGCTCGGTGCTCCCGGTGTTCCTGCTCGACCCGCGGCTGTGGGAGCCCGCCGGGCTGCCCCGCCGGCGGTTCCTCGTCGACTGCCTGGCCGCCCTCGGCGAGTCGCTCGACGGCGCGCTCGTCGTCCGCACCGGCGACCCGGCACGGGTGCTCCCCGCGCTCGTGCGCGAGGTCGGCGCGGCGGCCGTGCACGTCTCGGCCGACGCGGGCCCCTACGGCCGGGCGCGCGACGCCGCGGTCGAGCGGGCGCTCGGCGACGTCCCGCTGGTCCGCACCGGGTCGCCGTACGCGGTGACGCCCGGCCGGATCACCAAGGACGACGGCAGCCCCTACCGCGTCTTCTCCCCCTTCGCCCGCGCCTGGCGGGAGCACGGCTGGCGCGCACCGGCGCCGCGGCCGCGCGGCGTCCCCTGGCAGCGCGGCGTCCTCTCCGACCGGCTGCTCGAGGTGGACGTCGACGGCGTCCGGCTGCCGCCCGCCGGGGAGGCCGCCGCCCGCGCCGCGTGGCGGCAGTTCCGCGACGAGCGGCTGGCCGGCTACGGCGACACCCGCAACCTGCCCGCCACCGACGGCACCAGCCGGCTCTCGGTGCACCTGAAGTACGGCACGGTGCACCCGCGCACGCTCCTGGCCGACCTGGCCGCCGCCGACGACGTCCCGCGCGAGCACGTCCGCCGGTTCACCGACGAGCTGGCCTGGCGCGAGTTCTACGCCGACGTCCTCTGGCACCGCCCCGAGACCGCGCGCCGGGCGTTCGACGAGCGGATGGGCCGGCTGACCTACGACACCGGACCCGACGCCGACGCCCGGTTCGCCGCCTGGGCGGAGGGCCGCACCGGCTACCCGATCGTCGACGCCGGGATGCGCCAGCTGCTCGGCGAGGCCTGGGTGCACAACCGGGTGCGGATGGTGGTCGCCTCGTTCCTCACCAAGGACCTGCACGTCGACTGGTGGCGCGGCGCCCGCCACTTCCTGCGGCATCTGGTCGACGGGGACCTCGCCAGCAACAACCACGGCTGGCAGTGGGTGGCCGGCACGGGGACCGACGCCTCGCCCTACTACCGCGTGTTCAACCCGGTGCGGCAGGGCCAGCAGTTCGACCCGGACGGCGAGTACGTGCGCCGGTGGGTGCCCGAGCTGCGCGACGTCCCGACCCGGTGGGTCCACGAGCCGTGGCGGTCCCCCGACGGCGTCCCGCCCGGCTACCCCGGGCCGATCGTCGACCACGCCGCCGAGCGCGAGGTCGCCCTCGCCCGCTACGAGCAGGTGCGCGCCGGTGCCTGAGGGCCACACCCTGCACCGGCTGGCCCGCCAGCAGACGACGCTGTTCGCCGGCCGCCCCGTGCACGTCACCAGCCCGCAGGGCCGGTTCGCCGCCGGCGCCGCGCTGCTCGACGGGCGCGTGCTCGACCGCGCCACCGCCCACGGCAAGCACCTGTTCGGCCACTTCGGCGGCGACGTGCTGCACGTCCACCTCGGGCTGTACGGCAACTTCACGACCGGCACCGGCAGCCCGCCGGCGGCGCGCGGCGCGCTGCGCATGCGCTGGGTGGCCGACGGCCCCGACGGTCTGGGCGTGTGGACCGACCTGCGCGGCGCCACGGCCTGCGAGGTGCTCACCCGCCCCGAGGTGCGGGCGATCCTCGACCGGCTCGGCCCCGACCCGCTGCGCCGCGGGGCCGACGGGGGGCTCGCCTTCCGGCGGCTCGCGGCCAGCCGGACCGCGGTCGGCGCCCTCCTCATGGACCAGTCCGTGCTCGCCGGCGTGGGCAACGTCTACCGCGCCGAGCTGCTGTTCCGGCACCGGGTCTCCCCGTTCCGCCCGGGCCGCGCGGTCGACGAGGAGCTCTGGGCCCGCATGTGGGCCGACCTGGTGCGGCTCATGCGCGACGGCGTCCGGATCGGCCGGATCGTGACCACGGAGCGGGCCGACCGCGCGCGCCGGAGGGGTGCGGCCGCGCCCGAGGACGCGCACTATGTGTACCGACGCACCGGGTTGCCGTGCCGGATCTGCGGCACCGAGGTGCGCACGGAGGTCATGGTGGGGCGCAACCTCTACTGGTGCCCGGCGTGCCAGGCAGCATGACAGCAGCGTCACCCGGACGGGTCCCCGGAGGTGCTCGGAGCCGTCGATGAGGCGTGCGTGCCGTGTACCTTTCCGCCCGATGAGACGTGCGGTGCGAGCACTGCTCGTCACGGGGGCAGCCGCGGCCGCGATGGCCGTCCTCCCCGTGACGAGCGCTTCCGCCGCGCCCGCGGACGTCCCGGCCGACCTCGGCGTCGACGTCTCCCACCCCCAGTGCGGGGAGGAGCTGCCCCGCGGCCAGGCCTTCGGCGTCGTCGGCGTCAACGGCGGCCTGGCCACCCTGCCCAACCCGTGCCTGGAGGCGCAGCTGGAGTGGGCCGCGCGCTCGACCGGCCGCCTCGAGGCCCAGCCCCCGGTGCAGCTCTACGTCAACACGGCGAACCCGGGCGAGGTCCGCGAGCTGGTGAGCACCTGGCCGGCCTCCGGCGACACGCCGTACGGCGAGTGCGACGGCCGCAACTCCACGGCCTGCTCGTGGCAGTACGGCTGGGAGCGCGCCCGCACGACCGTCACCGAGTTCTTCGCCCCGGCCGCGCAGGGCGCGGGGCTGGCGGACGACCCCGGGGCCTACACCTGGTGGCTCGACGTCGAGGACGCGAACACCTGGCAGTCCGGCTCCCCCGGGGCGCAGGCCCGCAACCGCGCGGCGCTCGAGGGCATGGCCGCCTACCTGCGGACGCGCGGCGGCACGGTCGGCCTCTACGCCGTCCCGCAGCAGTGGCGCGACATCGCCGGCGCGGTCGCCTGGGACAGCACCCTGTACCGGCTGGACAGCTGGCTGCCCGGCGCGGTCTCGCAGGCCGGCGCCGAGCAGAACTGCGCCCAGGCCCCGCTCGCCCCCGGCGGCGAGGTCGTCATGGCCCAGTACGTCGACGACGGCCTGGACCACGACGTCTCCTGCGTCTAGACGGCGCCCTTCCCCGGGTCGCCGGCCGGCACGGCGGTGAACGTCCGCACCTGCGGGGCCCCGGTCAGCCGCCCGGCGAGCGCCGCCCCGAGCTCGGTGAGCGCCGCCGCGGAGCCGTGCACCCGCAGCGCCTCCGGTGACGCCCAGCGCTCGACCACGAGGAACTCGCCCTTCCCCTCGTGCAGGGCGTAGAGCTCGCAGCCGGGTTCGTCGTGCACCTGCGGGACGGCGCGCAGCAGCGCGTCGCGGACGGCGTCCTCCTCGCCCGGGCTCGGCGTGATGGTGGCGACGACGACGACGGACACGGGCGACCTCCGCGGGTGGGACGGCGGGTGGCCTGGTGCGCACCCGCCCGTGGGGTCAGGATGCCAAGGTGACCGACGACGGTGTCGAGGCATCACCCACTCCCGACCGGCCCCTGCGCGTGGCGGTCGTCGGCGCCGGCCCGGCCGGCATCTACGCGGCCGACGCGCTGACCCGGCAGTCCGACGTCCCGGTGGCGGTCGACCTGGTCGACCGGCTGCCGACGCCGTTCGGCCTGGTCCGGCACGGCATCGCCCCCGACCACCCGAAGATGCGGGCCATCCGCGACACCCTGCACCGCTTCCTCGACCACCCGCTGGTGCGCTTCGTGGGCAACGTCGACGTGGGCACCGACATCCCGCTGGCCGACCTGCGCCGGCACGTCGACGCGGTGATCTACACCTACGGCGCCTCGCGCGACCGGCAGCTCGGCATCGACGGCGAGCGGCTGCCCGGCAGCCTCGCCGCCACCGACCTGGTCGCCTGGTACTGCGGCCACCCCGACGCCGACCGCGAGCTGGTCGAGTCGGCGCTGCGCGGCGCCCGCTCCGCCGTCGTCATCGGCGTCGGCAACGTGGCGCTCGACGTCGCCCGGGTGCTCTCCCGCACCCCGGCGGAGCTCGACCCGACCGAGATGCCGCAGCACGTGCTCGACGCGCTCGCCGCCGCGCCGGTGCAGGAGGTGACGATCCTCGGCCGGCGCGGCCCGGCGCAGGCGAGCTTCACCACCCAGGAGCTGCGCGAGCTCGACGGGCTGGCCGGCGCGCAGGTGCTCGTCGACCCCGCCGACCTCGAGCTCGACCCCGACGCCGAGGAGCGCGCCCAGGCCGACCGCGTGATCAGCCGCAACCTGGCGGTGCTGCGCGAGTGGGCCCACCACTCCCCGGACCCCGCCCGCAACCCGCTGCGGCTGCAGTTCTTCAGCCGCCCGGTCCGGCTGCTGGGCACCGACCGGGTCGAGGCGATCGAGATCGAGCGGACGGCCGTCGACGGCGACGGGCGGGCCGTGGGCACCGGGGAGCTCGAGGTGCTGCCGGCCGACCTCGTCGTCCGCTCCGTCGGTTACCGCGGGCTGCCGCTGCCCGGCCTGCCGGTCGACGAGCGCACCGGCACGGTGCCCAACGAGGAGGGCCGCGTGCTGCGCGACGGCGCCCGCTCGCGGGGCGAGTACGTGGCCGGCTGGATCAAACGCGGACCGACCGGCGTGGTCGGCACCAACAAGCACGACGCCCGGGAGACGGTCGCGAGCCTGCTGGCCGACGCCGCCGACGGCACGCTGCGGCCCGGCGGCCCCGTCGACGACCTGGTCGACACCCTGCTGGCCCGCGGGCTGGAACCGGTGCTGCTGGAGGACTGGCGGGCGATCGACGCCGCGGAGGTCGCCCTCGGCGCCACCCGCGGCCGGGCCCGCACGACGCTGCACGAGCGCGAGTCCTTGCTGGCCGCGGTGCGGGAGGCGACGGCGCGAGCCTGAGCGGAGTCCCAGGGGCGCACTTCCCGCGCCGTGGGACTCCGCTCAGCGGAACTCCGCCAGCAGCTTCTCGGCGTCGGCGGGGGTGCCGGCGGCGACGAAGCGGAACAGCTGCTCGGTGTCGGGGCGCAGCCGCAGCTCCGCGCCGTCCGGGGTGAGCGCCACGCCCCCTGCCGCGGCCAGCAGCGCCAGCGCACCGGCGACGTCGTGCACGTGCGTGCCGCCGCGGTCCAGGTCGTGCCAGGCGGCCGCCGAGCCGTCGGCGACCAGGCACAGCTCGACGGCGGTGCAGCCGGTGACCCGCACCCGGCGGGCCGGCCCCGGCACGGTCACCGAGCCCCCGCTGGGCGCCGACGGGACGACGACGGTGGTGCCCGGCCGCGGGCGGACCGGCAGGCCGTCGCGCCAGGCGCCGTGGCCGTCGGTCCACCAGCGGCGGCCCGACGAGAGGTCGACGACGACGCCGGCGATGGCCCGCCCGCCCTGCACCAGCCCGGCGGAGAACGCCCAGGGCGGCAGGCCGGAGAGGAAGTTGCCGGTGCCGTCGAGCGGGTCGAGGACCACCCACGGCGCGTCCTCGTCAACCCGCTGGTCGGTGCGCTCCTCGCTGAGCACCGGCACGCCGAGGGCCTCGAGCACCCGCGCGGCGGCCTGGTGCGCGGCCTCGTCGGCGGCGATCGAGGGGCTGCCGTCGGGCTTGACGCGGTCCTGGCCGGTGCCCCGGGCCAGCGACACCGCCGTCTCCACCCGGGTCGCCGCCAGCGCCGCGAGGTGCACGAACCGGTGGCCCACCGGCACCTGCGGGCCGGCCACCACCACGGGGACGACGCCCCGCCCGCCCGGGCGGTCGCGGACGCGGTCGCAGCCCCACGTCGCCGCCGTCGCCAGCACGGCCGGGGTGTCGGGCCCGATGCCGGCGGCGGCCAGCACCACGGCCTCGGCGACGCCCGCCGGCGTCCACTGCCGCCGCAGCAGCGCCGCCGAGCCGTCGTCGCCGACCAGCACGCGGTAGGCCGGGTCGCTGACCGCCGGCGCCAGCGCGGCCGGGGCGAGGGCCAGCGAGGCCGCGGCACGTGCCAGGTCCGGGCCGCCCGCGGCCGCCCGGTGCTCAGCCACTGTTGCGCAGCGCCGTCGCGATGCCGTTGATGGTCAGCTGGATGTTGCGGCGGGTCAGCTCGTCGTCGTCCCCGCCCCGGCGCCGCCGCAGCATCTCGACCTGCAGGTGGTGCAGGGGCTCGAGGTACGGGAAGCGGTTGCGGATCGAGCGGGCCAGCGACGGGTTGTCGGCCAGCAGACCGTCGTCGCCGGTGACCGCGAGCAGCATCCGGCAGGTGCGCTCGTGCTCGGCGGTGATCTCGTCGAACACCTGGTGCCGCAGCCGCCGGTCGGGCACCAGCTCGGCGTACCGGGCGGCCAGGCCCAGGTCGGTCTTGGCCAGCACCATGCCCATGTTGGACATGATGGTGCGGAAGAACGGCCACCGCCGGTGGAGCTCCCGCAGGCGGGCCAGGCGGTCGTCGTCCCCGTCGACGAACCCCTCCAGCGCGGTGCCGGTGCCGTACCAGCCGGGCAGCATGATCCGCGCCTGCGACCAGCTGAACACCCACGGGATGGCCCGCAGGTCGGTGATCTTGTCGCCGGCCTTGCGCGAGGGCGGGCGGCTGCCGATGTTGAGCTCGGCCAGCTCGCCGATCGGTGTCGCCGCCCGGAACCACTCCACGAAGCCGGGCGTCTCGTGCACCAGCGCCCGGTAGGCGCGCTCCGCGCGGGCGGCGAGGTCGTCGAGCAGCTCGTAGGCCTGCTCGGCGTCGTCCCCCAGCCCCTCGATGTCGAGCAGGGTCGACTCCAGGGTGGCCGCGACCAGCGCCTCGAGGTTGCGGCGGGCCCGGTCGGGCTCGCCGTACTTGGCGGCGATGACCTCGCCCTGCTCGGTGATCCGCAGCTGGCCGGCGACGGACCCCGGCGGTTGCGCCCGGATCGCGTCGTAGCTGGGCCCGCCGCCGCGGCCGACGGTGCCGCCCCGGCCGTGGAACAGCCGCAGCCGGATCCCCTCCCGCCGGGCCACCTCGACCAGGGTCAGCTCGGCCCGGTACAGCGCCCAGTTGGCGGCGAGGTAGCCACCGTCCTTGTTGCTGTCGGAGTAGCCGAGCATCACCTCCTGGACGTCGCCGCGGCCGGCGACCAGCGCGCGGTAGAGCGGCTGCGAGAGGACGGCGGAGAGGGTGCGGCCGGCGTTCTGCAGGTCCTCGATGGTCTCGAACAGCGGCGAGATGCCGACCGGGCAGGTCGGGCCGTCCTCGCCGTCGGGGTCGAGCAGGCCCACCTCCTTGAGCAGGACGGCGACCTCGAGGACGTCGCTGACCGAGTCGCACATGCTGATGACGTAGTTCGGGATCACCCGCGGGCCGAGGAGGGCGATCTGCCCCGCGGCGGCCTCCAGCACGTCGAGCTCGCCGCGGACCCGCTCGGACAGCTGCGCGCCCGGTCGGACGAGCGGACGGCGCAGCCGCAGCTCTCGGGCCAGCAGCGCGACCCGCTCCTCCTCCCCCATGGCCGCGTAGTCGGCGGTCACCCCGGCCCAGGCCAGCAGCTCGGCCACCATCTCCTCGTGGACCTCGGCGTTCTGCCGCATGTCCAGCCCGCAGAGGTGGAAGCCGAACACCTCGACCGCCTCGCGCAGCCGGGCCAGCCGGTCGTCGGCGAGCGCGCCGGCGCCGTGGCTGCGCAGCGAGGCGTCGACGGTGTCGAGGTCGGCGCGCAGCTCGTCGGGACTGTCGTAGGGCGGCAGCTCGACCGTCGGCTCGGGGCCGTGGACGTGCCCGACGGCGCGCCGGGTGGTGGCGACGACGCGGGCGTGGACGCCGTTCAGCGCCCGCCGGTACGGCTCGTCGGCGCGGAACGGGGAGTCGTCGCGGGAGGCCTCGGCGAGGCGGTACAGCTCCCGGGTCGGGGTGACCAGGCGGTCGGACATCGACAGCTCGATGCGCAGCTCGTCGAGCTCGTCGAGGTAGTGGCGCAGCGCCGTCTCGGCCTGGCGGGTGGTGGCCCGCCGGAGCGCCTCGGCGGTGACGAAGGGGTTGCCGTCGCGGTCGCCGCCGATCCAGGAACCGGGCAGCAGCATCGGCCGCTCGAGCAGCCCGGCGTCGGGCCAGCGCTCGTTCAGCGCCGCGCGGAGCTCGGCGTTGATGGCCGGGATGACGTCGAACAGCGACAGCTCGTAGTAGCGCAGCGCCTCGTCGATCTCGTCGGACAGCCGCAGCCGGGACAGCCGCAGGAGCGCCGTCTGCCAGAGGGTGAGCACGGCCCGCCACAGCTTGGCCGACCACTCGTCGTCGACGTCCCCGAGCGCCGTCCGGTCCCGCTCGCGGATCAGGTCGGCGACCTGCCGCTGCACCTGCGAGATCGTCTTGCGCCGGACCTCGGTCGGGTGCGCGGTCACCACGGGGACGACGAGGGCCCCGGCCAGCTCGCGGGCGACGGTGTCGGCGTCGAGGTCGGCCCGGTCGAGCAGCTCGAAGCTGGCGGCGAGGCTGCCCAGCTGAGGGGGCGAGCCCTCGCGCCGGTGGTGGCGCCGGCGCCGCTCGTGGTGGATGTCCTCGGCCAGGTTGGCCAGCAGCGAGAAGTGGCTGAAGGCGCGGATGACGTGGTTGGCGCTGCGGATGTCCAGGCCGGCCAGCCGGGCGGCCAGCTCCTCGCGGTCGACCTCGGAGCGGCGGATCCGGAAGGCCTCGACGCGGGTGGACTCGACCAGCTCGAGCACGTCGGCGCCGGCCTGCTCGCCGATCACCTCGCCGAGGACACGGCCGAGCAGGCGGATGTCGTCCCGCAGCGGGGCGTCATCGGCGCGGTCGTCGGAGGGTCCGGACCCTGCGTGGTGGCGCAGGTCGGCGACGTCGACGGTGGCTTCCGACATGCGCAGGATCATCCCCTGCTCATGTGAACGCCTCATGTCGGAGGCCCCCGCGGGGAGCCTAGGGCGCCAGCGGGCCCTCGAACTGCTCCAGCGCGCGCAGGGCCAGGTCGTCGCCGGCGGCCACGCCGAGGCGGAACTGCTCGACCGCCCCGTCCACGTCGCCGCGCTCGACGAGCAGCAGGCCGAGGTTGTGGTGGCAGTAGACGTCGCCGGCGCGGATGCCGGCGCGGTAGGCCTCCTCCGCCGCCTCCTCGTCGCCCAGCTCGTCGCAGTAGAGGTTGCCCAGCGGCAGCCACGACTCGGTCTCGCCCAGCTTCGCGCCGTGCTCCAGCACGCGGCGGGCCTCGTCGACCCGGCCGGTGTCGCGCAGCAGCCGGCCGAGGTCGGCGCGCGCCGACGGGTAGTGCGGCGCGCCGGCCCGCAGATCGGGCTCCAATGCGGGGTCGAACGAGGTGGCCCAGGTCCAGCTCGCGGCGACGGCGGCGGCGGTCGGGTCGCCGAGCGCGGCGCCCTCCCGCGCGGCGGCCAGCGCCTCCTCGCGCTCGCCCTGCTCGCGCAGGAGGAAGGCCAGCCCGAGCCAGCCGGTGGGGTCGCCGGCCGCGGCCGCCCCGCGGTAGGCCCGCATGGCACCGGCCAGGTCGCCGAGCTCCTCGAGCACCAGGCCGAGGTTGCGCCAGGCGTCGGGCTCGCCCGCGGCCAGCGCGGTCTCGTAGGCGTCGACCGCTTCCTCGCAGCGCCCCTGCGCCGCCAGGGCGTTGCCCAGGTTGAACGACGCGATGGAGTCGCCGAGCTCGGCGGCGCGCCGGAAGCAGGCCTCCGCGTCGCGCTGCCGGCCCGCCTCGGCCAGGTCGCAGCCCAGGTCGATCAGCTCGGCGGGGTCCCCGGAGGCCCGGAGCCGCCGGAGGCGCCGGTCCAGGTCCTCTCGCACGAGCTGATCATCACGGCACACGGGGCCGCGCGGGACTGCTCGGGCGACGGTCTCACCCCTATGGGCGGCTGTTTTCTCGCAGGGATCAGCCGCCGAAGGCCTCGCGCCAGGCCGGCAGGAGGGTCGAGCGGGTCCACTCGAGGTACGGCTGCTGCTCGTCGCCGCCGATCTGCACGAGCGCCAGGTGGGTGAAACCGGCGTCGGCGTAGGCCTTCGCCGCCTCGATCACCGCGTCGACGTCGTCCCCGCACGGGATGCTCTCCGCGACGTCCTCCTCGCGCACGAACTGGCTGGCGGAGTCGAACGCGGTCGGCCCGGGCAGCTCGGCGTTGACCTTCCAGCCGAGGCCGAACCAGCGGAACAGCGAGTGCGCCCGCTTCACCGCGGCGTCGCGGTCGGTGTCGTAGCAGACCGGCATCTGCCCGACCTTCGGCTTCCCGGCGCCGCCGGCGCCCTCGAACATCTCGACCAGCTCGCCCTTGGGCTCGACGGCGATCACCGCGTCGCCGAGCTCGCCGGCGATCCGCGCCGACTGCGGCCCGGAGATGGCGATGCCGATCGGCACCCGCTTCTCCGGCCGGTCCCACAGCTTCGCCGACTCGACGTCGAAGTGCTCGCCGCGGAAGTTGACGTACCCGCCGTCGAAGAGCTCGCGGATCACCCGCACGGCCTCGACGAACATCTCGTGCCGGACGTCGGCGCCGGGCCAGCCGCCGCCCACGACGTGCTCGTTGAGGTTTTCGCCGGCGCCCAGGCCGAGGGTGAACCGGCCGCCCGAGAGGATCTGCAGCGTCGCCGCCTGCTGGGCCACCACCGCCGGGTGGTAGCGGAACGTCGGGCAGGTCACGTAGGTCATCAGCGGGATGCGGCTGGTGGCCTGCGCCGCCGCGCCCAGGGTCACCCAGGCGTTGGGCGAGTGCCCCATCTCGTCGAGCCACGGGAAGTAGTGGTCGCTGCTGACCGCGAAGTCGAAGCCGACGTCCTCGGCGCCGACCACGTGGCCGACGAGGTCGGCCGGTCCGGCCTGCTCGGTCATCATCGTGTAGCCCAGCTGCATCGCCATGCCGCCCGCCTACCCCGCGACCGGCGGCGCGCAACCTGGTCACGCGCGCTCGGACGCCAGCGCCTCCCGCAGCTTGACCCGGCCGCCGGTGCGCAGCAGCGCCCCGGAGTAGACCCGCCCGCCCAGCCGCACGATGAGCGCGATCGCGACCAGCATGAGGACGACGGCCAGGCCGATCTCCCAGGCCGCCGCCTCCCCCGCCGCGGTGCGCACCGGCATCACCAGCGGCGAGAGGCCGGGCACGTAGGAGGTGACCGTGGCCAGGGTGCTCGCCGGGTCGCCGGCGGCCTGGATGGCGATGATGAACCCGGCGACGAGCAGGATCGTCGTCGGCGTCAGCACGCTGCCGAGGTCCTCCTGCCGGCTGACCAGCGACGCGGCCACGGCGAAGACCGACGCGTAGAAGGCGTACCCGAGCACGAACCACAGCACGACCGACACCACCGTGCCGAGCACCTGCCCCGGGACGTCGACGACGTCGAAGGCGAGCGCACCGACGACGCCGACCACCCCGAGGATGACGATCTGCCCGAAGCCGAGCAGACCGAGGCCGAGGATCTTGCCGGCCAGCAGCTGCCAGGGCTTCATCGTGGCCAGCAGCAGCTCGACCACGCGGGAGGCCTTCTCCTCCACGACGCCCTGGGCGACGAACTGGCCGAACATGATGAGCAGGAAGTAGAGGAGCCCGACGCCGACGATCGCCACGACCGTGGCCTGGGTGCGGTCCTCGCCGTCGGCCTGCAGCGCGACGACGTCGACCCGCGGCGGCGGGTCCAGCGTCACGTCCGCCTGCTGGAGCTGGGCGGCGACGGAGACCGCGGCCACCGCGGTCTCCACGAGGGCCTGCGTCTCCCCGCCCTCGGTCTGCACCAGCAGGCGGGGGTCCGCCCCCTCGGGATCGATCACGGCGGCGTCGACGTCGCCGTCGTCGACCGCGCGCCGGGCGGCGTCCTCGTCGGCGAGGGCGCGCACCTCGACGTCGGTGCCGAAGGCCTCGCCCTGCGACACGAGGGCCGGCTCGAGGGTCGCGCTGCTGCCGACGACGCCGATCCTGGTGCTCGACCCGCCGCTGTTGACGACGATCTGGAACGCCATCACGCCGACGACGAGGAGCAGCAGGACGGCGGTGCTGATCAGGAAGCCCTTGTCGCGCAGGCGGGTGGAGATCTCCCGGCCGGCGACCAGCCGCACGAGGGCGGCGCTGCCCAGCCGCTCCGGCCCCGTCACGCGGCCACCTCCTGCCGCTGCGCCGGGTCGGCGACGGCCTCGCGGAACAGCTCGACGAGGCTCGGCTCGCGCCAGGCGAAGTGGGTGACCCGGCCGGTCTTCAGCGCGACGGCCAGCACCTCCTGGTCGTCGGTGCCGCCGGCGAGCTCGAGCAGGGTGTCGCCGGCCTGCTGGGACACCACGCGCACGCCCGGCAGGCCCTCGGCCCAGCCCGGGCCGGCGTCGGGGACGACGACCCGCAGCAGGCGGCCGGCCTCGCGGCGGCGCAGGTCCTCGACGGTGCCGGCGGCGACGATCCGGCCGTGCGCCAGGATGCCGACGGAGTCGCAGAGCCGCTCGACCAGGTCGAGCTGGTGGCTGGAGAACAGCACGGGCACGCCGGCGCGGACCTGTTCGAGCAGCGCCTCGGCGAGGGAGTCGACGCCGACCGGGTCCAGGCCGGAGAAGGGCTCGTCGAGGATGAGGATCTCCGGGCGGCTGACCAGCGCGGCGGCGAGCTGGACGCGCTGCTGGTTGCCCAGCGACAGCTTCTCCACGCGGTCGCCGCGTCGCTCGCCGAGCCCCAGCCGGCCGATCCACTCGTCGCTGGCGCGCGCCGCCGCCGCCGCGTCCAGGCCGTGCAGCCGGGCGAAGTAGGTGACCTGCTCGCCGACCTTCATCTTCGGGTAGAGCCCGCGCTCCTCCGGCATGTAGCCGATGCGCCGGCGCGCGGCCTCGTCCAGCGGGCGGCCGCGCCAGCGCACCTCGCCGGCGTCGGCCCGGGCCAGGCCCATCGCGATCCGCATCGTCGTCGTCTTGCCGGCGCCGTTCGCTCCGCAGAACCCGAACATCGACCCCTCGGGGACGGCGAAGCCGACACCCTGGAGCACGGCATTGGCGCCGTAGCTCTTGTACAGCCCGTCGAACTCGAGCATCGACCTCTCCTGATCGTGCGGACGGCTAACGAGACCGTAGCGGTCCGCCCCCTCGCGCCAGGCGCCGTCCTGCGGTGTCATCAGGGCATGAGCGAGCGCAACGGGATCGCCCAGCCGCCGTCGGGCGTGGGGCTGGAGGGTCTGCGCGCGGCCGCGGCCGGGTGCCGCGCGTGCGAGCTGTGGGAGCCGGCGACGCAGACCGTGTTCGGCGAGGGACCGGAGACCGCGCGGGTGGTGTTCGTCGGCGAGCAGCCCGGTGACCAGGAGGACCGCAAGGGCGAGCCGTTCGTCGGCCCGGCCGGGCGGCTGCTGGACAAGGCGCTGGCCGAGGCCGGCATCGAGCGGCGCGACGTCTACATCACCAACGCGGTCAAGCACTTCCGGTTCACCCCGACGCCGAAGCGGCGCATCCACCAGACGCCGGGGCCGGAGCACCTGCGGGCCTGCCGGCCCTGGCTGGAGTCGGAGTTCGAGGTGCTCCAGCCCGAGGTGGTGGTCTGCCTGGGCGCGACCGCGGCCAAGGCGCTGATCTCGCCGTCCTTCCGGATCACCAAGGAGCGCGGGCAGCTGCTGCCGTGGACCCCGCCCGGGGTGGCCGCCGAGGAGGACGAGGAGGACGCCCCGCACCAGACCTGGATGCTGGCGACCACCCACCCGTCGGCCGTGCTGCGGACGCCGGACGAGTCGCGCGGCGCCGCCTACGACGCGCTGGTCGCCGACCTCAGGGTCGTGGCCGGGGCGCTCGCTTGACCGGGTGCTGAGCGGGTACCCGCCCGCCATGCAGCGGCTCTACACCGCAGAAGCGACCGCGTACGGCGCCCGGCACGGGGCGGTGGTGAGCTCCGACGACCGGCTCGACCTCAAGCTGTCGCGGCCGGCCGCGATGGGCGGTGACGACGGGCCCGGCACCAATCCCGAGCAGCTCTTCGCCGCCGGGTACGCGGCCTGCTTCCACAGCGCGATGCGCTTCGCCGTCCGGGAGGTGGGGCTCTCCCCCGCGGCCCTGGAGGGTTCGCGCGTCACCGCGCGGGTGCACTTCCTCAAGACGCCGCCGATGGAGTTCGGTCTCGCCGTCGAGCTGGAGCTGCACGCGCCCGGCATCGACGCCGAGCGGGCCTACGAGGTCATGGAGCTGACCCACCAGATCTGCCCCTACTCCAAGGCCACCGACGGCAACGTCGAGGTCGAGCTGCTGGTCGCGCAGACCGCCCCCACCGACGCCGACTGAGCACCGCAGGGGATGTTCGTGCGACCACGTCCGACCCGACGGTGGTGTGCGTGCTCGGCGCACTTCCGCGCCGGGAGCGCGCCGGATCCGCACACCGCTCCACCGGCCGGTGATCAGCGGGCGGAGCGGGAGGCGCGGAACAACCAGAACGACGGGACGACGAGCGCGACCACGACCATCGCCAGGACGACGACGACCCCGCCGGACACCATCGCCACGGTCACCGAGGTGGCGCTGGCCAGCGCACCGGCGCGCAGGTCGCCGAGCCGCGGCCCGCCGGCCACGACGACGATGAAGACGCCCTGCATGCGCCCGCGCATGTCCTCCGGCGCGGCCAGCTGCAGCATCGACGTGCGCAGCACGGCGCTGACCATGTCGGCGCCGCCGGCGATGGCCAGGAAGACCACGGCCACCCACAGCGCCGGCGCGAAGCCGAACCCGATGATCGCCAGCCCCCAGGCGACGATCGCCCCGAGCACCACCGCGCCCTGCCGGTCGACGCGGGCCACCCAGCCCGACGTCAGGCCCATCACCAGCGCACCGATCGAGACGCCGGCGAACAGCCAGCCGAGGCTGTTGGGCGAGTCGAGGAACCGGGTCTCCGCCAGCTCGGGGAACACCGCCTGCGGCCAGGCGAAGAGCATCGCGATGATGTCGACGACGAAGGTCATCAGCAGCACCGGCTGGGTGCGCAGGAAGACGAAGCCCTCCCAGACGCCGCGCACCGCGCTGCCCAGGCGCAGCGGCCCGGCCGCGCCCCCCGGCGGCAGCGCCGGCAGCCCGCGCAGCAGCAGGACCGCCACCAGGAACCCGAGCGCGTCGACGGCGTAGGTGATGAACAGCTCGCCCACGCCGATGAGCACGCCGGCCAGCAGGGGGCCGACGATGACGCCGACCTGCCGCACGGTCATCGCCAGCGCGTTGGCCCCGGCGACGCCCTCCGGCCCCACCAGCGCGGGGATCACCGCGCCGCGCGCCGGCTGGTTGACCGCGGCGAAGCCCGAGACCGCGGCGGTCAGCACCCACAGCACCACCAGGTTGCCGCCGCCGGGCAGCAGCGCCTGCACCGCGAGCAGCGCGCTGGTGACCGCGGCGCCGACCGAGGTGACCAGCATCAGCTTCCTGCGGTCCATGGCGTCGGCGATGGCGCCGCCGAGCAACCCGAAGACGACCAGCGGCACCAGCGCCACGACCGACGTGACGCCGACCAGCAGCGACGAGCCGGTCAGCTGGAAGACCTGGTACGGGACGGCGACCAGCGTCATCTGCTGGCCGAGCATCGTCGCCGCCGTCCCCCAGAACAGCCGCCGGTAGGCCGGGTTGCGCAGCGGCGTGGTGTCGACCGCCCACGCCCGCGGCCTGCGGGGTTCGGCGACGGGTTCGGCGACCTTGCCGGCCCCCTCGACGGGATCGACTGGTGCGCTCACGGGGCGAGCCGCTGGACGATCCAGCCGCCGCCCTCGGCGTCGTCGCGCACGAACCGGAGCCGGTCGTGCAGCCGGTCGGCCCCGCCCTGCCAGAACTCCACGCGCTCGGGGACGACGCGGTAGCCGCCCCACACCGGCGGCCGGGGCACCGGCCCCTCCCCCGTCTCCTCGTCGAGCAGCTGCACCCGCTCGGCCAGCTCCTCCCGGGAGTCGACGACGGTCGACTGCACCGAGGCCACCGCGGCCAGCTGGGCGCCGCGCGGGCGCGGGTTCCACAGGTCGTCCGAGGCGGCGTCGCCCACCCGCTCGACCCGGCCGGCGACGCGGACCTGCCGCTGGATCGCGTGCCACGGGAAGACCAGCGCCGCCCGCGGGTTGGCCGCCAGCTGGGCGCCCTTCGTCGAGGCGTAGCTGGTGACGAAGACGAACCCGAACTCGTCGTAGCCCTTCATCAGGACGGTGCGGGCGTCGGGGGCGCCGTCGGCGTCGGCGGTGGCGACCACCATCGCGTTGGGCTCGGGGAGCTCGGCGGCCACGGCGTCGGCGAACCAGCGGTCGAACTGCTCGACCCAGCTCGCCGCCAGGTCCTCCTCGCGCAGGCCGCGCCCGCCGTAGTCGCGGCGCATGCGGGAGAGATCGGGCACGCAGCCATGCTGTCACCGCCCCGGCCCGGGCGCCGTCGCGGAGCGGGGAACCACCCCCGTGAGGGCCCTCACACCGGCGCCCGACCGGGGGACACTGTGACCAGGGTCGGCTGTCGGCGGTCCCCGGGCACCGCCTAGGGTCCACCCAGTCGTGCGCGCATTCTCGTGCACGCACAGGTTTTCGCGCGCAGAGGAGCATGCGAGATGGCCGACGACTTCGTACCCGGTCTGGAAGGCGTCATCGCCTTCGAGACGGAGATCGCCGAACCGGACAAGGACGGCGGCGCCCTGCGCTACCGCGGCGTCGACATCGAGGACCTGGTCGGGAAGATCACCTTCGGCAACGTGTGGGCGCTGCTGGTCGACGGCAAGTTCGGCCCCGGCCTGCCGCCCGCCGAGCCGTTCCCCATCCCCGTGCACACCGGCGACGTGCGCGTCGACGTCCAGGCCGCGCTGGCGATGCTGACCCCGATCTGGGGCTACAAGCCGCTGCTGGACATCAGCGCCGAGGAGGCCCGCGAAGAGCTCGCCCGGGCGGCCGTCATGGCGCTGTCCTACGTGGCGCAGTCCGCCCGCGGCATCGGCGTGCCCGCCGTGCCCCAGCGCCGCATCGACGAGTGCAACACGATCGTCGAGCGGTTCATGACCCGCTGGCGGGGCGAGCCCGACCCCCGCCACGTCGCCGCCGTCGACGCCTACTGGACCTCGGCGGCCGAGCACGGCATGAACGCCTCCACGTTCACCGCCCGGGTGATCGCCTCCACCGGCGCCGACGTCGCCGCCTCCCTCTCCGGCGCCATCGGCGCGATGTCCGGCCCGCTGCACGGCGGCGCGCCCTCCCGGGTGCTGCACATGCTCGACGGCGTCGAGGAGAGCGGGGACGCGGAGAAGTACGTCAAGGACCTGCTGGACCGCAAGGAACGGCTCATGGGCTTCGGCCACCGGGTCTACCGGGCCGAGGACCCGCGCGCCCGCGTGCTGCGCAAGGCCGCCCAGGAGCTCGGCGCCCCGCGCTTCGACGCCGCGCTGGCGCTGGAGCAGGCCGCGCTCAAGGAGCTCCGCGAGCGCCGTCCCGACCGGCCGATCGAGACCAACGTGGAGTTCTGGGCGGCGATCGTCCTCGACTTCGCCGAGGTGCCCGCCCACATGTTCACCTCGATGTTCACCTGTGCCCGCACCGCCGGCTGGTGCGCGCACATCCTCGAGCAGAAGAACACCGGTCGCCTCGTGCGCCCGTCGGCCCGCTACATCGGCCCGGAGCCCCGCCGGCCCGAGGAGGTCGAGGGCTTCGACTCGATCACCACCAAGTCCGTGAGCGCCGCCGCCCCCGCCTGACAAAGGACCCCGTCCTCCCCACCCTTCGCACGCTCGGGATGGGGGACGGGGCCACGACTCCGAGAGGCCCTCACGCTCGATGACCATCCAGATCCCCGCCGAGCTCCTGCCCGCCGACGGACGGTTCGGCTGCGGCCCGTCCAAGGTCCGCCCCGAGGCGCTGCAGGCGCTGGCCACCGACGGCGCCGCGCTGATGGGGACCTCGCACCGGCAGGCGCCGGTGAAGAACCTGGTCAAGCAGGTCCGCGAGGGGCTGACCGCGCTGTTCGACCTGCCCGAGGGCTACGAGGTCGTCCTGGGCAACGGCGGGACGACGGCGTTCTGGGACGCCGCGGTCTTCGGCCTGATCCGCGACCGCAGCGCGTTCGGCACCTACGGCGAGTTCTCGGCCAAGTTCGCCTCGGCGGCGGCCGAGGCGCCGTTCCTGGCCGACCCGGTGATCGCCAGGGGTGAGCCCGGGTCGCTGGCCCTGCCCAAGGCGGAGGCGGGGATCGACGTCTACGGCTGGGCGCACAACGAGACCTCGACCGGCGTGATGGCGCCCGTCGTCCGCCCGGCCGACGCCGACGACGACGCCCTGGTGCTCGTCGACGCCACCAGCGCCGCCGGTGGGCTGCCGGTCGACGTCGCCCAGACCGACGTCTACTACTTCGCGCCGCAGAAGAACTTCGGCGGCGACGGCGGGCTGTGGATCGCGCTCATGTCGCCCGCGGCGCTGCAGCGGGTGGCCGAGATCAAGGCCTCGGGCCGCTGGATCCCCGGCTTCCTCGACCTGTCGATCGCCGTCGACAACTCGGGCAAGGACCAGACCTACAACACCCCGGCCGTCGCCACGCTGTTCCTGCTGGCCGACCAGGTCCGGTGGCTGCTCGGCCTGGGCGGGCTGTCGGGCGCGGTGGAGCGCACGCGGGAGTCGTCGAGCCGGCTCTACCGGTGGGCGGAGGCCAAGGACTACGCGACGCCGTTCGTGGCCGACCCCGACGAGCGCTCCTTCGTCGTCGGCACGGTCGACTTCGCCGAGGGCGTCGACGCCGCCGCGATCGCGAAGACGCTGCGGGCCAACGGCGTCGTCGACGTGGAGCCCTACCGCAAGCTCGGTCGCAACCAGCTGCGCGTGGGCATGTTCCCCGCCGTCGACCCCGACGACGTCAGCGCGCTGACCGCCTGCATCGACCACGTCGTCGAGCGCCTGTAGGTGCTTCGTCGCGATCGAGCACGCGTGCTC
>NZ_JBJGZV010000036.1:0-57404 GCF_054050715.1 Blastococcus sp. SYSU D00669
ACGACCGAGACCAACCGGCGAGCGGCCCTGTCAGGCTGGCTGCACCACTACAACCACCACCGGCCCCACACCGCCCTGGGCAACCTCCCGCCCATCAGCCGGTGCACCAACGTCTCCGAGCAGTACACCTAGCTCTCCAGCAGACCGGCCTCGTGCGCGAGGATCGCCGCCTGCGTGCGATTGGTGAGGTCCAGCTTGGTGAGCAGCCGCGACACGTAGGTCTTCACCGTGGCCTCGCTGACGTAGAGCTTGCGGGCCAGCTCGGCGTTGGAGTCGCCGCTGCCCAGCAGCTGCAGCACCTCGCGCTCGCGGTCGGAGAGGTCGGCGATCCGCCGCAACGCCTCGGCCTTGCGCGGGGCGGCGCGGCGGTCGACGTAGGACTCGATCAGCGCCGCGGTCACCTTGGGCGAGAGCGTCGCCGTCCCGTCGGCGACGGCGCGGACGGCGGCGGCGATCTCCCGCGGCGGGGTGTCCTTGAGCAGGAACCCGGCCGCGCCCGCGGCCAGCGCCGCGTACACGTACTCGTCGACGTGGAAGGTCGTGAGGACGGCGACCTGCGGCGGGTCCGGCAGCGCCAGGATCTGCTTGGTCGCCGCCAGCCCGTCCATGCCCGGCATGCGGATGTCGGTGAGGACGACGTCGGGCCGCAGCTCACGGGCGGCGGCCACCCCAGCGGCGCCGTCCCCCGCCTCGCCCACGACCTCGAAGTCGCCGGCCGCCTCGAGCACCGTGCGCAGCCCGAAGCGCACCAGCTCCTCGTCGTCCACCAGGAGCACCCGGATGGTCACGTCGGCAGCACCGCCTCCACGCAGAAGCCGCCGTCCAGCCTCGGTTCGGCGGTCAGCCGCCCGCCCAGGGTGCGCACCCGCTCACCCAACCCCACCAGGCCGTAGCCGCCGCTGGGCGCCCCGTCGGCCGGTGCCGTCGCCGGCCCGTTGACCACGCGGATCGACAGCGCGCCGGCGCCCCGGTCGACGGTCACCGTGACCAGCGCCCCCGGGGCGTGCTTGCCGGCGTTGGTCAGCGCCTCCTGCACGATCCGGTAGGCGGCCCGGCTCACCACCGGGTCGACCGGCTCCTGCGGCGGGCCGCTCAGCTCGACCGGCACACCGGCCTCCCGCGCCTCGTCGACCAGCCGCGGCAGCTCCGCCAGGCCCGGCTGCGGACCGAGCGGCGCGGCCTCGTCGACCTCGCCCGCCCGCAGCACCCCGACCATCTGGCGCAGCTCGTCGAGCGCCTGCCGGCCGGCGGCCTGCACCTGCCCGGCCAGCTGCTCGACCCGGTCGCGGTCGCCGGCGGCCATCTCGATCGCGCCGGCCTGCAGCACCATGAGGCTCACCCGGTGGCCGACGGCGTCGTGCATCTCGCGGGCGATGCGGGTCCGCTCGGTGAGGACGGCGTCGCGGGCCATGAGCTCCCGCTCGGCCTCGGCGCGGTCCGCCCGCTCACGCAGGGCCTCGAGGAGCAGGGCACGGGTGCGCTGCCAGATGCCGAGCGCCGCGGGCAGCACGATCGCCAGCGCCGTCCCGCCGATGGCCCCCACGGCCTCGTTCGCCGTCCCGATCGTCCAGGGCTGGATGAGCGAGATCGCGCCTACGACGCCGGCGCCGATCCGCAGCGGCCACCGACCCTCGTACCGGCCGACGGCGTACGCGGTGAGGGTCATCCCGAGTGACAGCGGCGGCAGGACGACGGCGAGCACAGCACTCACGGCGAACGGCACGAGCGGCGCCGACCGGCGGAAGAGGAACAGCGTCACCGTGGACAGCAGCCCGAGGACGAGCAGCGGCCCGTCGGGCAGCAGCTGCTCGGTCTCCGGGCTCGCGGCGCCGATGGCCACGGTGGCGGTGCTGAGCAGCGCGAGGACCGCCTCGAACCAGATGCTGCGCGTGGGCAGACCCGGCCAGAAGCGCGCCCGGATCCTCATGCGACGGAGCGTAGGTCGGCGCGGGCGCCCCGCGGATCGCCCGGGAGTGGATGACCGGCATCAACTATCGGATGACCGGATCGGACCGTAGGTGGACCCGGATCTCGGACCGTCGGCCGACGCGGCGACCCCGTCGTCCCCGGCAGATTTCTCGTCGGCAGAACGACGAACTCCCACGGAGGATCCGATGATCACGGTCAGCGGCCTGACCAAGCAGTACGGCACCCGGACCGTCGTCGACGACGTGTCCTTCACCCTGGAGCCCGGCACGGTGACCGGCTTCCTCGGCCCGAACGGCGCCGGCAAGACCACGACGATGCGGATGATGACCGGCCTGGTGCCGGCCACCTCCGGCACGGCGCTGGTCGACGGCAAGCCCTATCCCGACCTGCCCAACCCCGGAGCCGTCATGGGCACGCTGCTCGACGCCTCCGCCGTCCACCCCGGCCGGTCGGGCCGGACGCACCTGCGGCTGCTGGCCGACACCATCGGCGTCCCGGCGACGCGGGTGGACGAGGTGCTGGAGCTCGTCGGCCTGAAGGAGGCGGCCCGCCGACGCGTGGGCGGCTATTCGCTGGGCATGCGGCAGCGGCTCGGCATCGCCGGCGCCCTGCTGGCCGACCCGCCGGTGCTGGTCTTCGACGAGCCGGCCAACGGTCTGGACCCCGAGGGCATCCGCTGGATGCGCGACCTGCTGCGCGGCCACGCCGCGCGCGGCGGCACGGTGCTGCTGTCCTCGCACCTGCTCGGCGAGGTCGAGCACACGGTCGACCGGCTGCTGGTCATCGGCTCCGGCCGGATCGTCGCCGACGGGCCGGTGGCGGCGCTGCTCGGCTCGGAGGGGACGGCGGTGCGTGCCGTCGACGCCGCCGCGCTCGCCCGCGCGCTGCGAGCCGCCGGCTTCGAGGTCCAGGACGGCGGCGACGGCGCCCTGGTGCTGCCCGGCGCCGAGCCGGTCGCCGTCGGCCAGGTGGCCGCGACCGCCGGCATCGCGCTGACCGACCTGCGGCCGCTCGAGCGCGGCCTCGAGGACCTGTTCTTCCAGCTCACGGCGGCGGCGTGATGACGACCCCGCCCGCCCACCACCCGCCCTTCGTCCCCGTCCAGGAGGAACCCGACATGACCGCCACCCTCGAGCGCCGCGCCACCGCCGTCGCTCCCACCCCCGCCCGTCCGCCCGTGCGCCGGACCGGTCCGTCGCTGCCGAAGCTGGTCGGCATCGAGATGCACAAGTCGCTGTCCACCCGCTCGGGCAAGTCGCTGGCCGTGGCCGCGACGCTGCTCGGTCCGGCCGCCGTCGCCCTGATCGCGACCGCCAGCTCCGAGGAGCTCGGCTCCGTGACCGGCCCGATCTCGGTGATGGGCCTGCTCACCGGCTACCTGCTGATCACCCTCGGCGTGCTGTCGACGGCGGGGGAGTGGAGCCACAAGACGGTGCAGACGACGTACCTGCTGGTCCCGCACCGCGGCCGGGTGCTGGCCGCCAAGGCCGCCGCGGTCGGGCTGCTCGGCGCTGTCTTCGCCGCCGTGTCGACGGCGCTGGTCGCCGGCGTCCTGGCCGTGACGGAGAGCGGCATCGAGTGGGACGGCGCCGGCCGGGCCATGGGTGTCGCGGTGGCCGCGGGTGCCGCCTTCGCGGTGGCTGGTGCCGGTGCGGGTGCCGCCTTCGCCAACACCCCGGCGGGGCTGACCTCGATGTACCTGGCGCTGCTGGGGGTCATCCCGATCCTGTCGAGCTTCAAGCCGGAGATCGCGGAGAAGATCGACCCGGCGAACTCGGTGCTCAACCTGGCGCAGGGGCTCGAGCAGCCGCAGTCGATCGCGATCATCGCCGGCTGGGTCGTCGTCCCCGCGGTGGCCGGCTGGATCCTCACCCACCGCCGCGCCGTCCAGTGACCGCTTGACCAACGCACGCCGAGGGCCCTCTCGATCCGTCGAGAGGGCCCTCGGCGTGTGCTCAGCCCGCCGGCCGGGCGGGGAGCAGGTTCTCCTGGTGGTCGAGCTCGCGCTCGAGCACCCGCAGGCCGGCGTCGGGGAGCCGGCCGCTGTCGCGCAGCCGCAGCAGCGCCTCCCGCTCGGCCTCCAGCACCGACCGGGAGATCCGCACCGCCGCCTCGTACTGCGGGTTGTGCGGGATGTCCGTGTCGGCGCTCTCCAGCGCGTCCAGCCGGCCCTGGTAGCGCACCAGCCGGGTCTCCAGCTGGCTGCGCAGGGCGTGGATCGCGCGGTCCTCGACGTCGTCGTGGCGCTCGTGGTCCAGCTCCTCGAGCCGCCGGAGGCCCGCCTCGACCGCCGCGATCCGGCCACGGTTGCGCAGCCGCGCCTGGTCGGCGGCGTTCGCGCGCAGCCCCAGCCGGCGCACCAGCGGCGCGAACGTCACCCCCTGCCCGACCAGCGTCACCAGGACGACGAGCAGCGCGCAGAACTGCAGCAGCTCGCGGTCTGGGAACGGCTCGCCGGCGTCGGTCAGCCGCGGCAGCGTGAAGATCGCCGCCAGGCTGATCACCCCGCGCGTCCCCGCCCAGCTCAGCGCCACCAGCTCGCGCCCGGTGAGGCGCTCCTCGGCGTGCCGACGCCGGGCACCGGGCTGCTCCTCCTCGTCCGAGGCGTCCTCCTCCCCGCCGCCCAGCCGCGTGTGCAGCGACCCCGGCAGCACCTGCGTGAGCACCAGCCACACCGGCCGGAGCAGCAGGACGACGCCGGCGCTCACCACCGACGCGATCACGATCGTCGACGTCTCGTACGCCGCCAGCCCTTCGAGCAGCACCGGCAGCTGCTGGCCGATCAGCAGGAACACCAGGCCCTCGAGCAGGAAGTCGACCAGCCGCCACACGGCGTTGACCTGCAGCCGGCTGACCCCCGACACGAACCGCGAGCTGTCGTGCCCGATCACCAGCCCGGCGACCACCACGGCCAGGACGCCGGAGACGTGCAGCTCCTCGCCCAGCAGGTACGCGGCGAACGGCGTCGCCAGCGAGATCGCCGTCAACGACATCGGGTCGGTCCGCCACCGCCGCAGCCACCGGACGGCGTAGGCGACCACGAGCCCGACCACCACCCCGCCGGCCGCCGCGAGCAGGAACTGGCCCACCGCACCCCAGGTGGAGAAGCCGTCACCGGTGGCGGCGGCCACCGCCACGGTGAGGATCGTCAGCGCCGTCGCGTCGTTGAGCAGCCCCTCGCCCTGGATCAGGGTGATCAGCCGCGGCGGCAGGCCGACCCGCCGTCCCACCGCGAGCGCCGCCACCGGGTCGGGCGGCGCCACGGCCGCCCCCAGCGCCACCCCGGCGGCGAACGTCGCCCCGGCGACGAACAGGCTGAAGCCCCAGCCCACCACCAGCGCCGTCGCCAGGACCAGCGACACCGAGAGGCTGACGACGGTCCGCAGGTTGCGCCTGATGCCCAGCAGCGAGGAGTCCAGCGCCGCGCTGTAGAGCAGCGGCGGGATGACCAGCGTCAGGACCACGTGGGGATGGAGCTCGACGTTCGGCCCGGGCAGGAACGCGTAGACGATGCCGGCCACCGTCAGCAGGGCGGCCTCGGGCAGTCCGGTCTTCTCCGCCACCCAGTGCAGGACGACGACCACGGCGACCGCGGCCAGGACGAACAGCAGGACGGCCTCGATCTCCACCCGCCCATCCTCGCGGGGAGGGCGGTGGGGGGCCTCCGGACCGTCCGGAGGCCCCGGGACCTGCCTCTCAGTCCTCCGGGTGCCAGTCGTCGGCCTGCCAGCGGTGGAACACCTTGGCGACGGAGTCGCGCGGGGTCTGCCACTTGGCCGGGTCGTACGGGCCCACGTACGGGCTGAGGTCCTGCATGATCTTGGCGAAGGCCGGGCGGTGCGACTCGTGGTCGGCCCGGACCTGGGCGGCCTTGACCGGGTCCTGCTCCAGCAGGTGCACGAAGACGTCCTCCATCGAGTACAGCCAGCGCCCGGTGACGCCCGTCTCGACCGGCAGCGGCCCGGCGTCGGAGTCGGCGAAGACCCGCGCGATGTCCTCCTCGGCGCCCGGCTTCATCCGCTGCACGATGACGGTCAGCTCGCGCTCGGCCGGCACGTCGCCGTCGGGCACCCAGCGGTAGAACTCCTTGGCCACCGAGTGCGACGGGTTCTCCCAGTAGCTCGGGTAGGGCGTCACGTACGGGGCGATCTTCTCGGCGATCTGCTGGAACGCCGGCAGCCCGCGGCGCTGGCCCGAGATCGCCGGGTCCTCCTTGCGCTCGATGACGTGGATGTAGAGGTCCTCGTACGACAGCAGGTACCGCCCGATGACACCGAGGTCCTGGGGTCTGGTGGTCCGGTCGTAGTACGCGAAGACCGGGCCGACCTGGTCCTCGCTGCCGGGCACCATGCGGCACACGATCACGTTGCGGAACGGTCGGAAGGTCACGGCTCCTCCTCGGGGGTGGGGTTCGGTCGGGCAGCGGCGAGGCCGTCGAGCTCCGCCAGGTCGACGGCGTCCAGCTCGAGCGCGGACGCCGCGGTGTTCTCCTCCAGCTGCGCCACCGACGTGGCGCCCGGGATCAGCAGCAGGTTGGGCGAGCGGGCGAGCAGCCAGGCGATGGCCACCTGCTCGCGGGTGGCCGACGCCCGCTCCGCCACCGCGTCCAGCACCGCCGACTGCGCCGGCGTCAGCTCGCGGACGCGGAACGTCTGCGTGTACGAGAAGCCCTGCATGCTCAGGTAGGCGATCCCGTCCCGCGCCAGCTCGTCGAGCAGGGCGTCGTCCCCGCGGCAGACCAGGTTGTAGTCGTGCTCGACGCACGCGACCGGGGCGATGCGCCGGGCCTCGGCGATCTGCCCTGGGGTCACGTGGGTGACCCCCAGGTGCCGGACCAGCCCTTCCTGCTGCAGCTGGGCCAGCGCCTCGAACGGCTCGGCGAGCGAGCTCTCGGCCGCCCGGTGGTCGGCCCCCGGCATGCGCAGGGCGGCGACGTCGAGCACGTCGACCCCGAGCCGGTCCAGGTCCTCCTGCACCGCCTGCCGGAGCTCGGCCGCCGTCAGCGCCGGCACCCAGCCGCCGTCCGGCGTCCGCCGCGCCCCGACCTTGGTCACGATGACCAGGTCGTCGGGGTAGGGGTGCAGCGCCTCGCGGACCAGCTCGTTGACCACGTGCGGGCCGTAGTGGTCGCTGGTCTCGATGTGCTGCACGCCGAGCTCGACGGCGCGGCGCAGCACGGCCAGCGCGGCCGCCCGGTCGGCCGGCGGGCCGAGCAGCCGGGGTCCGGTCAGCTTCATGGCGCCGAAGCCGAGGCGGTTGACCTCGCGGTCGCCCAGGAGGAACCGCCCGGACAGCTCGGCGCCGGGGAGCTGGGCCAGCTCGGACATTGCGCGCCTCCTCAGCCGGCGGGGGTCGGGGTGAACCGGAGCGGCAGCTCGAGCAGGCCGCGGAAGGCCGACGCGGCAGGCAGCCACTGCAGCTCCTCGACGGGGACGTCGAGCCGCAGGTCGGGCAGGCGGACGAGGACCCGCCGCAGCGCGGTCGTCGCCTCCATGCGGGCCAGCGCGGTGCCCAGGCAGTAGTGGATGCCGTGGCCGAAGGACATGTGCGCCACGTCGCCGCGCGTGACGTCCAGCCGGTCGGGGTCGGCGACCAGGGCCGGGTCGTGGTTGGCCGCGCTGAGCACCACCGTCACGATCGAGCCGGCCGGGATGGGCACGCCGCCGATCTCCATGTCCTCGGTGGCGAACCGGAAGCTCGACACCGGCACCGAGCCGTCGAAGCGCAGCAGCTCCTCGACGGCGTCGGGGATGCGGTCGGGCTCCCGGCGCAGCAGGTCGAGCTGGTCGGGGTTGGTCAGCAGGGCCACGACGGCGTTGCCGAGGAAGTCCGAGGTGGTCTGGTAGCCGGCGAACAGCAGCAGGAAGGCGGTCGACACCAGCTCCGCCTCCGACAGCCGGCCCTGCTCGTCGCGGGCGGCGATCAGCGAGCTGACCAGGTCCGTCCCCGGCTCGCGGCGCTTGGCCGCGACCAGGCCGGTGAAGTAGGCGTGCAGCCGCTGCTGGGCCTCCCCGATCGCCGCCCGGTCCTCCTGCGGGCTGCGCCCGCCGGTGCCCACGGTCCGGATCACCTGGGTGCCGGCCAGGATCGCCTCGTGGTCCTGCCGCGGGATCCCGAGCAGGTCGCCGATGACGGCCAGCGGCAGCCGCAGGGCGAAGTCGTCGACGAAGTCGGTCCGCCCGCGCGGTGCGATCCGGTCGAGCAGGCCCTCGACGATCTCCTCGACCCGGGGGCGCATCGCCTCGATCCGCCGCGGCGTGAACGCCTGCGTCACCAGCCGCCGCAGCCGGCTGTGCTCCGGCTCGTCGGAGTTGAGCATGTTCGTGTTGATCTGCCGGGCCTTCTCGCCGAAGACGGCGAGGTAGGTGTCGCCGGCCCGGTACAGGTCCTTGGACAGCCGCGGGTCCGACAGCGCCGCCCGGGCGTCCTCGTACCGGGTGACCAGGTAGGAGTCGAAGCGCGGCGTCCGCACCTTGACCACCGGGCTGTCGGCGCGCAGCCGGGCGTAGACCGGGTACGGGTCGGCGCGGAACGCGGAGGTGTAGATCTCGGCGCCGGGGACCGGCTCGGTGGCGGGCCGCTCGCTGGTGAGTGACATGGCTTTCCCTCGGGTCAGGGCGCGAACACCCGCGCCAGGTGCTCCTGCAGGGCCCCCTCCACCACGGGGCGGGTCCGGAACCCGACGTGGCCGTCCGGGCGGACGACGTAGGCGGCCGTGGCGGCGTCGGCGATGCCGTACGCCTCCCGGAACGCGCCCGGGTCGCGCAGCACCGGCAGGTCCACCAGCGCCGGGAGCTGCGCGTCGCCGGCGGCGAGCAGGTACGGGTGCACCTGCCCGCGGCTGGCCTGGCGGACCGAGACGGCCAGCTTCTCCAGCGCCAGCACGAGCTCGTCGGACACGTCCGGGCCGACGGCGAGCAGCAGGGTGGTGTGCGTCCCGCGGGTCAGGTCGAACAGCCGCAGGTCGTGGGCGATCCCGAACCGGCGCAGGCCGTGGACGTCAGGCGCCCGGTGCCCCGGCTCCGGCCCGCCGGCGAACCCCGCGGCGTCCTCGGTCTGGCCGACCAGCGGGCTGCCCGCGTAGTTCATCGTCATCTGCATCTCGAGCAGGAACTGCGCCTTCTCGTCGTCCATGTCCATCTCGTCGGTGAACGCGATGGCCACGGCGCGGTCGACGATCGCCTTGCCCGCCGGCCGGCGCTCGGCGTCGTAGCTGTCGAGCAGCCCGGGCGCGGCCAGACCCCGGACCGCCAGGGCGAGCTTCCAGCCGAGGTTCCAGGCGTCCTGGATCCCGGTGTTCATGCCCTGGCCACCGGCCGGCGGGTGCAGGTGCGCCGCGTCGCCGGCCACGAAGACCCGGCCGACGCGGTAGCGGTCGACGATGCCGTGCTTGATCCGGAAGATCGACGACCAGCGCAGGTTGCTCGCCGTCGTCCCGGGCGGGCCGAGGTCGTCGACCGCCGCCTGCAGGTCGGCCAGCGTCGGCGGCTCGTACTCCTGCCAGAACCCGGCCGGGACGACGCCGGAGCCGATGGTCTTCTGCAGTCGCTCCGGGGCCAGCGTGGCGATCCGGTAGCGGTTGCGGCCCTTGAGCGGGACGCAGACCAGCATCCCGGTGAACTCGCCGCCCTCCTCGATGCGCACCCAGCGCAGCAGGTGCCCGGCCGGCATGTCCCAGTCGACGTCGACGTCCCCGAGCATGAACAGCTGCGGGAACATCGACAGCCCGCCGACGAACGAGAGCCCCAGCCCGGAGCGGACGGCGCTGTGCGCGCCGTCGCAGCCGACCAGGTACCGCGCCCGGGTGGTCTCCACCTCGCCGGAGGCACGCCGCAGCTGCGCGGTGACGCCGTCGTCGTCCTGGGCGAAGCCGACCAGCTCCACCCCGCGCTCGACGGCGACCCCCCCGGCGCGCAGGCGGTCGGTGAGCAGCCGCTCGGTCTCGTACTGGGGCAGTCCCAGGTGGGCGTAGGGCAGCTCGTCCAGCCCCGCCCAGTCGACCTGGTGGGTCTGCACGCCGTTGACGAAGACCGTCTGGCCGTGCAGCCAGATCCCGGCGTCCACCGCGTCGGCGACGATCCCCTGGTCCTCCCAGATCTCCATGGTGCGGCAGTGGATGCCGATCGCCTTGTCCGCCTGGGTGGCCGCCTGCTCCCGCTTGTCCACGATCCGGACGGCGATGCCGCGGCGGGCCAGCTCGATGGCGTGCGTCAGCCCGGCCGGGCCGGCGCCCACGACCAGCACCTCGACGTCGGTCGGGCCGTGGGGGACGGGCGGGGTCGGGGACGGCGGCGCCACCGGCCGCGTGGTCTCGGGCTTCGCGACGAACTCCTGCACCGTCGCGCTCGGCACCGGCACGTCCGCTTCCGGCGCCGGAACCGGAGCCGCTTTCGGCGCGGAAAGCAGGGCCGGTTCCGGTGCGGAAAGCGGGGCCGGTTCCGGTGCGGAAAGCGGGGCCGCTTTCGGTGCGGGGAGCGGAGCGGACGGAACGGTCCGGCTCGGCGGCGGGGCCTCGTAGCCGCCGTCGCCGCCGACGTGGTCGGGCGGCCGGTAGCGGATCTCGTACAGCTGCCGCTCGAAGTCGACCGACAGCCAGCGCACCAGCGACGCGGTCTGGTCGGCGTGCGAGGGGTCGTCGACCCAGTTGGTGAAGTCCTGCTCCGACTCCCACTCGGCGAAGATGTGGAACACCGGCGCGTCCGGCTCCTTGAGCAGCTCCTCCCGCACCAGCCCGCGGGTGCCGTGCAGCCGCTCGACCGTCTTGCGGTAGCCGCGCTCGAAGGCCTCCTCCTCGCCCGGCCCGACCACCGTGCGGATGTCGACCCGCACGTGCGGGCCGCGCTCGCCCGGCACGGTGCACAGCACCTCGTAGGTGCTGCGGGAGGCGTCCTCGCGCAGGTCGCGCAGCGCCGCGGTGAGGGTCTCGCGGGCGCTGCTGCGACCGAACGCGTCGACCGACGCGCGGTCGGCCCAGTCGGCCGTGATCAGGAAGGTCCGCGGGTCGTCGGCGTCGCGCACCAGCTCCTGCCGCAGGTTGCCCGGCACCCGGCTGATCTCCGCCGCGGCCCGCCGCCAGGCCTGCTCGAACTGCGCCTCGCACCCCTCCCGCGTGCGCATCCGCAGCAGGGTGCGCACGCCGCCGCCGTCCACCGTCGTCACGCCGCCTCCTCGACCCGGCGCAGCACGAGGCTGCTGTTGAAGCCGCCGAATCCGCGGGCCAGCACCACGACGGTCCCGACGTCCTGCACGCGGGGGTGCCGGAGGAGCTCGACGCCGGGGGCGTCGACCGGGTCGTCGAGGTGCGCGGTCCCGGGCGCGATCCCGTCGCGCATCGCCAGCAGCGCCGTGGCCACGTCGAGCGCCGATCCGCCGGCCATCAGCCGGCCGGTCCAGGACGACGGCGCGGTCACCGGCACCGGCGTCGAGCGGCCGCCGAACACGTCGGCGAGCGCCTGCAGCTCCAGGGCGTCGAGCTCTGGCGTGCCGGCGCCGTCGGCGATCACGAGGTCGACCTCCTCGGGCCGCACGCCGGCGTCGACCAGCGAGAGCCGGATGGCGCGGGCGTACTGCACGGCGTCGGGTGCGGGGTCCTCGTGGTGGTGGGCGTCGTGCGTGGCGCCGTAGCCGGCCACCTCACCCCACACATGACGGACCCCGCGCGCCCGCGCGGCACCGGGCTCCTCGAGCAGCAGGATCGCCCCGCCCTCGCCGATCACCGAGCCGTTGGCCCGCCGGTCGAACGGCCGGTAGGCGTCCTCCGGCCGGGTCGCCGTCGACAGCCGGCCGCTCGTCGCCTGGCAGAGCACCGCGTACGGGCAGATCCCGGCCTCCGTGCCGCCCACCAGCACCGCCGGCGTGCCGCGGCGCACCACGCGCCGCGCCCAGCCGATGCTGTCCAGGCCGCCGGCGCCCTCGCTCACCACGACACCCGACGGGCCCTTCCAGCCGTCGCGGATGGAGATCTGGCCGGTGCTCGCGGCGTAGAACCAGGCGATCGACTGGTAGGCGCCGACCGACCGCGGTCCCTTGGCCCACAGGCCCTGGATCTCGTGCTGGCTGAACTCGTTGCCGCCCGAGCCGGCGGCGAGGAACACCGAGGTGGCGTAGACGTCCTCGGGCGGCTCGTAGCCGGCGTCCTGCACCGCCAGCGTGGCGGCGGCCAGCGACGTCCACGTCCACCGGTCGGTCTGCACCATCAGCTGCGGCGCCACGTGGTCGCCGGGGACGAAGTCGCGGACCTGCCCGGCCAGGGTCACGCCGTAGCGCGCCGCGTCGAAGCCCTCGATCGGCCCGATGGCCGACCGCTCGGCGAGCAGCGAGGACCAGTGCGCCTCGGCGCCGATCCCCGTCGGGGCGACGACGCCGATGCCGGTGACGAGCAGCCCGCTCACGGCATCCGCCGCGAGGGGTGCGCCAGCACGATCGCCGACTGGAACCCGCCGAAGCCGCTGCCGACCGACACCGCGACGTCGACCTTCTGCTCCCGGGCGGTGACGGGCACGTAGTCGAGGTCGCACTCGGGGTCGGGGACCTCGTAGTTGGCGGTGGGCGGGACGACGCCGCGCTGCACGGCCAGCGCCGTCGCGGCGATCTCGATGGACCCGATGGCCCCCAGCGAGTGCCCGACCATCGACTTGATCGAGCTCATGGTGATCCGCCGCGCGGTCTCGCCGAGGCTGAGCTTGACCGCCGCCGTCTCGTGCCGGTCGTTCTGCTTGGTCCCCGAGCCGTGCGCGTTGACGTAGCCGACCTCGTCGGGGTCGGTGCGGCCCTGGTCCAGGGCCTGGCGGATCGCCTCGGCCATCTCGGTGCCGTCGGGCTTCAGGCCGGTCATGTGGAAGGCGTTGCAGCGGTTCGCGTAGCCGGTGATCTCGCAGTAGGGCTCCGCGCCGCGCCGCCGGGCGTGCTCCAGCTCCTCCAGGACCAGGACGGCGGCGCCCTCCCCCATCACGAACCCGTCCCGGCGGGCGTCGAACGGCTTGGCCGCGTGCTCGGGGTCGGCGTTGTTGCCCGTGGTCGCCCGGATGGTGTCGAAGCAGGCCATCGAGATCGGCGAGATGGGGGCGTCGCTGGCCCCGGAGACGACCACGTCGGCGTCGCCGTCCTCGATCAGCTGGCTGCCGTAGCCGACCGCGTCGATCCCCGACGTGCAGCCGGTGGAGACGACGGTGGCCGGCCCGTGGGCGCGGAACCGGACGGCGAGCTCGGTCGCGCCGCAGCTGGGCACCAGCGCGTGGTGGAGGAACCGGGAGGCGTAGCGGGGGTCGACCAGCCAGTGCCGCCCGGCGTCGCTGACCGCGACGTACTCCTGCTCCAGCCGCATGGTGGCCCCGACGGCGCTGCCGAGGGTGACGCCCACGCGCTCGGGGGGCGGCGCGTCGTCGGCGCCCGAGCCCAGCGCCAGCCCGCTGTCGGCGACCGCCTCGTCGGCGGCGACCAGCGCCATCTGCACGAAGCGGTCGTTGCGGTGCACCTCCTGGGCGGTGAGCCCGAGCAGGCGGCCGTCGAAGTCCACCTCCGCCGCCACCTGCGAGCGGAACCGGCTCGGGTCGAAGAACGTGATCCGCCGGGTCGCCGTCCGCCCGGCGGTCAGCATGTCCCAGAAGCCCTCGCGGCCCATCGAGCCGGGCGCGACGACGCCGATCCCGGTGACGACGACCCGGCGCCCGCCCGTGCTCACCGGGCGCCGTTCGACGCGGCGGGGACCTCGGTGTCGACGTGCCCGAGCTCGGGGCGGGGCGCCAGCGGGCCGCAGAGGAAGACGAAGAACGCCGTCGTCGTCCCGTCGTTGACGATCCGGTGGCGCACGCCGATCGGGATGTGCACCGCCGACTCGGCGACCAGCCGCCGCTCCTCGCCGTCCAGGGTGACCAGGACGTCCCCGCGCTCGCAGTAGAGGTACTCCTCCGAGTACGGGTGCCAGTGCTCGGTCACGACCTCGCCCGGCTCGAGGGTCAGCGTGCCCATGAACCCGGCCGTGGCCCCGACGCTCGTGGGGGACAGCAGCACCCGGATGTCGCCGCCGCGGCGCCGGTTGGGGACGACGTCGGCCCGGTGCACGGTCGGGCCGCAGCGGACCGCCGGGGCGGACTGGATGGTGGTCATGTCTCTCCTCGGGTGGGGACCGGGCTGGCGAGGGCGGGCTCCCGGGGTGCGACGGGGACGGGCAGGTGCGGGCCCGAGGCGAGGCAGACCGGGAGGTCGGGGTGGACCTGCCGGACCAGCGGCCCCAGGACGGGCACGCTGCCGACCTCGACGACGGCGGTCGCGCCGGCCGCCACCAGCGCGGTGGACGTGCCCTCCCACTGCACGGGGGAGGTCAGGTGGGCCCGCAGGCAGGTGCCCAGCCGGTCGCCGTCGCGGGTGGGCACCGGATCGGCGTTCGGCACCACGGGCACGGTCGGGTCCGACCAGTCGAGGTCGGCCAGGGCGGCGGCGAGGCGGACGGCGACCGGCCGCATCAGCGGGCCGTGGCAGGCCGCGCGCCCCGGCAGGCGGACCATGTCCAGGCCGGCCGCGAGCACCGCCCGCCGGGCGCGGGCCAGCTCCTCGCGGGTGCCGGAGAGCACGACCTGCCGCGGGCCGTCGACGCACGCGATGGCCAGCGTGCCGGAGCTGCCGGCCTCGGCGACCAGCATCCGGGCGACCGTGCCGGCCGCCGGGCCGATGACGGCGGCCATGCCGGCGCAGGACGGCCGGGGGGACAGGCTCAGCAGGTCGGCCCGCCAGTGCACCAGCTCGACGACCTGGTCCAGCGGCAGGGCGCCGGCGGCCACCAGCGCGGCGTACTCGCCGACCCCGTGCCCGGCCACGACGACCGGGCGCAGGCCCTGCGCCGTGAGGCTGCGGACGGCGGCCACGCCGGTCACCACCACGGCCAGGTGAGCGGCCGCGGCGTCGGCCATGGCCAGCGGGTCCCGCCACCAGTCGACGACGTCGCGGCCGATCACGGAGGAGGCCTCGTCCAGCACCTCGGCGGCCGGGTCGTCGAACCGCCACGGGGTGGCCAGCCCGGCGAAGGCGCCGCTCTCGCCGGGCAGGACGACCGCGACCGGCCCGGTGCTCACGTCTCCTGCTCCCGCGCCCGGGCCGCCGCCTCGACCTTGTCGCGGATGACGGCCATCTGGACCTTGCTGTTGGTGTCGATCCGCCGGGTCATCCCCGCGGTGTCGATCGGTGCCTCCGGGCGCATCCGGAAGTCCTGGACCCACCGCATCCGGGTGCCGGTGCCCTCCGGCGCGTAGGTCCAGCGGATGTCCATGAACTCGAACGGCCCCGGCTCGAGGCGGCGGGCCACGACCTCGTGGGCGGCCTCGTCGAGGGTGCGCTCCGACACCCAGCTCCACACCCGGCCGGACTCGTCGGGGTGCATCTTGAGCCGGAAGCGGAACGTCGACCCGGTCCGGGCGAGGATCTCCACCTCGGCGTACTCGGTGAACAGCTGCGGCCACGACTCCAGGTCGTTCGTCATCCGCCAGACGTGGTCGAGGTCGGCGTCGATGAAGATCGAGTTGTCGGTGTGGCCGATCGTCTCCCGCTCCAGGGTGCTGCTCATGTCAGGCCATCCCGGCCGGCGCGGAGCCGCGGACCGTGGCGACGATCTCGCCGAACGTGTAGCGGCCCGGGCTGTCGTCGGGCATCTCCACGCCGTAGCGGTCGTGCAGCTCGGTCTGCATGGACAGGAAGGCCAGCGAGTCCAGGCCGATGTCCTCGAACCGGGCGTCGGGGTCGTCGGTGCGGTCCGCCGGGGGCAGGCCCGCCTTCTGGGTCAGCAGGTCCATGAGGTCGTCGAGGGTGAAGTCGGGGTGGGGCACGGCAGGGGTCCTTTCGCGGGGAGGGAGCGGCTCCGGTCGGTCCGGGGCCGCGGGACGGACGAGCTGCAGCGAGCCGCGCGCGTCGGGGAGGGCGGGCGCCGGCTCCTCGCCGAGCGCGGCCGTGCGGGCCAGCAGCTCGGGCAGGGTGCGGTCGAGGAACTGGACGTCGTGCCGGTCGGCGAGCACGTCCGGGTGCCGGAGCAGCGCGCGGTGCAGGTCGGCGGTGGTGTGCACCCCCGGGCCCTCGACCCGCAGCTCCGCCAGGGCGCGGTCCATGCGGCGGACCGCCCGGTCGCGGTCGGGGGCCCAGACGACGAGCTTGCCCAGCAGGGAGTCGTAGTGCGGGGGGACGTCGTCCCCCTGGCGGTAGCCGGTGTCGAAGCGGGTCCACGGCCCGTCGGGCACGCGCAGGACCTCCAGCCGGCCGGGCGCCGGGGCGAACCCGCGGGCCGGGTCCTCCGCGTTGATCCGGCACTCGATCGCCGCGCCGCGGGGGACGACGTCCTCCTGGCGCAGCTGGAGCCGGCGGCCGGAGGCGACCAGGATCTGCTCGCGCACCAGGTCCACCCCGGTGAGCAGCTCGGTGACCGGGTGCTCCACCTGGATCCGGGCGTTCATCTCCATGAAGTAGGCGCGCCCGGCGCCGTCGACGAGGAACTCCATCGTCCCGGCGCCGGTGTAGCCCACGGAGAGCGCGCCGTGCACGGCGAGGGCGCCCAGGCCGCTGCGCTGCGCGGGGGAGAGGTGCGCGGCCGGGCCCTCCTCCAGCAGCTTCTGGTGCCGGCGCTGCAGCGAGCAGTCGCGCTCGCCCAGGTAGACGCCGTTGCCGTGGGTGTCGCAGAGCACCTGCACCTCGACGTGCCGGGCGCCGGGCAGGAACCGCTCCACGTAGACGGCCGGGTCGCGGAACACGGCACGGGCGGTGGCCCGGGTGGCGGTGAAGGCCTCGGCGAAGTCGCCGGGCGCCGCCACCACGGTCATGCCACGCCCGCCGCCGCCGGCCGCGGCCTTGATGATCACCGGGTAGCCGATCCGGTCGGCGATCTCCCGGCCCTCGTCGGCCGTGCGGACCGGCTCGACCACGCCCGGCAGCAGCGGCAGGCCGGCGTCGGCCATGAGCCGGCGGGCCGTGGCCTTGTTGCCCATCTGCTGCATCACGGTGGGTGGCGGACCGACGAAGGTGAGCCCCTCGGCGGCGCAGATCTCGGCGAAGTCGGGGTCCTCGGAGAGGAACCCGTAGCCGGGGTGCACGGCGTCGGCGCCGGTGCGCAGCGCCGCCTCGACGATGTTGGGCACGTGCAGGTAGCTGCACCGCGGGGCCGGCGGCCCGATGTGCACAGCCTCGTCGGCCATCTCGACGACGGCGGAGTGCCGGTCGGCGGTCGAGAAGACGGCGACCACCTCGATGCCGAGCTCGCGGCAGGCACGGGCGACGCGGACGGCGATCTCCCCGCGGTTGGCGATGAGCAGGCGGCTGATCACCGGGACCACCTCACGATGGCCGCCGCAGCAGCATGAGCACCTGGTCGTACTCCACCGACTCCGCGTTCTGCACGAGGACCTCGGCGACCACGCCGGCCTCGTCGGCGAGGATCGGGTTCATCAGCTTCATCGCCTCGACGATCGCGAGGGTCTGGCCGACCTCGACCGCCTCGCCGGCGCGGACGAACGGGTCGGCGTCCGGCGACGGGGCCGAGTAGAAGGTGCCGACCAGCGGCGCCCGGACGGCGACGAGGTCCTCGGACTCCTCCTCGGCCGGGGGGTCGGTCCGCTGCGTCGGCGCGGCCGGCGCGGAGGCGGCGGGCGTGCCCGGTGCCCACTCGATCTCGATCGCCCGGTCGCCGCTGCGCACGGTGAGCCGGCGCAGGTCGCCCGGCAGCGCGCGGGCCAGCTCGACGACCTCGTCGCGCAGCGCCCGGGCGGGGTCGGCCTGGGGCGAGGGGTGGCCGGACGCGCCGTTCATCGCCGTCCTCGGGGGCTGCTCGGTGGCGGTCACGTCAGTCACCGCCCGGGACGGCGGGCCGCACGGCCCGCAGGAAGAGGGCGTCGTCCCCGCCGATGCGGGACAGCCGCCGGCAGCGGGACCCGACGAGGGTGTCGGGGTCGAGCAGGGACAGCTCGTCGAGCTCGCGGAGCAGCGCCTCGCGCAGCGCCTGCGCGGTCGCGTCCGGGTCGGTGTGCGCCCCACCGGCGGGCTCCGGCACGACGGCGGTCGCGATGCCCGTGCCGTAGAGGTGCGCGGCGCCCAGCCGCATCGCCCGGGCCGCGGTGGGGGCCGCCGCGGCGGTGCGCCAGAGGATCGCGGCGCACCCCTCGGGGCTGATCACCGACAGGTAGGCGTTCTCGAACACGAGCAGCCGGTCCGACGTGCACAGGGCCAGCGCCCCGCCGCTGCCGCCCTCGCCGGTGACGACGGCGACGACCGGCACGCGCAGCCGGCTGCTGCGCTGGATGATCTCGGCGATCGCGTGCGCCTGCCCGCGCTCCTCGGCCTCCGGCCCCGGGTGCGCCCCCGGGGTGTCGACGAGCGTGACCACCGGGAGGCCGAACGTCTCGGCGTGGCCGAGCAGGCGCAGCGCCTTGCGGTACCCCTCGGGGTGCGGCATGCCGAAGTTGCGGGCGACCCGGTCGCGCACCGAGTGGCCCTTCTCGTGGCCGATCACCACGACCGAACGCCCGCCGATGGAGGCCACGCCCCCGACGATCGCCGGGTCGTCGGCGAAGGCGCGGTCGCCGTGCAGCTCGACGAAGTCGTCGAACGCGGCGTGCAGGTGGTCCAGCGTGGTCGGCCGCTCGGGGACCCGGGCCCGCTGCACGACGTCCCACGGGTCCAGGTCGAGCAGCGCGCCGGGCCCGTGCCCCGGCTCGGGCCTCCGGCGGGCCGGAGGGGACGGCGGACGGCGGCGGTGCAGCGCGATGAGCCGCGCCAGCAGCGGGCGCAGCTCCGCGCGGCTCTCGACCCGGTCGACCAGCCCGTGGGCCAGCAGGAACTCCGCCGTCTGGAAGTCGCCCGGCAGCTCGGCCCGGATCGTCTCCTGGACGACCCGCGGGCCGGCGAAGCCGACGTGCGCGCCCCGCTCGGCGACGAGGACGGAGGCGAGGGTGGCGTACGAGGCGGAGACGCCGCCGTAAGTGGGATCGGTGAGGACGCAGACGCTGAGCAGGCCGGCCTCGCGCAGCCGGGCGAAGGCGGCGCTGGCCCGCGCCATCTGGAACAGGGAGAAGACGCCCTCCTGCATGCGGGCGCCGCCGCTGGCGCAGACGGTGACCAGCGGGAGCCCACGCTCGAGGGCCAGCTCGGCGGCGCCGGAGACCCGCCGACCGACCTCGGTGCCCATGCTGCCGCCGAGGAAGCCGAAGTCCATGACCGCGACGACGGCCGCGTGGCCACCGATCGCGGCGGTGCCGACGACGACGGCCTCCGACTCGCCCGAGCGCCTGGCCGCGTCCTCGAGCCGGTCGGGGTAGGCGCGCAGGTCGGTGAAGGCCAGCGGATCGCGGGGGCCGGGCGGGAAGACCGTCTCGGCGAAGCTGCCGGCGTCCACGAGCTGCCCGATGCGCTCCCGGGCGCCGAGCCGGAGGTGGTGGTCGCACTCGGGGCAGACCGAGAGGTTGCGGTCGAGCCGCTTGCGGTAGAGCAGCCACCCGCAGGCCGGGCAAGGGAGCCAGCCCGCCTGGTCGGCCGGCGTCGCGGGGCTCGCCGGGGCCGTCGTCGTCATCTCGTGCCTCTCAGCCGTGTCCGCCGGGTGCCGGCGTCACTCGGGGCGGGACGTCCAGTGGTAGAAGCGCTGCGCCATCGCGTCCTGCGGGGAGCGCCAGTTCGGGTCGTAGGCCTCGATGTAGGGCCGGAGCTCGTCGCTCACGGCGCGGAAGGCCGGCAGCGACTGGGCGATCCGCATGGCCTCGGGTGCCGGGCGGTCGAAGTCGATGAGGTGCACGTAGAGGCTGTGGAAGCGGAACAGCGACCGGCTGCGCACGCCGATCTCGTGCGGCATCGAGGTGGCGTCGTAGCGGCCGAAGACGGCGGCGACGTCGTCGGCCGAGCCGGGCGCCATCTTCGCGATGATCATGGTCTGGTGCACGGGGTCCTCCGCCGTTCCCCCCGGCCGGATCGGGGATGCTGCGGAACGCTAGGTCGGCGCCGCCGCCGGCCACATCGGCCGGGCGTCGAGTTCGGCGGCGCGCCCCCGGGTGCGTCGCCGGCGGGTCCCGGGGAGCAGGTCGGTCATCCTCGGGGAGCGCGACCCCCCTCCGGAGGAGGCCGTCCCCGACCCGCGCCGGGACCCGGGCGCGCGTCCCGGAGGAGGAGACCCCCTACCCGGGTATGAACCCGGCCGCTGACCGGCCGCGTCGCGCCGAGTCCTGTGGCGGCTCGGCAAGGGCATGGCCTAGCTTCCGGTTCCACCACACTGGCGGCGCCGCTGAACGGGGGCGGCTGGGCCGGGACGGGAGCTGGCGAGCATGGTCGGCGAACCGCACCACGACGTCCCCACGGGAGCCGCGGTTGAAGGCGATGTGCCGTTGCGGGTGCTGATCTGCGACGACGCGGAGGTGCTCCGCCACGGTCTGCGCACGGTGCTGCGGTGGTCCCGCGACCTGCTGGTCGTGGCCGAGGCCGCCGACGCGGAGGAGGCGCTGCGGCTCGCCGCCCTGCTGCAGCCGGAGGTCGCGCTCGTCGGCCTGGGGGCGCGGGGGCCGGCGGTGCACGCCCTGGTCCACGCGCTGACCGGGCTGGGGTGCCGCGTGGTCCTGCTCGGCGAGACGGGTACCGGCAGCGACTACGTCGACGCGCTGCGGGCGGGGGCGCGCGGGTACGTCCACGCGTCGGCGAGCCCGGAGCGCCTGGTCGAGGGCGTGCGCGCGGTCGCCCACGGCGGGACCGTGCTGGACGCCGCCGTCACCGGCGAGCTCCTGCACCAGCTCGACGAGCCGCGGGGAGGGCTGCCGGACGCCGAGCGGCCGGGCACGGGGGCGTTGACCGCGCGGCAGCAGGCGGTCTGCGGACTGGTGGCCGAAGGGCTGACCAACGCCGAGATCGCCGACCGGCTGCAGGTCAGCCGCGCGACGGTGAAGGGCCACGTCACCGTGGCGCTGCGCCGCCTCGGCCTGCGGGACCGGACCCAGCTGGCGATCCACGTCCACCGCCGCGGGCGACCGGGCGACGCCGGTTCGCTGAGTGGCTGAGCCGGTACGGGAGGTGAGGCCGCGTCGGGACGCGCCGATCCGCTGTGGATTGGCTGGGGAACCGGTGGGAGTTCTCTGGACAAGACCGATGGATTGCGCGCTATCGTTTCGCACGGAGCGTCAGGACTGACAGGTGCCGGAACCGACTCGGTCACCGTTCTCGGAGCCGACGGCCGGTGGCCCGAGCCGGGCAGGGGGCTTCTTCCCATGAGCCATGACCACAACGGCACCGGACCCGGGCGCGTCCGCCCGCTCGCCGCGCCGTGCAGCCGGGCGACCAGCAGGCCGGCCCCGCGCCCCGACGCCGTCCGCCCGCCGACTTCCCTGGTGCGGGTGGTGCTCTGCGAGGACCAGGAGGTCTTCCGCGTCGGGTTGCGGGTGGTCCTCGAGGCGGAGCCGGACATGGCGGTGGTCGCCGAGACGGCCCAGCTCCCGGAGGCCCTCGCGGCGACCGACGCGATCGGCACGCAGGTCGTCGTCGTCCGGCAGGGCCTGGTGGGCGGGCCCACCCTGCCCCTCCTGCGCGACCTCTGCCGCCGCGGGACCGCCGTGCTCGTGCTCGCCGAGCCGGGCGGGGAGGCCGCGGAGAGCGAGCTCGTCGAGGTGCTGCAGGCCGGCGTGCGGGGCTACCTCCCGCGGCGGTCGTGCGCCCAGCGCCTGGTCGACGGCGTGCGGGCGCTGGCGCGCGACGAGGCGGCGCTGGACCCCGCCGCCACCAGCCGGCTGGTGCGCTACCTGGCCGAGCCCGACCCGGGCCGGGGCGTGCTCGACCAGCTCACCGAGCGGCAGCGCGACGTCGCCGAGCTGGTGGCGCAGGGGCTGAGCAACGAGGAGATCGCCGGCCGGCTGTTCCTCAGCCTGGCGACGGTCAAGAGCCACCTGACCGCCTCGATGCGCCGCCTCGGCGTCCGCACCCGCACGCAGCTGGCGATCCTGGTGAACAGGGGCCGGTCACCCGCCGCGTGACGCTCGCCGCAGTCGTTCCCGTTCCGGAATCCGGCGCGCGCGAGGGCCGGTTGCCCCTCGCATGGACCTCTTCACGCCCATGACCCTCGGCGACCTGGAGCTGGCCAACCGCGTCGTGATGGCGCCGCTCACGCGGATGCGCGCCGGGCGGTCCGGCGTCCCGAACGAGCTGCTGGTCGAGCACTACCGGCAGCGCGCGGGGGTGGGGCTGGTCATCACGGAGGGCACCTACCCGAACCACGAGTCGCAGGCCTTCGTCGGCCAGCCCGGCATCGTCACCGACGAGCAGGTGGCGGGCTGGCGCCGCGTCGCCGAGGCGGTGCACGACCGCGGCGGCCGCATCGTGATGCAGGTGATGCACGGCGGCCGGGTCACCCACCCCGACGTCAACGGCGGGCGCCGCGTCGTCGCCCCGAGCGCGATCGCCGTCGACGGCGAGGGGCACACCGAGAGGGGCAAGCAGCCCTACCCGGTGCCGCACGCGCTGACCGCCGACGAGGCGCGGGCCGCGCTGCGCGACTTCGTGTCGGCGGCGGAGCGGGCGGTCGAGGCCGGCCTGGACGGCGTGGAGATCCACGGCGCCAACGGCTACCTGCTGCACGAGTTCCTGTCGCCGGCGTCCAACCTGCGCACCGACGAGCACGGCGGCTCGCCCGAGAATCGGGCGCGGTTCGTCGTCGACGTCGTCACGGCCGTCGCCGAGGCGATCGGTCCCGGTCGCGTGGGCCTGCGGATCTCGCCCGAGCACAACATCCAAGGCGCGCTCGAGACCGACCGGGACGACGTCCGCGCCACCTACGGCGCGCTCGTCGACGCGCTGCGGCCGCTCGGGCTGGCGTACCTGTCGGTGTTGCACGTGGAACCAGCGGGGGAGCTGGTGCAGGAGCTGCGCGAGCGCTTCCGCGGCCCGCTGATCGCCAACAGCGGCTTCGGCACCGTGACCACGCGCGCGGAGGCGGTCGCGCTCATCGAGGCCGCGCACGCCGACGCCGTGGCCGTGGGCCGGCCGATCATCGCCAACCCCGACCTGGTCGAGCGCTGGCGGGGCGAGCACCCCGAGAACGAGCCCGAGCCGCGCCTGTTCTACGCCAGCGGCGCCGAGGGCTACACCGACTACCCGACCCTCGAGGCCGGCTGAGTGTGCGCGCGGTGCCCTTTCCCGTGAGCGGAAAGGGCACCGCGCGCACAGCGGTCAGCGGCGGCGGCCGAGCAGGTAGCCGATCGCGACACCGAAGGCGGTGAGCAGGGCGCCGACGCCCGCGCCGAGCAGGAACGTCTGCGTGTCGCTCGGCGCGGCCGCGGCGGCTTTGCCGGTGAACACCTGCGGCGCGGCAGCGGCCGGCGGCGCACCCACCTCGGCCTCGGCCGGCACCCGCGCCGAGGGGGCGGCCGCGATCGGCACCACGCGGCCGGTCAGCTCGTCGTCGATGGCCTTGAAGAACTGGCCCGCCATGCGCTTGGCGACGCCGGTCATCATCCGCTGCCCGACGCCGGCCACCGGCCCGCCGACCACGGCGTCCGCCGAGTAGGTCAGCGTGGTGGCGCCGTCCTCCGACGGCGCCAGGTTGATGGTCACCGTCGCCCGCACCTGACCCGGCGCACCGGCGCCGGACGCGTGCATCACGTAGGACGACGGCCGCTGCTGGTCGGTCAGCCGCACCTCGCCGGCGTAGGTCCCGCGGATCGCCCCGACCCCGACCGAGACGTTCATCCGGTACTCGTCATCGCCGGTCTGCTCCAGCGACTCGCAGCCGGGGATGGTGCGGGCCAGCACCGCGGGGTCGGTGATCACCGACCACACCTTCTCCGGGTCCGCGTGCAGCACCGCCGAGCCGTCGAGGTTCACGCCATCGCTCCTGTTCCCCCGCGGCGGGCGAACGCCGCGGTCGTCTCGGCGGACTCGTTCCGCATCAGGTCGTACAGCTCCGTCGGCGAGATCGGCATCGACGCGATCCGCCGTCCCGTCGCGTCCTCGATCGCCGAGGCGATCGCCGCCGTGCCCGGGATGACCCCGGCCTCGCCGGCGCCCTTGATCCCCAGCGGGTTCAGCGGCGACGGCGTCTCCTGGTGGTCGATCGCGATGTCGGGCACCTCCGACGCGTACGGCATCAGGAAGTCCATGAACGAGGCGTTCTGCAGCTGCCCGTCGCGGTCGTAGGCCATGCGCTCGTACAGCGCCCCGCCGACGCCCTGCGCGACTCCGCCGTGCACCTGTCCCTCGACGATCATCGGGTTCACCACGTTGCCGCAGTCGTGCACCACGGCGTAGTCGACGACCTCGATCTGCCACGTCGCCGGGTCGATCTCCACCACCGCCGCGTGCGCGCCCGACGCGAACGTCGACCGGATCGGCGAGTAGTAGTCCCGGTGCTCCAGCCCCGGCGCGTCCCCGACCGCCACCGGCGGCTCGTCGTCGCGCGAGGAGACCGCGAACTGCGTCGCCTGCTTCGCCGCCTCGTCGAACGCGTACCGCAGCGGGTTGGACAGCACGGCGACCGTGCGCAGCGGCACCGAGGCGCCGGGCGTGCCCTTCACCTGCACCACGCCGTCGGCGATCTCCAGGTCGCCCGGGTCCGCCTCCAGCACGTCGGCCGCGATCCGGATCGCCTTCTCCCGCACCCCGCGGGCGGCCAGCGCGATCGCGTTGCCGCTCATCACCGCCGCGCGCGAGGCGAAGGTGCCCACCGCGTAGCCGAAGCGCCGCGTGTCTCCCGTGGTCACCTCGACGTCCTCGATCGGCACCCCGAGCTCCGAGGCGACGATCTGCGCGAACACCGTCTCGTGCCCCTGGCCCTGCGAGGTCAGGCCGGTCGAGACCAGCACCTTGCCGCTGCCGAGCACCTGCACGTGCCCGCCCTCGTACGGCCCGGGCCCGGTGCCCTCCACGTACAGCGCCATGCCGACGCCGAGCAGCTTGCCCCGCGCCGCGGCCTCGGCCCGGCGGGCCTCCACCGACTCCCAGCCGACCAGGTCCTTGAGCTTGGTCATCAGACCCGGGTAGTCGCCCGAGTCGTAGATGACCGGCCGGCCGTCCTGGAACGTCAGCTGGTGGTCGTAGGGGAACATGTCGGGCTGGATGAGGTTCCGCTCCCGGACGACGGCCCGGTCCAGCCCCAGCGCGTCGGCGATGCGGTCCATCGTCCGCTCCATCGCGTAGCAGCCCTGCGGCCGCCCGGCGCCACGGTACGGCGTCACGATGACGGTGTTGGTGTAGACGCTCTCGACCCTCACCCGGTACACCGGCAGCGCGTACGGCCCCACCAGCTGGGTCGCCGTCACGATCGGCACGATGATCCCGTAGGGCGTGTACGCGCCGTTGTCGTGCCAGATGTGGACGTCGAGCGCGGTCAGCCGGCCCTCGTCGTCGTAGCCTGCGGTGATCTCCTGCCGCTGCTGCCGCTCGTGGGCCGACGAGATGAAGTGCTCCCGGCGGTCCTCGGTCCACTTCACCTCCTGGCCCAGCGCGATCGCGGCCATCGGCACGAGCAGCTCCTCCGGCCACGGGTGCACGATCTTCACGCCGAAGCCGCCGCCGACGTCGGGCGCGATCACCTCGACCTTGTCCAGCGACAGCTCGAGCTTCGCCGCGATCGCCGCGCGCACCGACGTCGCCGCCTGGGTGCTGGAGTAGACGCGCAGCGACCGGTCGTCGGCGTCCCACCGCGCGTGCACGCCCTTGCCCTCCATCGGCGTGCAGGCGCTGCGCTCGATGTACTGGGTGAAGCTCAGCGTGTGCGGCGACGCGGCCAGCGCCGCCTCGACGTCGCCGGTCTCCTGGTGGTGGACGGCGGCCACGTTGTCCGGCACGTCCGCGTGCACGGCGGCCGCCGCCTCGCGGGCCGCGTCGACCCCGACGACGACCGGCAGCTCCTCGTAGGTGACGACGATCTTCTCGGCGGCGTCCTCGGCCAGGTAGCGGTCGGTGGCCACCACCATCGCCACCGGCTCGCCGACGTGGTTGACCACGCCGTCGGCCAGCGGGTAGCCGGTGCGCGGCGCGTGCAGCTGGGGGTGGGGGATGAGCACCGGCAGCGGCTCGGCCATCGGGCCGGTGAGGTCCTCGTAGGTGTAGATCGCCACCAGGCCCTCGACGTCCAGCGCCGCGTCGACGTCGATGCCGGTGATCCGCGCGTGCGCGTGCGGGCTGCGCACGAAGGCCGCCGCCAGCGCGGAGTGCCCGATGTCGTCGAGGTAGCGGCCCCGGCCGGTGATGAGGCGGGCGTCCTCCCGCCGGCGGACGGGCTCGCCGAACAGCTTCGTCGTCACGCGGGGTCCTCCATCGCGGCGGCGGCGTGCCGGACCGCCTTCTTGATGTTGGCGTAGCCGGTGCACCGGCAGAGGTTGCCGCCGACGATCTCCTCGACCTCCTCCTCGGTGATCTCCGCCGTCCGGTCGCGGTCCTCGAGCCCGGCCTTGATCGTCATGAGGAAGCCCGGGGTGCAGAAGCCGCACTGCAGGGCGTGGCACTCGCGGAAGGCCTCCTGGACCGGGTGCAGCACCTGCCCGCCCTGCCCGTCGTCGCGGGCGAGGCCCTCGACGGTCTGCACCTCGTGCCCCTCGGCCTGCACGGCGAGCACCAGGCACGAGCGCATCGGCGTCCCGTCGACCAGCACGGTGCAGGCGCCGCACACGCCGTGCTCGCAGCCGACGTGCGTGCCGGTGAGCCCGAGGTCGTGGCGCAGCGCGTCGGACAGCAGCCGGCGCACCGGCACGGTCACCTCGTGCGGGACGCCGTTCACGGTCAGCGTGATGTCCCGCTCGGTGTCGACGGAGGTCATGCGGTCCTTCCTGCGGCCTCGGCAGCGGCGGAGGCCAACGTCCGCTCGGTCAGGACGCCGACCAGCAGGCGCCGGTAGTCGGCGCTGGCGTGCAGGTCGGTGTCCGGCTCGACCAGGCTCTGCGCCAGCTTGGCGGCGGTGGCCCAGTCGGCGGTGTCGACCGGCGCCCCGGCGACGGCCTCGGTGAGGTCGTGCACGTCGGGCACCAGGCCGACGGAGATGTAGGACGCCCGGACGGCGGACACCCGGCGGTCCGCGTCGAGCGTGACGACGACGCCGGCGCCGCACACCGCGTAGTCGCCCTTGCGGCGGGCCACCTCGGCGAACGCGGTGCCCGAGCGCTCCGGCAGGGCGCCGAAGGTGGCGGCGGTGACCACGGCCGGGCCGTGCACCGAGGTCTCCAGCGGGCCGACGAAGAAGTCCCGCCAGGAGACGGTCTCCACGCCGGAGGGGGTGGCGACGCTGACCGAGCCGTCGGTGAGGGCGAGGACGGAGGTCATCTCGCCCGAGGGGTCGGCGTGCGCGATGGAGCCGACCGTCGTCCCGCGGTTGCGGATCGCGGGGTGGGCGACGTTCGCCGTCGCCCGGGCCAGCAGCGGCTGCACCCGGGCGGCGGCGTCGTCCGTGAGGAGCTGGTTGTGCCGGACGAGCGCACCGACCCGCACGCCGTCCCCGGTGGCCTCGACGGTGTCGAGGCCGGGCACCCGGTTGATGTCGACCAGGGTCGTCGGCGCCGCCAGCCGCATCGACAGCAGCGGCAGCAGCGACTGGCCCCCGGCCAGCACCTTGGCGCCCTCACCCTCGGAGCCGAGGACCGCGAGGGCCTCGTCGAGGGTTCCGGGGTCGGCGTAGCGGAACGGTGCCGGTTTCACTTGTGGAGCATGTCCTATCGCTTGCGCGGGGTGCCGGAGCGGCCCACCTCGTCGACGGACGACGGGTCGGGCGAGACCTCGTCACCGTGCACGTGGCCGAACGTCGTACCGGCGGCGGGGTGCGCGCCCTCGCGGAGCAGCGCTTCCTTCATCTCCGCCGGCGCGAGGACGCGGGCCAGGTGCCAGGCGCCGACCGCGACGATCGAGCCGAGCGCGATGCCGGTCAGGGAGAACGTGTCGGTGAACTCGAGCGTGACGTTGCCGATGCCGATGATGATGCCCGCGGCCAGCGGCACCAGGTTGATCGGGTTGGCGAAGTCGACCCGGTTCTCCTTCCAGATCTTCGCGCCGAGCAGGCCGATCATCCCGTAGAGCACCACGGTGATGCCGCCGAGCACACCGCCGGGGACGATGTTGATCAGCGCGCCGAACTTCGGGATGAGCCCCAGCAGGATCGCCACGATGGCGGCCACGTAGTACGCCGCCGTCGAGTAGACGCGGGTCGCGGCCATGACGCCGATGTTCTCGGCGTAGGTGGTGGTCGGCGAGCCGCCGACGGAGGAGGCCACGACCGTGCCGACGCCGTCGGCGAAGACCGCACGGCCCATGACCGGGTCGAGGTCGCGCTTGGTCATCTCGGCGACCGCCTTGACGTGGCCGGCGTTCTCGGCGACGAGGGCGATGACCGCGGGGAGCACCAGCAGCGAGAAGTTGACCGAGAAGCTGGGCGCGGTGAGGTCGGGGAGCCCGAACCAGTCGGCGTCGCCCACGGAGTCGAAGTTGATCCGTTCCCGCGTCACGACGGCGCCCGTGGCGTCCGGCGAGGTGATGTCACCGGCGGTGGCGTCGAGCAGCACCGACAGCAGGTAGCCGAAGACGAGGCCGAGCAGGATCGAGATGCGGGCCAGGAAGCCGCGCAGCGCCAGCGCGCAGACGATGACGAAGACCATCGTGGCCAGCGCCACCCACTGGTCCTGCGGCCAGTACACGTTCGCCGCGACCGGGGCCAGGTTGAAGCCGATCAGCATGACGACCGCGCCGGTGACCGCCGGCGGCAGCACCTTGTTCACCACCCGCACGCCGGCGAAGTGGATCACCAGGCCGACGAGGGCGAGGACGACGCCGGAGACCAGGATGGCGCCGACGACGTCGCTCGAGTCGCCGCCCTGCGCGCGGACGGCGGCCACGCCGCCGACGAACGAGGCGCTGGTGCCGAGGTAGCTCGGGACCTTCCCCTGCACGATGAGCAGGAAGATGATCGTCGCGATCCCGCTCATCATGATGGCGAGGTTGGGGTCCAGGCCCATCACGATGGGGAAGACGAAGGTGGCGCCGAACATGGCGACCACATGCTGGGCGCCGATGCCCACGGTGCGGGGCCAGGACAGGCGCTCGTCCGGAGCGACCGCCTCGCCCAAGGGCGGCGTCTTGCCGTCCCCGTAGAGCTTCCAACCGAACGCCATGAGTGCCTCCTCGACGTGCACCTACGACACGATCCGGTCCCGGTGACACGGGCCGTTGCCACACCGGGCCGGAGAACTGTGACACCGTGCACGGTTCCGGCGGAAGTACCTCAGTGCTAAATCGTTATTGCCGCAAGATCTCGATACTTCACCGCTGAGACATCTCTCGGTACGGTCGTGCAGGTGGTCGCCACACCGACGAACGCCCCCGAGGGCGTCCGATCCGTCATCCTCCGTTCCGGCGTCTACGCCGACTCCGTGCGGCTCATGCAGGTCAGCCGGGACATCGGCGCCCGGGACGGCGTCACCGCCGTCCTCGTCGCGATGGCCACCCCGCTGAACCTCGAGCTGGCAGCCAACATGGGCCTGGCGCCGGCCGAGGACGCCTCGCCCGAGCAGCTCCTCGTCGCGATCAGGGCCACGGACGACGACGCGCTGGCCGCCGCCACCGCCGCGGTCGACGCCGCGCTGGCCGAGCGGGAGCGCACCAGCACCAGCGCCGCCACCATCCCGCTGCGCACGATCGGCGCGGGGCTCGACGAGGTCCCCGGCGAGACGCTGGCGATCGTCAGCGTCCCCGGGCAGTACGCGGTGGCCGAGGCGGCCGACGCCGTCGCGGCCGGCCGCAGCGTGCTCGTGTTCTCCGACGGCGTCCCGGTCGAGCACGAGGTGCTGCTCAAGCGGGCCGCGCACGACGCGGGCGTGCTCGTGATGGGCCCCGACTGCGGCACCGCGATCGTCTCGGGCGTCGCGCTGGGCTTCGCCAACGTCGTCCGCCCCGGGCCGGTCGGGCTGGTCGCGGCCAGCGGCACCGGCGCCCAGCAGGTGTCCTGCCTGCTCGACATGGCCGGCGTCGGCGTCTCGCACGTCCTGGGCGTCGGCGGCCGCGACCTCAAGGCCGAGGTCGGCGGGCTGGCCACGCTCGACGCGCTCGCCGCCCTCGACGCCGACCCGGCCACCGAGCGGGTGCTGCTGGTCTCCAAGCCGCCGGCGCCGGCGGTGGCCGAGGCGGTGCGGCGCGCGGCCGACGGGCTGTCCGTCCCGGTGCGCTCCGCCGTCCTCTCGCCCGAGGCGCCCGACCTGACCGCCGCGGTCGAGGGGCTGCTGGCCGACATGGGCCTCGACGTCCCGGTCTGGCCCTCGCGGCCCGGCCCGGCCGAGGCCCCGGTGCCCGGCGCGGTGCTCAAGGGCCTCTACTCCGGCGGCACGCTGGCCGACGAGGCGATGCTGCTGGCCTCCCCGGTGCTCGGCGACATCCGGTCCAACATCCCGCTGCGGCCGGAGCTCGACCTCGGGGCGGACCTGTCCGTCCGCGGCCACGTCGTGGTCGACTTCGGGGACGACGCGCTGACCGTCGGCCGCGCGCACCCGATGATCGACCCGACCCTGCGGCTGGAGGCCATCGCCGCCCTCGCCGAGGAGGGCGAGCCGGCGGTGCTGCTGCTCGACGTCGTCCTCGGGTACGGGGCCGATCCCGACCCGGCCGCCGCGCTGGCGCCGGCGCTGACCGCCGCCCGTGCCGCCCGCACGCTGCCGGTCGTCGTCGCCCTGATCGGCACCGAGGCCGACCCGCAGGGCTGGAGCCGGCAGGCCGACGCCCTCGCCGCGGCCGGCGCCGCCGTGTTCGCCTCCAACGCCGCGGCCACGCGGTACGCCCTCGACCTGCTGGGAGCAACCCGATGAGCCTGGGCGATCTCCTCGCCGCGCCGCCGAGCATCGTCGCCGCCGGCGTCGACGTCTTCTCCGACGCGCTGCGCGCGCAGGGCGCCGACGTGCACGACGTCGACTGGCGCCCGCCGGCCTTCGGCGACCCGGCCGACCTCGCCGCGCTGGCGCTCGACGTCCGCCGCGCCGCGGCCAACCGCACGGCGGTCGAGCGGGTGCTGGCCGCCGGCTCGCAGCTGGTCGACGTCCGGCCGGCCCGCGAGGTGCTCGGCCTGCCCGACCGCACCCTGCTGCACGCCGGGCCGCCGATCGAGTGGGCCGACGCCTCCGGTCCGCTGCGCGGGGCGCTGATCGGCGCCTGCCTGTTCGAGGGCTGGGCCGACTCCGTCGAGGACGCCGAGCGGGTCCTCGCCGCCGGGGAGATCACCCTCGACCCCTGCCACCACCACCGCGCCGTCGGCCCGATGGCCGGCGTGACCAGCCCGTCGATGTGGATGTGGTGCCTGGAGGACCCGGTGCAGGGCGGCCGGGCCTTCTGCAACCTCAACGAGGGCCTCGGCAAGGTGCTGCGGATGGGCGCCTTCAACGACGAGGTGCTCACCCGCCTGGCCTGGATGCGCGACGTGCTCGGGCCGGTCCTCTCCGCCGCCGTCCGCGGGGGGCTGGACGCCGGCGGCGAGCCGATCGACGTCAAGGCGATCCTCGCCCAGATGCTGCAGATGGGCGACGAGGGCCACAACCGCAACCGGGCCGGCTCGCTCATGGCCCTGCGCGACCTCTCGCCGCTGATCGTGGCGGTCGACGCCCCGTCGTCGGACATCGCGGCGGTGCTGAAGTTCGCCGGCGGCAACGAGCACTTCTTCCTCAACCTCGGCATGCCGACGGCGAAGCTGGCCATGGACGCCGCCCGCGGGGTCCCCGGCTCCACGATGCTCACCGTCATGGCCCGCAACGGCACCGAGTTCGGCATCCAGACCGCCGGCACCGGCGACCGCTGGTTCACCGGCCCCGCGCAGACCCCGGTCGGCCTCTTCCTCGGCGACTACGGCCCCGAGGACGCCAACCCCGACATCGGCGACTCCGCGATCATGGAGACCTACGGCGTCGGCGGGTTCTCCATGGCCGCGGCCCCGGCGATCGTGCGGTTCGTCGGCGGCACCGTGCCCGATGCCCTGGCCACGACCGAGCGGATGTACCAGGTGACGCTGTCGGAGAACCCGGCGATGGCCATCCCGATCCTCGGCTTCCGCGGCTCGCCGACCGGCATCGACGTCCTCGCCGTCGCCCGCACCGGCTGGCTGCCGCAGATCAACACCGGCATGGCCGGGCGGGTCGCCGGCACCGGCCAGGTGGGCGCGGGCCTCGTGCAGCCGCCGCAGGACTGCTTCGAGAAGGCCCTCGCCGCCCTGGCCGACGAGGCCCGCGCCTCCTGAGGGCCCCTCCCCTCGCGCCGAGATCCCGTGATCTCGGCGCGTGAGGGGTCCCTCGGCGTCGAGATCCCGCGATCTCGGCGGGGGGTCAGCCGACGCAGGCCAGCAGGGCGGTCAGCGCCGGGCCGACGTCGGCCCGGCCGCTGACCGGGGCTGGGAACGGCATGCGGACGTCGTAGCAGCTCGCCGGGCACTCGACCCGGAACAGGACGCCGAACCGGTCGACGGCGAGCACGTGCACGCGGTCGTCGGTGCCCGCCCACAGCCGCACCCTGCCGCAGAGCACGCCCAGGTCGTCGGCGTGGTCGCGGAGCAGCTCGTCGGCGTCCAGCGGGTCGGGCCGGGCGGCGGCGTAGTCCTCCGGCTCGACGTCAGCGCTCGACCCGGCCTCCTCGAGCTGGATCTCGGCCACGTCCAGCCGCAGCAGCGTCGCGGTCAGCCCGACGTCGAGCAGCACGTCGTCGGGGCAGGACTCGGCGAAGGCCAGCGCCAGGTCGAGCTCCTCGTGGGCGGCCACCGGGGTGAGCCAGCCGACCACCTCCAGCCGGCCGCGCACCGGGTTGCGCAGGGGGAGCGGGGCGCGGTCGGTGACGGTCACCCGCACCGGCAGGTCGCCGAGCGGCGAGCTGCGCACCGCCGTCACCAGCCCGCCGTCCCGGGGGACGACGAGGAGCACGTCGCCGTCCGCGGTCGTGGTGGCCGCCAGCAGGCGGCTGCTGCCCATGCCCGGGACGTGCACGTACGCGGTGCCGCGACAGGCGATCGTGCGGGCCCGCTCGGCCGCGGTGGCCTCGGCGGCGATCGAGTGGCTGACCGTCGGCTCGGTGCTTCTGGGAAGGGGCATCGCGTCACCTCGGCGTGGGATCGTAGAGTGGAACTAAGGTAAGCCTTACCAAATACGGAGGCTCGGTGAACACCCCTCGTCCCAAGATCCGGCTCAGCCGCAGGCTGGGTCTCCCGCTCACGCCGAAGGCCGTCCAGTACTTCGAGCGGCGGCCGTACCCGCCCGGCGTCCACGGCCGCAAGCGCCGCACGCCCAGCGATTACTCGACCCGGTTGCTGGAGAAGCAGCGGCTGCGCGCCCAGTACGACATCAGCGAGACCCAGCTGCGCCGGGCCTTCGACCGCGCCCGCCGCACCGGCGGCAAGACCGGCGAGGCGCTGATCCAGGACCTCGAGTCGCGCCTCGACGCGACCGTGCTGCGCGCCGGCTTCGCGCGGACCGTCTACCAGGCGCGGCAGTTCGTCACCCACCAGCACGTGCTGGTCAACGGCAGGCGCGTCGACCGCCCGTCCTACCGGCTGCGCCCGGGCGACTTCGTGCAGATCGCCGAGAAGTCGCGGACCAAGGAGCCCTTCGTCGTCGCCGCCTCCGGTGCGCACGCCACGCCGCCGGCCTACCTCACGGTGACGCTGGCCGACCTGGTCTGCCGGGTCGAGCGGACGCCGGCCCGCGACGAGGTGCCGGTCGTCTGCGAGGAGCAGCTGGTCGTGGAGTACTACTCCCGCTGACCGCTCTCCCCCCGCTTTCGTCGCCGAAAGCAGGACCGCTTTCGGCGCCGAAAGCGGGAGAGGCTCAGACCACCTCGTCCAGCTTCCCCGTGGCGACGTCGAAGACGAAGCCGCGGACGCTGCCCTTCTCGGGGATGAACGGGCTGTCGGTGATCCGCCGGATCGACGCCCGGACGTCGTCCTCCAGCTCGGGGAACGCCTCGGAGTGCCAGTGCGGCCGCACCCCCGTGTCCTCCTCGATCGCGGCGCGGAAGTCCTCGTCGGAGAAGGTGAGCATCCCGCAGTCGGTGTGGTGGACCAGGATGATCTCCCTGGTCCCGAGCAGGCGCTGGCTGATCGCCAGCGAGCGGATCTCGTCGTCGGTGACGACGCCGCCGGCGTTGCGGATGACGTGCGCCTCGCCCTCCTGCAGGCCCAGGGCCCGGTAGACGTCGATGCGGGCGTCCATGCAGGCCAGGACGGCGACCTGCTTCGCCGGCGGCAGCGGCAGCGGGCCGGAGAAGGTCTCGGCGTAGCGGGCGTTGTTCTCGAGCAGCTCGTCGGTGACGGACACGGAGGTCTCCTGATCTGATCGGTGAAGTAGGGATTCCATCCGGGGCGGCCGCGACCGCGCGGCCCCGCCACCGGGGAGACTGATCAGGGACGACGGGATCGGCTCGGACCGCCGGCGGCGCGCAGCGGCGCGGCCGGTCGACAGAGCCCGTCGAACGCGTAGAGCCGGCGGCTAGGCCAGAAGCCCTCGAGCTCGGCGGCGCGCACGTGGCCAGCTTGCACCGCCATTTCCGTCCTGACCAGTGGCCCCGGCGGACAACGGTTTCCCGAAAGTTGTTTGCAAAGAAGCCTTGGAGAAGTAGGCTCACGTCGTGCCCGTCCGCCGCCTGGAGCTCGACGCTCCGACCCTCAAGGCCCTCGCGCACCCGTTGCGGGTGCGGATCCTCCAGGCCCTCGAGCTCCGGGGGCAGGTGAGCGTGACCGGCCTGGCGGAGGAGCTGGGGGAGTCGACCGCGGCCGTCAGCTACCACCTCCGGCAGCTGGCGCGGCACGGGTTCGTGGAGGAGACGGGCGGCGAGGCCCCCGGGCGGGTCCGGGCCGTCGGGCGGCGCCGCAAGAACTGGCGGATGGCCGTCGACGAGGTCCACATGACCGGCACGACCCTGCTCCGGGACGCCGACACCCGGGAGGCGGCGGGCTTCCTGCTGCGCGAGCTGCAGTCGAGCCGCAGCCGCCGGCTGGCGCACTGGTTCGAGACCTCCACGACCTGGCCGGAGGAGTGGCAGCGGGCCGCCAGCGACATGGACGGCTACCTGACCCTCGACCCCGCGCAGACCCGCGCGCTGGCCGACGAGCTCAAGGCCGTGATCGACCGCTACCGCGAGCAGCCGCCGGGCAGCGGGGCCCGCCGGGTCGACGTCCAGTACGCCGTCTTCCCCGCCGCCGGGTCGGAGACCCCGTGAGCGCGCTCGGCTCGCGGTTCTGGCGGTTGTTCGCCAGCAGCGCGACGTCCAACCTCGCCGACGGCATCGGGCGGACGGCGCTGCCGCTGCTGGCCGCCTCCTACACGCGCGACCCGGTCCTGGTCTCCGGGCTGGCCACGTTCGCCTTCCTGCCCTGGCTGCTGTTCGCCCTGCTCAGCGGCGCGCTGGTGGACCGCGTCGACCGGCGGTACGCGATGTCGGCGGCCAACGCCGTCCGGGCGCTCTCCCTGGGCGTGCTCGCCCTGCTGGCCGCGTTCGACGCCGGATCGGTCCTGGTGCTCTACGTCGTCGCCTTCCTGCTGGGCACCGCGGAGACGGTGTACGACAGCGCCACCCGCGCGCTGCTGCCCCAGGTCGTCGACCGCCGCCGGCTCGACCGCGCCAACAGCCTGCTCACCGCCGAGGAGTCGCTCGGGCAGCAGTTCCTCGGGTCGCCGCTCGGCGCGGCCCTCTTCGCGCTGGCGATCGCGCTGCCGCTCGCGGTGAACTCGGTCGGGTTCGCCGTCGCGGCACTGCTGGTGCTCACGATCCGCGGCGTGCGCCGCCCCGAGCACCCGGTCGGCCGGCGGTCGGTCCGCACCGACGTCGCCGAGGGCGTCCGGTGGCTGTGGCGGCACCGGCTGCTGCGCGGGTTCACCCTGGTCGCCGGCGCCACCTGCCTGACCAACAGCATGATCGACGGCGTCCTGGTGCTCTACGTCCTCGAGGTGCTCGACCTGCCCGAGGCCGGCTTCGGCCTGGTCGTGCTCACGGCCGGCGTGGGCGCCCTGCTGGGCGGCCTGGTCGCGCCCACCGTCGGGCGCCGGCTCGGACGGGCCCGCGCGCTGACCGCCGGTGCGGTGCTGAGCGCCCTCGCCATCGGCGCGATGGGGTTGGTGCACCACGGGGTGGTGGCCGCCGCGCTGTTCGCCCTCTCCGCCGTCGGCGTGATGATCTGGAACGTCCTCACCATGTCGGTGCGCCAGGCGCTCATCCCCGAGCACATGTTCGGCCGCGTCCAGGGCGCCTACCGCACCGTCGTGTGGGGCGCGATCCCGCTCGGCGCGCTGACCGGCGGCGTGGTCGCCCGGCTCTTCGGCGTGCCCGCGGTGTTCCTCGTCAGCGGGACCGGGCTCTTCGTCCTGGCCGGGGTGCTGTGGCTCCTGCTGCGCGCGCACGCCGGCGCGCTGACCGACGAGGCGCTCGCCGAGCAGCCGCCCGCGGTGCCCGTCTGAAGCGCCGCCGTCCGGGTACCGGGGGGCCGTGGACACCGTCCGGGTGAGCAAGCGCCTGTCCTACGTGCTCCGGCACCGGCCCGAGAGCGTCGGCCTCCGGCTGGACCCGTGCGGCTGGGCCGACGTCGACGCCCTGCTGCGGGGCCTGGCCGCGCACGGTCTGGCGCTCGACCGGGCGGACCTGAAGCACGTGGTGGACACCGACGGCAAGCAGCGGTTCGCCTTCGACGCCCCCGGCACCCGGATCCGCGCCTGCCAGGGGCACAGCGTGGCGGTGGAGCTCGGCTACCGGCCGGTGCCGCCACCGCCGGAGCTGTTCCACGGCACGGTCGAGCGCGCGCTGGCGGCGATCGGCCGCGAAGGCCTGCGGCCCGGCGGCCGGCACGCCGTCCACCTGAGCCCCGACCGGGAGACGGCACGCGCGGTGGGCGCCCGGCGCGGGGATCCGGTGGTGCTGCGGGTGGACGCCGCCGGCATGGCCGACGCCGGCTACCTGTTCAGCCGGTCGACGAACGGCGTCTGGCTGGTCGACGCCGTCCCGCCCGGCTACCTGACGGTCGAGAGCGGGGAAGTCGGGCCCTGAGCGTCCGCCCGGAGCCCGACCTCCCCGATCTCACCTCCGCCGATCAGCTCGACAGGCGGAGCACCCGCTCGATCAGGTGCCGGCTCGGGTACCGGTCACCCCGGATCTTGTCCATCAGGACGTCGGCGTAGTCCTGCCGCCGCCACGGCGTGAGGATCCGCTCGATGTCGTCGAGCATCGCCGAGGACGGGTAGCGGTCGTTCTCGACCTTCTCCAGCAGGAGGTCGAGCACCTGCTCCCGGACGGTGAGCGTGCGCTCGAACTCCGACTCCGGTGACAGGAGGTCGCCGTCGGTCTGGGTCATGTCTCAGCTCCTCTCACCGCGCGCCGGCGGGTTCGGGTTCGGGTTCCTCTTCTTCCTGCTCCGCCGGCTCCTCCTCGGCCTCCTCGCCGGGCTCCTCCTCGCCTTCCTCCTCGTACTCCTCGTAGTCCTCGTCGACCCGGCCGTCGCCGGCCTGCCGCTCGCTGCCCTCGAGCTCGCGGGGCTCCTGCTCCTGGCCCTCTTCCTCGTCGGGACCGCGGACGACCTCGCCGTCGCGGATCTCACCGCGCCAGCTCCCGGTGGCCTCGCCGCGCATCATGATGAAGCGGCGGAAGTGCTTGAGGTCCAGCCGGGTGCGACGGCCCTGGGCCCGCCAGATGTTGCCGGTCTTCTCGAACAGGCCCTGCGGGTAGTACTCCATCACCAGCAGGATCTGGGTCAGGTCGTCGGCGAGCGGGTGGAACGTGACGACGCCCTTGACCGTGCCCTTCGCACCCTCGGTGGTCCAGGCGATCTTCCGGTCGGGGATCTGCTCGGTCACCGTCGCCTTGAAGTTGCGACGGGACTTCGCCACCTTGACCCGCCAGTTGCTGCTGACGTCGTCGGACTGGTCGACCGAGTCGACGCCCTTCATGAAGCTGGCGAACTCCTGGAACTGGGTCCACTGGTCGTACGCGACGTTCACCGGCACACCGACCGAGATGTCCTCGACGATGTTCATGAACTTCTTGTTGCCGCTCCCCCCGCTCTTCTTGCGGCCGAAGAGCCCGGAGACCTTCTCCTTGATCCCGGCGCCGACGCCGCCGAGTGCCGCCTTGACCGGGCTGTCGCCCGAGACCAGGCGCTGCACGGCCGTGCCGGCGGCGGCGGCCTTGAACCCGCCCCCGTCGGCGGTGTCGTTGAGGGACCCGGTCACGCCGGTGACCTTCTCGCCGACCTTCCGGGCGGCGTCCTGCCCGCGGGCGACGGCGTAACCCTTGGCCGCCTCCCCGAGCTTGGAGACCGCCCCACCGAGGAGGCCGCCACCACCCTGCTGGTTCTCCTGCTCACCGCTGCTGGTCATCAGCGGGCTCCTTCCTCGACGGAACGACGGGGGCTGCGTCCGGCCGGTGCCGCCCGCTTGCTGGGAGCCGGGACGGCCGTCGGGTCGGGCACGCGCTTGCGCGGCGCCTGGCCCTGCCCGGCGCCGGCCCGCTGGGGCTCGGCCTTCCGCGGCGCGGCCTTCTTCGCCGCCTTCTTGCCGGCCTTCTTCGCAGCCTTGCGGGGCGGGGCCTCGGCGCGCGCCGGTTCACCGCCGCCGGCCTCGGCCTCGTCGCCCTCGGGCTGCTCCTCGGCCTGGTCGGTCTCGGCGGTCGCGCCTTCCTCCGCCTCGGCCTCGGCTCCGTCGCCCTCGGGCTCCTCCTCCGCCTCGTCGGCCTCGGCCTCGGCGCCCTCGGGCTCCTCCTCGGCGGTGTCGGCCTCGGCGGTGTCGGCCTCGGCGGTGTCGGACTCGTCCTCCTCGTCCTCGTAGTCCGCGTCGGCGTCCTCGTCCTCGTCCTCGTAGTCCTCGGCCTCGTCGGTGTCGGACTCGTCGGTGTCGGACTCGTCCGCTTCGGCGGTGTCGGCCTCGTCGGTCTCGCCCTCGGCCTCCTCGCCCTCCGGCTCCTCCTCGGCCTCGCCGGCTTCGGCGGTGTCGGCCTCGTCGGTCTCGCCCTCGGCCTCCTCGCCCTCCGGCTCCTCCTCGGCCTCGCCGGCTTCGGCGGTGTCGGCCTCGTCGGTCTCGCCCTCGGCCTCCTCGCCCTCCGGCTCCTCCTCGGCCTCGCCCTCGTCGGTCTCGGCGGTGTCGGCCTCGTCGGTCTCGCCCTCGGCCTCCTCGCCCTCCGGCTCCTCCTCGGCCTCGCCCTCGTCGGTCTCGGCGGTCGCGCCCTGGGGCTCGTCCGCCTCGCTCTCGAAGGTCTCGTCCTCGGCCCGCGCCGACTCCTCGTCCGCCTCACCGGAGTCCTCGGCGGGGGCCTCCTCCTCCGGCTGGGCCTTGGACTTCTTGCCCCTGCCCAGCAGGCCGGTGACCTTGCCGACGCCGCTGGACAGAGACGACGCCTTCTTCCCGGTCTCGCCCGCCGCGCCCTGGGCGGTCTTGCCGGCCTGCGCGGCGGCTTCCTGCGCGGTGTCGGCCGCCTCCTTCGCGCTGTCCGCGGCCTTCTCCGCGGCCTGGCCGGCCTGCTGGACGCCGGCCGCGAGCGCGGCCGTGCGCTTCTCCAGCGCCGAGGTGAGAGCGGCCACCTGGCTCTCGATGGTGGCACCCGCGGCCTTCTTGCCGGCCTCGAGCATCGGTCCGCGGAGCTGCGTCAGCAGCTCCTTGCCCTCGTTGGAATTGGCGATGGACAGCAGCCCCTGGCGGAGCAGCTCCTTCGGGTCCATCTTCACGCCGGCGGCCCACATGGCCAGGCCCACCGCCGCCTTGCCCTTCTTCATGCGCCCGAGCAGATAGGCGGCCAGGGCCACACCACCGAGCTTGAGCACCCCTGGGTTGGGGATGGGGCTTTCGGTCATTGCACTCCTCCTCTGGAGTTCGGGTACGTCCGTGTTCCCGTGACGACGTCGGCCCCCGTGCCGACGGTGTGGCTGCTCACCACCCCCATCTCGACCGCGGCTCGGGCTCCGGGCCCGCCGGCAGGTCGTCCAGGAAGCTGTAGATCGGTAGCGGGCCCACGTACTCGACCTCGGCGCGGCCGGCGGCCGCCTCGCGCAGCCGCGCCACGGCGGCGTCGGCGTCGGCGATGCGGTCGCGCCGCACGCACCACGCCGTGCGTCGCGCCTGCTCGTCGGCGGAGAGGACGGCGGAGCGCTCGGCGACGCCGGCCAGCTCCGCGGTCCACTCCTCGGTGAGCGCGGCCTGGGCGTCGGCGACCCGGGCGGCCACCGCCTCGCCCAGGGCCATCCGCTCGCCGAACCCGGCGCCCGGGGCGCGGCTGCGCGCGGCGAGGTGCTCGATCTCCGGGTCGTCGGCGGCGATGTCGGCGACGAGGGCGTCGGTGTCGAACAGGAGGTCCAGCCGCAGCTCCACCAGGTCGGCGACCGCGGCCAGCTGCTGCTCGAGCTGGTCGGCGGCGGGCGTGAGCACCTCCTCCCGGACGGCGTCGTCGTCCGGAGCCGTGGTGCCGAGCGGCAGCGGCAGCACCGGGACGTCGGCGGCCAGGGCCACCAGCAGGTCCAGGTGGGCGACCGCGTCGTCGGCCGTGAGGCCCGACTCGGGCGCCTCCGAGACGGCGGCGGCGAGCCCACCGGCGGCGACGACCCGCACGGGGCCGGCCTCCACCCGCTCGAGCACGTCCCGGTCGTGCTCGCGCAGGAGTCCGTGGACGAGCAGCACGATCAGCCCCGCGACGGCGCACGCCGCGATGCCGGGGCCCCGCGCTCCTCGCGCCGCCCGCCGCCGCCACCGCCCTCGTCCTCCTCGTCGTCCCCGCGCCCGGTGATCGACCCGATGACCTCCCGGGCCTTCTCGCCGGCGCCCGACAGCGCGCCACGGGTCTTGGCCTTGGAGCCGCCCTCGGACAGCTCGCGCATGAGGCCGGGCAGGCCGGCGACCTGGTCCTGCGGCTGCAGGTCGAGCCGGTTCACGGCCTCGGCGAAGCGCAGGTAGGTGTCGACGCTGGCGATCACGATGCGGGCGTCGATGGTCAGCAGCTCGATGCCGACGAGGGCCACGCGCACGTACGCGTCGATGACGATGCCCTTGTCGAGGACGACGTCGAGGACGTCGGCCAGGCTGCTGGGCCGGGGAGCGCGGTTGACGCTGCTGGCCATGGTCATGGGGTTCTCCTCATCGGATCGGTGCGGGCGAGGCTTGCCAGGTCGAGCGGCAGGTACAGGTCGTTCGGGACGACGCCGAAGTGGTCGATCAGCTCGTCGAAGGTGTCCTCCAGTTGCATCAGGGCCTGTCCCAGGCGCTCCACCTGCTCATCGGAGAGGTCGCCGGACTCCACCCGGCGCAGCGCCTGGCGCTCCACCACCTGGCGCACCGCCTCGAGGAGGGTCACGACGAGCCGGCCGAGGCTGCGGCCGACGTCCTCGCCCGTGCCGGAGAGCCGGGTGCTGCGGGGACCGGTCACGACCGCACCTCCCCGGCCGAGTCGGCGACGGCGGTGAGCAGCAGGCGCAGGTCGAGGCGGACGAGGTCGATGCCGGCGAGGCAGATGGTCACGTCGCCGCTGACGTACGCGCCGCGGTGCACGACGCGGTCGAGCAGCTCCACCAGGCTGGTGCCGCCGGAGTCGCCGCCGAGGATGCCGGGCTGCTCACGCATCGCCGTCCTCCAGCGCGGCGAAGGAGTACGGCGGCCAGGGTCCGCTCACCTCGACCTCCAGGCCGTCGGGCTCCAGCCGCTCCCGCAGCTCCGCCGCTGCCGCGAGGAACGCGGTCTCGCCCTGCGGCGGGACGAGGAAGGCCATGTCGAGGAGGAGCGAGGAGCCGGGGGCGCCGCCCCGGCGGAGGGACTCGGTGACGTGCGGTCGCAGCGCCTCCTCGAGCAGCTCGGCGGCCTGCTCGGCGGCGACCTCCGCCTCGTCGTGCCGCCGCAGCGCCTGGCGGCGGCGGGCCAGGTACTCGGTGCCGGTGACCCCTGACCGGTCGGCCGGCCGGGGCCCGGCCGGCACCGGCTCCGCGTCGAGCCGGCGGACCAGCTTGACGCCCCACTCACGGGTGTCGCCGATGCGCCCCAGCTGCGCCCGGGCGGCCGGGCCGTGCGCCTCGAGCAGCCGGTGGGCGCCGGTCTCGTCGGGGACGACGGTCCCGAACCGCAGCGGCAGCACCGGCCCCACTCCGGCGGCGGCCCGGACGACGGCGTCGTGGCCGCGGGCGAGCGTGGCCAGCCGGCCGCTCTCGGACAGGTCGTCCTCGTCGATCCGCAGCTGGTCGGGTGTGACCCGGCTGACCAGCAGGGCCAGGTCCCCGTCGGTCACCCGCTCCAGCGGCGCCCCGGTGAGCGCCGGCACCTCGGCCGGCAGCGGCAGGGCGGCGAGGGTGATGCCGTACGCGTACAGCGCCTCGCGGGGCCCGTCGTCCACCCGGTCGTCCGGAAGGGAGGCCGGTCCCGGGGGCGGTGCCTCCGGCGGCCGGGGCGCCGGGGTGGCCGTGGGGACCGCCCCGGCCAGGGCCTGGGCGACGATCGCGTCGGTCAGCAGGTCGGCCAGCCGGGCGACCGCCCGCTCGCGGGCGCGCTCGAGCGCCGCCGCCAGCACGTCGGGGACGGCGTCGCAGGCCAGCCGCTCGAGCTCGTCACCCACGGTCGCCCTCCTCGGGGAGGGCCTTCGGGGCGGCGGCGTCCTCCAGGCCGGCGCGGCGCACGAGCTCCTCGAGCTGCGCGACCCGCTCGCGCAGCGCGCGGGTCTCCTCGTCGTCCCGCTGCTCGACCGCGGCCTGCCCGGAGAAGAACGGGTCGCGGCTCCACCAGTCCATGCCCATCTCGCGGGCGGTCTCCGCGGAGGAGACGAACAGCCGCAGCTTGAGCGTGAGCAGCTCGATGTCCAGGACGTTCACGACGATGTCGCCGGCGATGACGATGCCCTTGTCGAGCACGCGCTCGAGCACGTCGGCGAGCGAGTCGGGCTGCCGGCCCAGGGCGCCGGAGCCGATCCCGCCGGCGCGGCGGAGGGCGGGTTCGCTCATCACTGGTCCACCGATCCGCGCACGAAGCGGCGCAGCCGCTCGTACCCGCAGAGGTCGCCGTTGCCGTCGAGGTCCACCCGGTAGGTGGCCATGACGCTGGTGGTGGACGGGATCCGCTCCAGCTCGACGACGTCGACGAGCACGGACCAGCCGTCCTTCTCCCGGCGCACACCTGTGGCCGCCGCCGGCTCCAGCTGAGTGAGCTCGGCGAACTGTTCCAGCGCACTGCGGACCGCGCTGACGATCCCCCCGTTGTCTCTGCTCTCCGCCACGAGACAACCCATTTCCGGTCGGCTTCCGAATCGTGGGGTCGCCTACCCGGAGCGACGTGCGGGCCAAACGAGCAGGTCGCCCGAAAGTGCGACCGGTACGGAGCAGCACCGTCCGCTACCCCTCCGCGACGTCCCCTGTGGTCACTCAAGTACCACCCGCACCGTGCCGATGACGGTGTGTCAGCACAGGAGCGCAGGCGTCACCGGACCGGGTGAAGGACCCGGCCAGCCGTGCGCGACATCCCACGGAAGGGAACCCCCATGATGCGCACGTCCAAGCTCGTGCTCGCGGGCGCCGGCATCGCCGCCGCCACCGCGGCCGGCTCGGCCTTCACCGCCAGCAACACCGTGCCGGCCAGCGTCGCCGGTTACGGCCAGGGCACCGTCACCGGTGCGACCGTGACCGACATCGACTACACGCCGCTGTCCTCGGACAACTCGAAGCTGGACGTCATCGTGTTCACGACGAGCACGAACGTCACCGGCCGGGTCGCCACCCTGACGCTGAAGAGCGGCAGCACCCTGGTCGGGTCGCCGCACACCTGCACGCTGGGCACCTACACGACCGACATGACGATCACCTGCGACGTCGTCGGCGACCCGCTGTTCACCGCCTTCGACGCGGTCGGCCTGACCGTCGTCGACAACGACTGATCCCATCCCGCCTCCGGGGCGGGCGGTCCGCCGCCCGCCCCGGACCTTCCCTACGGAGCCTCTCGTGCGCAGGATCGTCGGCCTCGGCCTCGGGGCCGTGCTGCTGGCGGCCGCCTGGCTGTTCTGGCCGGCGGCGCTCGGCGGGAGCACCAGCTACCTGAGCACGCACGGCGAGAGCATGGCGCCGCGCTTCGAGACCGGTGACCTGGCGGTGCTGCGGGCCACCGGCGACTACCAGGTCGGCGACGTCGTCGCCTACGACAGCCCCTCGCTCGGCACCACCGTCATGCACCGCATCGTCGAGCTCGACGGCGCCGGATTCGTGACCAAGGGCGACAGCAACGACTGGCTCGACCCCGACCACCCCACCGCCGCCGACGTGATCGGCGAGCTGTGGCTGCACGTCCCGCAGGGCGGCGAGGCGCTCAACCTGGTCCGCTCACCGTGGGTCCTCGCGCTCGCCGCGCTCGCCGCGGTCGGCGTGCTGTGGCCGACCCGCCGTCCCCGTGGGCGGCACCGGGGCGCCCGGCGCCCGGCGCGCAGCCCGCGCCAGGTGGCGTCCTCCCTCTCCCTGTCCCCGGCCGCCCGCGCGCACCTGCACCGCGCCGCGGCCGGCGCCGGCGCCGTGACCGCCCTCGCCGCGGTCGGCTCCGCGGTCCTGTTCGCCCTGCCGTCCACCGCGACCGAGACGTGGTCGCTGCCGGTCACCCAGCAGGGCACCTTCGACTACGCGGGCACGGCGGCCCGCAGCACCACCTACCCGGACGGGACCGTCGGCACCGGTGACCCGGTCTTCGTGCGCCTCGCCGGCCCGCTCACCGTCACCTTCGCCCACACCGTCAGCGGCGAGGCCCTGGCCGCCACCACCGGCAGCCTCCGGCTCGACCTCGCCCTCACGGCGCCCGACGGCTGGAGCGCCCCGCTCGCCTCCGGTGCGGCCGTCCCGCTCCAGGACGGCGCGGGCACCGCCACCGTCGTCCTCGACCCCGCGGCTGCGGCGACGCTGCTCGACCGGCACAACGACGAGATCGGTGCGGGGAGCGCGGGCGCGACCCTCACCGTCACGCCGGTCGTCGAGGCGACAGCGGTGGTGGCCGGCGCCGACGTCCCCCTGGCCCCGCTGCCGGCCCTGTCCTTCTCCCTCGACGGCACCGCGCTGCGCGTGTCCGGCGACGCCGCCCTGCTCGCCCCGTCGACCCAGGCGTCGGCGCCCGCCGAGCGGGTGGTGCCGCGCGCCTTCGACGTCTTCGGCGTGGTCGTCCCCCTGCGCACGGCCCGCATGGCCGCCCTCGGCCTGCTGGCCGCCGCCGCGGCGGTGACCGCCCTGGCGCTCTGGTCCGGCCGCGCGCCGTCCGCTCTCGCCGGCCTCGACGAGCGCCTGGTGCCGGTCGGCTCGTTCACCCCCACCGGCACCGTCGTCGACGTCGCCGACCTCGCCGCCCTGCGGCGGCTGGCCGAGCGGTTCGACACCGTGGTGCTGCACGGCAGCGGTCCGGACGGCGAGACCTTCGCCGTCCAGGACGGCGGGACCACCTACCGCTGCACCGTGGCCGCCCCGGTCGCCCCGGTGGCCGCGCCGCGGGCGCGGCTGCGGGTCGCCTGACCTACCAGAGGTCGTAGGTCACCTGCACGTGCGCCGGGGCGACGGTGAGCCGGTAGACGACGTCGAGGGCGAACTCCTCGCCGAACCCGCCGACCGCGCGCAGCACGTGCTCGCCCAGCGGCAGGCCGGGCACCAGCCCCCACAGCCCCCAGACGCGCATCTCCACCGGCTTGGTCCGCGACGTGATCGCGTTGAGCGCCTTGCCGGCGACGGGGAACGGCACCGGCGTGGAGATCTCCTGCGGCTCGTACGCGACCCCGTCCACCGCGAGGGAGCCGGTGCCGCCCTCCGCGCGGAGCTCGCCGTCCTTCGCCCGGGCCCAGAAGTTGAGCAGCGGGATGAACAGGTCGCGGCCCTCGGGGACGACGCAGGCCCGCTCGACGCGCTTGCCGTAGGAGCCGGCCAGGAACCAGACGTCGTCGGGCTGGTTGGCGGCGGCGAACTCACCGGTCCTGTCCTGGATCGGGTCGTCGATGCCGCCCGCGGCGACCCACTGCACCCAGCGGGCGGCCAGCCCCTCGGGCGAGCGGGGGTCGTAGGGCAGCACCGGCGCCTCGCCGGCGGCCTGGCCGCGGCGCGAGAAGAGCGACATGGCCGCGGAGGTTAGGAACTGCCCCGGCCCGCGCGCGGCAGGCGGGCGGTGGCGGGGTCCCAGGGGTCCCGGGGGTGCCTCCCCGCACCAGCCGTCCGCCGGCCGCGCCGGGTCAGCGGGCCAGCGTGCCGAGGTCGACCGGCAGCTGGATGCCGGTGACGTGCCGCGACTCCTCGGAGGCCAGGAACGCCACGGCGTGGGCCATGTCCTCCGGCGTGGAGATCGGGTCGGGCAGCGACCCCATGAAGATCGGGCCGAGCGTCGCCGCGTACTCCTGGGTCAGCTCGAACATCTCGCTGGGCTGCATGCCCGTGGCCACGCCGTGCGGGTGCAGGGTGTTCACCCGGATGCCGAACTGCGCCAGCTCGTTGGCCATGGTCTTCGCCAGCCCGACCACGCCGTGCTTGCTGGCGGCGTAGTCGGCGAGGAAGGGCAGCCCGCGCAGCCCTGCGACCGAGCTGGTGATGATGATCGAGCCGCCGGTGCCCTGCTCGATCAGCGTCGGCACCGTGGCCTTGACCGTGAAGAACGTGCCGGTGAGGTTGGTGTCGATCGTCTCCCGCCACTTCTCCACGGGGATCTCCCACGACATCGCTGCCGAGCAGATGCCCGCGTTGGCCACGACGACGTCGAGCCGGCCGAGCTCGCCGACCCCCTCCTCGACGACCGCGGACAGGCCCTCGAAGTCGCGGATGTCGGCCGGGCGGGCGACGACCCGGCGGCCCTGCTCCTCGACCAGGCGGGCGGTCTCCTCGAGGTCCTCGACGGTCGGGCCGGGGTAGGACGTCGTCTCGGCGTCCCGGCAGATGTCGAGGGCGATGACGTCGGCCCCCTCCGCGGCGAGCCGGACGGCGTGCGCGCGCCCCTGCCCCCGCGCCGCGCCGGTGATGAAGGCGACCTTGCCCTCGAGACGTCCCGCCATGTGCCCGCTCCCGTCGCTGATGTTGCACTGAGTGCAACGAACTTTAGGAGCACGTTCCGGTCCGGGGAAGCGGCTACCGTGACCGGCGTGCCAGCGCTGCCGGTCCGGGAGGCGAAGCGGCGCGAGAGCTGGCGGTCGCTGCAGGCGGCCGCCGTCGAGCTGGTCGGCCGCCGGGGCTTCACCGCCGTCACGGTCGACGACATCGCGGCGGCGGCCGGGGTCTCCCGGCGGACCTTCTTCAACCACTTCGCCACCAAGGCCGCTGTCCTGTTCGACCCCGATCCCGAGGACGCGGAGCGGCTGGAGCGGCTGCTCGCCGAGGCGGACGGCGCCGCCGACGTGTGGGCCGCGCTGGGCGGGGTGTGGCTGTCCTACCTCACCGGCCACCGCCACCTGCTCGCCGTCCGCCGGCGCCTGGTGGACGACCCGGAGCTGTCGGCCTACCAGCGCACCGCCTACCGCCACGTCGAGGCGTCGATCGCCGGCTGGATGCACCGGCAGCTGCCCGGCGACGCCTACCTGGCCGCGCTGGTCGCCTACGCGTCGGGCGCGGTGGTCGGCGCGGCCTTCACCGCGTGGTCGCCGGACCAGCCGCCGGAGCAGCTCCTGGAGCTGGCCGGCCGCGGCTTCCGCCAGCTGGCCGGCGCCGTCGTCCCCACCTCCGACCGCAGCTGACCCGCCGCTGACCGGCCGCCCCGTCGCGGCTGACACAGTGGCGGGCATGGCGGCGACGATGCGTGCCCAGCGCTTCCGCAAGGCGACCCGCGAGTGGGCGGTCGAGGACGTGCCCATCCCCGAGCCCGGCCCCGGCGAGGTGCTGGTCGAGGTGGAGTACTGCGGCATCTGCCACTCCGACCTCAGCCTGATCGACGGCGTCTTCGGCGGGCCCGGCGTCCCCGACGTGATCACCCAGGGGCACGAGGCCTCCGGCACGATCGCCGAGCTCGGCCCCGGCGTCGTCGGCTGGGCCGTGGGCGACCGCGTGGTCCCGGCCGCGGGGCGGCCCTGCGGCGTCTGCGAGTTCTGCCTGCACGGGCGCTTCGGCGAGTGCTCGAACGTGCGCCTGATGGCGTTCGCCTACGACGGCGCCTGGGCGGAGTACACGGTGGCGCAGGCGTTCGGCCTCACGCGGGTGCCCGACGGCGTCCCCATGGACCAGGCCGCGATCCTCGCCGACGCCGTCTCGACGCCGTTCGGCGCGGTCGTGCACACCGGGCAGGTCCGCATCGGCGAGGCGGTCGGCGTGTGGGGGATCGGCGGCGTCGGCACGCACGTCGTCCAGCTGGCCCGCCTCGTCGGCGCCCACCCGATCGTCGCGTTCGACCTCGACGAGGAGGTCCGGGCGCGGGCGCTGGAGGTGGGCGCCGACCACGCCTTCGACTCCCGTGACCCGGATCTGCAGGCGCAGGTCGCCGCGGTGACCGGGGGCCGGCTGCTCGACGTCGCCTTCGACGCCGTCGGGCTCAAGGCGACGTTCGAGCAGGCCCTGCAGCTGATCCGCCCCGGCGGCCGGCTGGTCGGCGTGGGCATGAGCGGCCAGGACGTCTCGCTCGGCCCGACGATGGTGTTCAACCTGCTGCGCAAGCAGGTCCTGGGCCACCTCGGCTACAAGAACGAGGACATCGGCACGCTCGCCGGCCTGGTCGCCGCCGGCCGGCTGGACCTCTCGCGGTCTATCAGCGCGGTCGTCGGCCTGGAGGACCTCGGGGAGGGGATCCGCCGCCTGCACGAGCGCGACGGCAACCCCATCCGCATCCTCGTCAAGCCCTGAGACGACGACGGCCTGTCCCGCTCTCGGCGCCGAGAGCGGGACAGGCCGTCGTCAGGGAATTCAGGCCTTGACGATCGCGGCGACCGGGCCGCCGCCGGACGGGCCCTGGTGCACCGCCGCGACGGAGACGAACACCGCCGGGTCGCCGGTCACCGAGGCGGCGACACCGCCGACGGTGGCCTTGATCTGCCGGTGCCAGAAGACGTCGGAGTCGTCCAGCATCGCGTTGCGCCGGCCGCGGACGTAGCCGGTCGGGTCGGCCTCGCACTTGAGGAAGACGTTGACCAGCCGGTCGCCCAGGTCGCTGACGTGCGGGCGCTCGGGCAGGTCGAGGCCGGCCTGGCGGATGGCGTCCCAGATGCCGTCCTGGTCGAGGGCGTCCTTCATCACCGAGTGCCCGATCCGGTAGTTGCCGCCGTGGCCGCGGGCGTTGCCGACGACGACGATCTGCGCCCGGTCCAGCTCGACGCCCGAGGAGCAGGAGGCGACCGCGCTGTAGAGCGACAGGTCGCGCATGACCTGCTCCTGCTTCGGCATCTCGATCTCGCCGAGGGCGACGGCGATGCCGAGCGCCGTGGTGCCGTTGGACAGGTCCATCGAGCCGTGCGGCTCGTCGTAGTAGGTGTCCTTGCCGCGGTTCTTCGCGTCGCGGATCGTCTCGATGGTCAGCAGCGGCGTCTTCGTCTGCACGTAGTGGACGTCGGCGGGGTCGGTGATGCCGGCCTCGGCCATCGCCCGGCGCACGCCCTCGGCCACCTTCTCGACCATGGAGATCCGGCCGATGTCCTCGGGCAGGAGGACGTCGCTCATCGCGTACCCGACGGTCAGCCGCGGCTCGTCGGTCTTCTCGACGGCGTCCTCGGGCAGCGTGGCGAAGATCGTGGCGTGCGGGCTGATGACGCCGTCGGTGCCGCCCGACCACACGATCGGGATCTGCGCGACGTCCTCCTTGCTGCGGGTGCCCTTCTCCAGCAGCACCTCGCGGAAGGCCCGGTCGGCGATGATCCGCGTGTAGTCGTTGACGCCGCCGTTGCCCTCGGTCTTGCCGATCACGGCGATGACCCGGTCGGCCTCCATGACGCCGTCGTCGATGAGCTTGGCGAGCTCGGAGGCGTCGCTGACGTTGTGCAGCGGGACCTTGCGGACCTCGATCGGTGCGGGCATCGGTTTCCTCTTCCTAGGCGGTCAGGACGGTGCCGGCGTCGTCACCGGAGACGGCGTCGGCGATGTGCTCGAGGGACGTGATGACGGAACGGGCCCCTGCCCGCTCCACGAACCGCAGGGCGGCCGCGACCTTGGGGCCCATGCTGCCCCGGGCGAACTGGCCGGCGGCGGCGTGCTCCCGCAGCTCGGCCGCGGTGACCCGGCCGAGCGGCCGCTGCGCCGGCGTGCCGAAGTCGACCATCACGTTCGGGACGTCGGTGGCGATGACCAGCGTGTCCGCGCCCAGCTCGTGCGCCAGGATCGCCGCGGTCAGGTCCTTGTCGATGACGGCCTCGACGCCGCGCAGGGCACGGGTGCCGCCGTCGTCCACCACCGGGACCCCGCCACCGCCGGCGCAGACGACGACGAAACCGGCCTGGGCGAGCGCGTGGATGGCCGGGTAGTCGACGACCGACCGCGGCTCGGGGGAGGCGACGACGCGGCGCCAGCCGCGCTCCCCGCGGTCCTCCCAGGTCTGGCCCAGCGCGGTGAACCGCTCCGCCTGCTCGCGCGGGAGGAAGCGGCCGACCGGCTTCGACGGCTCGGCGAACCCGGGGTCGTCGGGGTCGACGAGCGTGCGGGTGACCAGGGCGGCGGTGCGCCGGTCGAGACCGCGGGCGGCCAGCGCCGCGTCGAGCTCGTCGCACAGGGTGAAGCCGATCGTGGCCTGGGTCTGCGCGACGTTCCAGTCCAGCGGCACCGGCGGGACCACGTGCGCGGCGAGCTCGTTCTTGACCAGGAGGTTGCCCACTTGCGGACCGTTGCCGTGGGTCAGCACCACCTCGACGCCGGCGGCGACCACCTCGGCGACGTGGTCGGAGGCCGCGGCGATGGCGTCCCGCTGGGCGCGCGGGGTGGCCGACCCGTCGGGGCCGGTCATCGCGTTGCCGCCGAGGGCGATGACGACGCGCGCGGACACGGGGGAGACCCTAGCCGCAAGTTCCTTAGCGGTGAAGTACTTCGTCCGAGACCGCCAGGGACCGCAAGGTGGTGGTGTTCGGCCGCCGTTCGGTACAGACTCCCGGGACAGAGCCGGCTCCCTACGTCTCGCTGTCGGGACGGCTCGGCCCAGCAGCGGCGAGCCGGTAGGGAGGCGGAGCGGACCTGTGTCTGCCCCAGCAGGGAGCGTCCTGGACCGCATCGTCGGCGACCCGTGGGTGACCTGGCTGCTGGACACCGCGCGCGAGCGGGTCGGCACCGATGTCGCCTACCTGGCCGACTTCACCGACCAGGAGCAGCGCGTCCGGCTCGTGGCCGGCCACCTCGACACCGTCGACATCGCGGCCGGGCTCTCGGCTCCGATCGAGGGCACGTTCTGCGTCCGCGTCCTCTCCGGGCTGGTGCCGCCGGTCGTGAACGCGGCCGGCCGTGACAGCCGCACCCGCGACCTCGCCGAGCCGGTCGGCATCGGCGCCTACGTGGGTGCCCCGATCCGGGCCGCCGACGGCCGGGCGGTGGGCATGCTCTGCTGCCTCAGCCAGAGCGAGCGCGCGCAGCTCGACGCCGACTCCGCCCGCTTCGTCGAGTTCCTCGCCGAGCTGGTCAGCCAGCGCATCGGCGTGCTGGACGACGAGGAGCGGGCCCGCGACCGGTTCGTCGATGAACTGCCGGGCCGGGGCATGCGCACGGTCTTCCAGCCGATCGTGGAGATCGGCAGCGGCCGGACCGTCGCCTACGAGGCGCTGACCCGGTTCGACGGCGCCGACACGGCGACGGTGTTCGCGCAGGCGGCGCTCAGCGGGCGGGGCACGGTCATCGAGCGCGTCGCGCTGGCCGCGGTGCTCGACGTCCTGGACGCGCGGCCGCTCGACGTACCGGTCTCGGTGAACCTCTCGCCCGACGCGCTGGTCGACCCCGCCGTCCTCGACCTCCTGCTCACCGACCGTCCTCAGGTCGTCGGCGTGGAAATCACCGAGCACCGCCCGATCCGCGACTACACCGCCGTCCTGCGGGTGCGTGAGCGGCTGCGGCGGGCGGGCCTGCCGGTCAGCGTGGACGACGCCGGCGCCGGCTACGCCTCGCTGCGGCACGTCCTGCGGCTGGAGCCCGACACCATCAAGCTCGACGCCGGGATCGTCAGCGGGGTGCACGCCGACCCGGCCCGGCAGGCGCTGGTGACGGCGATGGTCGGCTTCGCCGAGGGCATCGGCGCGTCGGTGGTGGCGGAGGGCGTCGAGGTCCCCGCCGAGCGCGACCTGCTCGCCGCCCGCGGGATCCGGCTCGGTCAGGGCTGGCTGTGGGGTCGCCCCGGTCCGCTGCCGGCCGAGGAGGAGCTGCCCCAGGCCGGCTGAGCCGGCGCGTCAGCGGGGCTCGGCGGGCGGGTCCTCGCCGTCGGTCAGCGTCTTCTGCAGCCACGCCACGTCGTGCCAGCCGCCCAGCTTCCAGCCGATGTGGCGGTAGGTGCCGACCGGCTCGAAGCCCAGCGCTCGGTGCAGCCCCTCGCTGGCGGGGTTGGGCAGCGTGACGCCCGCGACGGCGGTGCGGTACCCGCGGGCCACCAGCCGGTCGAACAGCGTCTCGTAGAGCGCCCGGCCCGCCCCGGTGCGCCGCCGTCCCGGCTCGATGTAGACGCTCACCGCGCAGGCCCACCGGTAGGCCGCGCGCTCGTTCCACGGGACGCCGTAGGCGAACCCGGCGACCCGGCCGCCGTCCTCGAGGACGAGCCAGGCGTGGGCCTGCCGGGCGCGGCCGATCCGGGCGCTCATCTCGGCCGCCGTCGGCGGCTCGTACTCGAAGGTGATGACGGTGTCGGTGACGTACGGCGCGTAGACGGCGGCGCAGGCGGCGCCGTCGCCCGGCGAGGCGTCCCGGATCGCGAAGGCGCTCACGGGATACGAAAGTAGCCGCTCCTGCTCCTATGGTGAACACCGTGGCCGATCCACTGACCGAGTCGTTGGCCGGGACCCTGCGCGGCGCCCGGCGCGCACGGGGCTGGTCGGCCGCCGTCCTGGCCGACCGGTCGGGCGTCTCGCGGGCGATGATCGGCAAGGTGGAGCGCGGGGAGGCGCAGCCGACCGCGGCGCTCCTCGGGAAGCTGTCGGGGGCGCTGGGCATGACCCTGTCCGAGCTCGTGGCCCGGGCGGAGGGCGGCGCTCCCCGCCGGCTGGCGCGGCGGGCGGAGCAGCCGACCTGGACCGATCCCGCCACCGGCTACCTGCGCCGCGCGGTCTCGCCGTCGACGGGCGGACCGCTCGAGCTGGTCGAGGTCACCCTCCCGGCCGGGGCCGAGGTCGCCTACCCCGCCGACTCCTACGCCTTCACGCACCACCAGATCTGGGTGCTCGAGGGCCGGCTCGCCTTCCGGGAAGGGGAGGTCGTGCACGAGCTGGCCGTCGGGGACTGCCTGGAGCTCGGCGAGCCGCAGCCGTGCGCCTACCTCAACACGGGCCCGGCGAGCTGCCGCTACCTGGTCGCGGTGACCCGCCGGCCGGCCTGACCGGTCAACGGCGCCAGAAGTCGAACCGGTCGCGGCCGGGTCGGAAGCCGGCGGACTCGACGACGTCGACGGCGAGGTCGAACCGCTGCCCGACCGACCGCGGCTGGTGCGCGTCGCTGCCGAAGCTGACCGCCTCCCCGCCCTCCTCGCGGAACCAGCGCAGGAGGTCGGCCGAGGCCAGCGGGCTGCTCGTGTTGACCTCCAGCGCCCGCCCGGTGCCGGCGAGCGCGCGGAACACCGCCCGGTACTCCTCCTCGAAGTCCTTCTCGACGAACCGGTGCGTCCCCCCGGGCCAGTAGCGGCGCGGGAAGTCCACGTGCGCGAGCACCTGGAAGACGTCGCTGGACTCGACCATGTCCACCACCTCGGCCAGGTAGCGGCGCATCGTCCCGTCGGGGTCGGACCACAGCAGCCGGGTGACGCCGACCAGGTGACCGTCGAGCTCGAGGGAGTGCAGCGAGCCGAGGACCCGGTCGACCGGCGACTGCTCGAGGTGCCGGCCGATGCTGGCGGCGAACAGGTGCGGCTCGCCGGCCTCGATGCCCGACCAGATCCGCAGCTCGGGGAAGCGCTCGCGGCACTCGGCGATGTCGGCGAAGTAACCCTCGACGTCGATGGGCAGCTGCTGGCCAGGGTGCCGGCCGAGGAGCCCGGACGTCGTGGCGAGGTCCTCGTCGTGCCAGACGGTGAAGTCGAGGTGCTCGGTGAAGGCGATCGCCGGCAACCCCTCGGCGACCGCCCGCGTGCAGGCGCTGACCATCGAGGCCGAGTCGGCGGTGTCCCACGACCACTCGGTGTGCACGTGGTTGTCCGGCGGTCGCATCACGGTCGATTCTGCTCCCTGTCCACAGCTCGTGGCGCCGGGCCCCCGCTCCCGTCGGTGGCCGTGCCTACTGTCGGACCCCGTGAGCACCGCTGTCGCGCCGTCCGGGCTGTCCACCTCCGTCGGGGAGGAGGCCCTCGCCGTCCTCCGCGAGCTGACCGGCCGTCCCGACGCAGTCTTCCGCGAGGGGCAGGACGTCGCCGTCGCCGCGCTGGTCGAGCACGGCCAGCGGGCCCTGGTCGTGCAGCGCACCGGCTGGGGGAAGTCGGCGGTCTACTTCGTCTCCACCGCCCTGCTGCGCCGCCGGGGCACCGGCCCGACGCTGCTGGTCTCCCCGCTGCTCGCGCTCATGCGCGACCAGGTGGCGGCCGCGTCGCGGGCCGGCATCCGGGCCGTCGAGATCTCCAGCGCCAACGCCACCGAGTGGGACGACGTCGCCGCGCGTCTGGCCGCCGACGAGGTCGACGTGCTGCTCGTCTCCCCGGAGCGGCTCACCAACCCGAGGTTCCGCGAGGAGCAGCTGCCCGACCTCGTCCGCCGCTGCGGCCTGCTGGTCGTCGACGAGGCGCACTGCGTCTCCGACTGGGGGCACGACTTCCGGCCGGACTACCGGCGCATCCGCGACCTGCTCGGTTCGCTGCCCGCGGGCACCCCCGTGCTGGCCACCACCGCCACCGCCAACGAGCGCGTCGTGGCCGACGTGGCCGAGCAGCTCGGCGCCGGCGGCGTCGAGGTGACGACGGTGCGCGGCCCGCTGGCCCGCGACTCCCTGCGCCTCGGCGTGCTGCGGCTGCCCACCGACCGCGCCCGGCTCGCCTGGCTGGCGGCCCACCTGGGCGACCTGCCGGGCAGCGGCATCGTCTACACGCTCACCGTCGCGGCGGCGGAGGAGACCGCCTCGTTGCTGCGTGACGCGGGGTACGACGTGCGCGCCTACACCGGCCGCCTCGACGACGCCGACCGGCGGGAGGCCGAGGAGGCGCTGCGCTCCAACACGGTGAAGGCGCTCGTCGCCACCTCGGCGCTGGGCATGGGCTTCGACAAGCCCGACCTCGGCTTCGTCGTCCACCTCGGGGCGCCGTCGTCCCCGGTCAGCTACTACCAGCAGGTCGGCCGCGCCGGCCGCGCGGTCGACAAGGCCGACGTCCTGTTGCTGCCCGGTCCGGAGGACCTGGCGATCTGGCAGTGGTTCGCCACCTCGTCCATGCCGCGGGAGGACCACGCGGCGGCGGTGCTCTCGGCGATGGCCGACGGCGGGGCGTGGTCGGTGGCGCGGCTGGAGACGGTCGCCGACGTCCGCCGCTCGCGGTTGGAGCTGCTGCTCAAGGTGCTCGCGGTCGACGGCGCCGTCGAGCGGGTCCAGGGCGGCTGGCGCTCGACCGGGCAGCCGTGGGTCTACGACGCCGACCGCTACGCCCGGGTGCACCGGACCCGGGAGGCGGAGCAGCGGGCCATGATCGCCTACTCCCGCCCGGTCGACGAGGCGCAGTGCCGCATGGCCTTCCTCCAGGAGGCGCTCGACGACCCCACCGCCGCGCCGTGCGGCCGCTGCGACGTCTGCGCCGGCGCCTGGTACCCGGTCGACGTCCCGGCGGGAGCGGCCGAGGCCGCCGCTGCGGTGCTCGACCGGCCCGGCGTCGAGCTCGCGCCGCGGGCCCAGTGGCCCACCGGCGCTGACCGGCTCGGCGTGGGCGTGAAGGGGAAGATCGCCGCCGACGAGCAGGTCCAGCCCGGCCGGGCGATCGCCCGGCTCACCGACCTCGGCTGGGGCCAGCGGCTGCGCACGCTGCTCGGTGACGACGGCGTCGGCGGGGTGGTCGACCTGGAGGCGCCGGGGATCGAGGAGGACCCGGACGCGGCCTTCGACGTGCCCGTCCGCCGGGCCCTGACCGACCGTGCTCCGGACGAGGAGCTCATGACCGCGTGTGCGAGAGTGCTCAAGGCCTGGGACTGGGCCGAGCGACCCGGGGCCGTGGTCGCCATGCCGTCACGCCGCCGGCCGCAGCTGATCACCGGCGTGGCCGAGGGGTTGGCGCGGATGGGCCGGCTGCCCTACCTGGGTGCGCTCTCGCTGGCGCACGGCGGGCCGACCGGCCAACCTGGCGGGAACAGCGCCTTCCGCCTGGCGGGGGTGTGGGAGCGCATCGTGGTCGGGCCGGAGCTCGCCGAGGCGCTGCGGTCGACCGGGGACTCGCCGGTGCTGCTGGTCGACGACCTCGCCGACTCGCGGTGGACGGTGACGGTGGCCGGCCGTGCGCTGCGGCGGGCCGGAGCTGCGGGGGTCCTGCCGTTCGTCCTCGCGCTCACCGCCTGAATCCACAGCTTTTCGCACACATGTGCGAAACCTGCGCTAGCGTGCAGCCATGACGCTGGTGCACCAGCCCTCGATGTGGGACCTGGCCGAGGAGGCCGCGCTCACCCCGCTGGCCGGCTCGGTGGTGCGGCACACGTTGAGCAGCGGCGCGTGGGTCGACCACCTGCCGGGCTGGGTCACCGGCTCCGACGCCGTGCTCGAGGTGCTGCTCGGCGACATCGGCTGGCGGGCCGACCGCCGGCAGATGTACGAGCGCGAGGTCGCCGTGCCCCGCCTGCTGCGCTGGTACGGCGGGCACGAGGAGCTACCGCACCCATTGCTCACCGAGGCGCGGGAGGCGCTGAACGGGTACTACGCACCGCAGCTCGGCGAGCCCTTCGTGTCCGCGGGGATGTGCCTGTACCGGGACGGGCGCGACAGCGTCGCCTGGCACGGCGACCGGATCGGCCGCGGCCGGACGCAGGACACGATGGTCGCGATCGTGTCGTTCGGCTCGCCGCGGCCGCTGATGCTGCGACCCGTGGGCGGTGGGGAGAGCCTCCGCTTCCCCCTGGGGCACGGGGACCTCGTCGTCATGGGCGGCTCCTGCCAGCGCACGTGGGAGCACTGCATCCCCAAGACGGCGAAGCCCGTCGGCCCGCGGGTCAGCGTGCAGTTCCGCCCCGCCGGGGTGGCCTGAGAACGGGACGGCGTCGCGTCGCCGGAGGGCCTCCAGGACCCCCCGTGCACGCCCCTCCGGGGACGTGTATGGTTCTTCCTGCACCGAGCGAGAACGGACCGGGCCGCGAGGCCTGGGAAACCGCCGGCCGAGCCCCCGAGGTTCGACTGCTGCGGAGCCCGGTGTACAGTGGGAACACCGCCGCGAACAAAGGCCGCAAAACGGCCGGAGATCGCGCGCGTCCGCTCCTTGAGAACTCAACAGCGTGCCGAAAGTCAGTGCCAAGTAACAAACCCCCGATGCCCGGGTTCTCGGATCCGGGTGGGGATTCCTTTGGTTGATTGACATCGCGATCTGTCAGGT
>NZ_JBJGZV010000037.1:0-56878 GCF_054050715.1 Blastococcus sp. SYSU D00669
CCCCCCCCCCCCCCCCCCCCCCCCCCCCCCCCCCCCCCCCCCCCCCCCCCCCCCCCCCCCCCCCCCCCCCCCCCCCCCCCCCCCCCCCCCCCCCCCCGGCGGGGAGGAGCCGGGCGACATCCCGGTCCGCAGCGGGCGCGCCTGGGCTCATGCCGCGAGCGAGGGCGCCGTGGTGGTGGCGGCCGGCTCCAGGGCGAGGGCGACGACGTCACGGACGTCACCGACCAGGTGGACGGTGAGCGCCGCCCGCACGGCCTCCGGGACGTCGTCGAGGTCGGGCTCGTTGCGGGCCGGGAGCAGCACCGTGCTGATCCCGGCGCGGTGCGCGGCGAGCAGCTTCTGCTTGACCCCGCCGATGGGCAGCACCCGGCCGGTGAGGGACACCTCGCCGGTCATGGCGACATCGCTGCGCACCGGCCGCCCGGACAGCGCGGAGGCCAGCGCGGTCACCATGGTGATACCGGCACTGGGCCCGTCCTTCGGTACCGCCCCGGCGGGCACGTGCACGTGCACCTCGCGTTCCCGCAGGTCGGAGACCGGCAGCTCCAGCTCCGCCCCGTGCGACCGCAGGAACGACAGCGCGATCTGCGCCGACTCCTTCATCACGTCGCCGAGCTGCCCGGTCATCCGCAGCCCGGTGCCGCCGGTCTCCGGATCCGCCAGCGACGCCTCCACGAACAGCACGTCACCGCCGGTGCCGGTCACCGCCAGCCCGGTGGCCACGCCGGGGACCGCGGTCCGCTCGGCCGGCTCCGGGGTGAACCGCGGCCGGCCCAGCAGCTCCCGCAGGAGGGGCCGGTCGACGACCACCGGACCGGAACCGGTGGCCAGCCGCGTGGTCACCTTGCGCAGGAGCCGCGCGAGCTGGCGCTCCAGGTCGCGGACGCCGGCCTCGCGGGTGTGCTCGGCGGCCAGCGCCCGCAGCACCTCGTCGGTGACCGTGGCTTCCTCGGCGGTCAGCCCGGCGCGCTCGAGCTGGCGCGGCAGGAGGTGGTCCCGGGCGATGACCAGCTTCTCGTCCTCGGTGTAGCCGTCCAGCCGCACGACCTCCATCCGGTCCAGCAGCGGGGCGGGGATGCCCTCGAGCACGTTGGCCGTGGCGAGGAAGACCACGTCGGAGAGGTCCAGCTCCACCTCGAGGTAGTGGTCGCGGAACGTGTGGTTCTGGGCGGGGTCGAGGACCTCCAGCAGGGCGGCCGCGGGGTCGCCGCGGTAGTCGCTGCCGAGCTTGTCGACCTCGTCCAGGAGCACGACGGGGTTCATCGACCCGGCCTCCCGGACGGCCCGGACGATGCGGCCGGGCAGCGCGCCGACGTAGGTGCGGCGGTGGCCCCGGATCTCGGCCTCGTCACGCACGCCCCCGAGGGCCACGCGCACGAACGAGCGGCCCATCGCGCGGGCCACCGACTCCCCCAGCGAGGTCTTGCCGACCCCCGGCGGACCGACCAGGGCCAGCACGGCGCCGCTGCGCCGGCCGCCCACCACGCCCAGCCCGCGCTCCTCGCGACGCTTGCGCACCGCCAGGTGCTCGGTGATCCGGTCCTTGACCTCCTCGAGGCCGGCGTGGTCGGCATCGAGCACCGCCCGGGCGCCGACCACGTCGTACGCGTCGTCGGTCCGCTCGTTCCACGGCAGTTCCAGGACGGTGTCCAGCCACGTGCGCGCCCAGCCGGCCTCCGGGGACTGCTCGGAGGTCCGCTCGAGCTTGTCGACCTCGCGCACGGCGGCCTGCCGGACGTGCTCGGGCAGGTCGGCGGCTTCCACGCGGGAGCGCAGGTCGGCCGGCTCGTCGCCGTCGCCGCCCTCCAGCTCGCGCAGCTCCTTGCGGATCGCGTCCAGCTGCCGCCGCAGCAGGAACTCCCGCTGCTGGCGGTCCATGCCCTCCTGGACGTCCTTGCGGATCGTCTCGGCGACGTCGAGCTCGCCCAGGTGCTCCCGCGCCCAGCCGATGGCCAGCTCCAGGCGCCGGGCGACGTCCGCCGTCTCCAGCAGGGTGAGCTTCTGCTCGGCCGTCAGGTAGGAGGCGTAGCCAGCGGTGTCGGCGACCTCGGCCGGGTCGCCGAGCCGCTGCACGCCGTCGATGAACTGCCAGGCGCCGCGCGCCTGCAGCACGGACACGACCAGGCCCTTGTACTCGCGGGCGAGCTCCTTGGTCCGCTCGCCGTCGACCTCCTCGGCCATCGGGGTGACGTCGACCCACAGGGCACCGCCGGGGCCGCTCGCTCCGGCGCCGATCCGGGCGCGGGCCAGGCCGCGCACCAGCGCACCCGGCTGCCCGCTCGGCAGCCGGCCGATCTGCTCCACGGCGGCGATCGCGCCGACCGCGGCGTGCCGGCCGTGCAGCCGCGGCGCCAGCAGGACGCGCGCCGAGCCGTCGGCGGAGCGCGCGGCCTCGACCGCGACCCGCACCTCGGCCTCGCTCAGGTCCAGGGGGACCGCCATGCCGGGCAGGACGACCACGTCGTCCAGCGGCACCAGCGGCAGGTTCTCGGTACTGCTCATCACGTCCTCCACGAGCCGGTGTCCTCTCACCGGTCGCGCGGACAACGCGGGCCCGGCGCGCCGCATGCCGGCGTTCGCCCACAGCGGAGCCGGGCGGCCGGGACGCGGCCCTGTTCCCCTCCGCTCCGCGGTGGTGGCCATGCCCCGTGGACGTGCACGTGCGCGATCTCCGGTACTTCCTCGCGGTCGCCGACGAGCTGCCGCGCAGCGGTCGTTCGTGTCGCAGCCGGCGCTCAGCCGGCAGATCCGCGCCCTGGAGCAGCACCTGCGCACCCCGCTGTTCGGACGGCGGCCCGCGGGGGTGGTGCTGACCCCGGCCGGTCGAGCCCTCGTGCCGCACGCCCGCAGCGTGGTCGCGGCCTGGGACAGCCAGTTGTGCGGGGGTGATGCCCTTCTCCTCCGCGAGGTCACCGAGGGGCCCATGAGGACCATCACGCCGTAGCCCGCGGCCGACCGCGCTGTCCGATGCGCGACCCGAGGGCGAGGCGGAATGGCGGCCGGCGGCGCCGAGCGGTCACCAGGGGACGGGGCGCCCGTCGCGGAAGAAGCCACCGGTCGGACCGTCATCGGGGAGGTCGACCGCGAACAGGACGCCGGCGGCACCCTCGGCGACCGGGCGACCACCCCGCCCGCCCATGTCGGTGGCCACCCAGCCCGGGCAGACGGCGTTGACCAGCACACCACGCGGCCGCAGGTCGGCGGCGAGCTTCACCGTCAGCATGTTCAGCGCCGCCTTCGACACCGAGTACGCCGGCACGCCGCCGGCACCGTCGGTCTCCCCGGAGGAGCCGGCGCCGCTGGACACGTTCACCACCCGCCCGCCGCGACGCAGCAGCGGTCCGAGCGCGACGGCGGTGCGCCAGGCCCCCACGAGGTTGACCGCGAGCGCGTCGGCGACCACCGTCAGATCGGCTTCCACGGCGCTCTGCCAGGTGTCGTAGTCGACCCCTGCGTTGTTGACCAGCACTCCAGCCCCCCGTGCTCGGCGCGCACCCACTCGGCCAGCGCCTCGACGCTGTCCGGGTCCGTCACCTCGAGCGGGCGGACCACGACCGGACCGGTCATACCCCGGGCGGCCTCCTCCCCCCGGCCCGGGTCGCGCGCACCCAGCACCGTGGTGACCCCTCGAGCGGCCAGGCGGCGCACGACCTCCCGGCCGATCCCGCGGTTGGCACCGGTCACCACGGCCACACCGGCGTCCCTCACCGTCGACCCGCCGTCACGTCCGGCTCCAGCCTGGGGCGATGGCGACGGGCGCGGCCGCCGACCGGACAGGCGTCATGACGCTCCTCCTGCGATGGCCGGTCGGTCGATGGCCGGTCGGTCACCTGGCAGCCACAACGAACCGGCACTCCGGCGCGGAGTCCAATGGCAACTCCCATGACGCGACCCCATGACCGACCGGGGCACGACCACTGCCTCGGGCGCGGCGGGGACCGGCAGCGCCCCCGGCCTGCGCGGACAGGGACGGGGGTGCGCCCCGCAGGTGAACCCAGGGTGGCGGTCGGACGACCGGTAGGTCAGCCGGGCGTGGTCCCGGTCACACCGATCGGTGCACGCGGCGCCGGGACGACGGCGTCGGGCTGCCGCAGGCCCAGCTCGACGAGCGCCTCCTCGAAGCTCTCGTGCAGCAGGACGAGCCGGTCGACCAACCGGCCCACGTAGTCGGCGGACGAGCGCACCGCCACCGGCCGCTGCATGAGGAACCAGAAGAAGCGGTCGAGGTCGCGGCCGTCGTCGTACTCGCGGTGCTCCTCGGCGGACGGGACGTACCCGATGGCGGCGAGGAACCGGGAGGCCACGCGGCGGTGCAGCGCCGCCGTCGTCCGGGCGTGGGCGCCGACCGCGTCGTCGATCTGGTCGGCGGTCATGCCGGCGGGCGGGTGCCAGCCGTCCGTCGCGGTCGGCGGGGGGACGACGAGCCCGACCGCCCGGCCCAGGAGCGGGACGAGCCGCGGGCGGTCGGCATCGGTGAGCAGGTCGTTGGCGTGCCGCAGGACGGCGGCCAGCTCGCGGTCGACGCAGGCGGGTGCGTCGCTGAAGCGCTCACCGGCGATGAGCGACGTGTACTCCAGGAAGCAGGCGCCGCGCGACGGGTGCTTGTGCTTCCCCCGGCTCAGCACCGGCATGGAGTCCGGGATGGCGGCCATGAGGCAGGCTAGCCGTGACCCCGGTCACAGCGGGGGTCTGCGCGCGCGGGTCCCTCAGGCGGCCGAGCGGTGGCGACCCGTGGTGCGCTCCACCGCCGACGACCAGCTGCTGGCCAGCGCGGCGATGGCCGCCATGGCCTCCTCGTAGATGCGCTCGTGCGACTCGACGGGCCCCGGGGCGATCATCTCGACGGCCGCCTCGGCCACCTCCTCGGCAGGAGCGTCCTCGGCGGCAGCCTCCTCGGCCGGGGCCTGCTCCACGGGCGCCTCTTCCGCGGCGGCCTCGGCCACGGCAGCGACCGCCACGGGGACCGAGACCATCGCCGCGGGGGTCACCGCGGCGATGGTCTCGGTCGCCGGGGCCGCGGCCTGCTGCGGGACCGGGACCGGGACCGGGACCGGCGTCGGCTCGGCGATGGTCAGCGCCACCGTGGGCGCCGGCCCGGCCGCGCCGGGAACCGGGATGCGGGGCAGCACCTGCGTGTCACCGGAGTTCGTCACGCCTCTCCGTATCGGCGGCTGCCGGAGGCTGCGTGACCGATCCTGTGAAAAGACTTGAGGCCCTCAACCGTCCCGAGGACGGGCCCCCGCGGGCCAGGATGCGGAGGTGGAGCCGTACCGCCCCGAGGCCTGGTCGGACCTCGCCGTCGCCGCGGTCGGCGCGTGCGCCGCGCTGACCGGGCTGCTCTTCGTGGCGGTCTCGATCAACCTCGCCCGCGTGCTGGAGTTCCCCGACCTGCCCGGGCGCGCGGCGCGGACCCTCGGTCTGCTCGTCGGCCTGCTCGGGGCCGGCGTGTGCGTCCTGGTGCCGGGCCAGCCGGTCGGCGCGCTGGCCGCGGAGCTGGGGGCCGTCGGGCTGCTGCTGGTGGTCGCCGCGCTGGTTCCGCTGCTCCGCGGCGGGACGTCGTCCGGGACGTCGCTGCGGCGGCTGGTCGCCCCGGTGCTCCTGCTCGTGCCGTCGGCGGCGCTCGTGGTAGGCGCGGTCAGCCTGCTCGCCGGCGCCGGCGGGGGGCTCTACTGGCTGGCGGTCGCCCTGGTGACCGGCATGGCGGGAGCCAGCGCCAACGCCTGGGTGCTCCTGGTGGAGATCAACCGCTGAGGGTCACCGGGCCAGCAGCATCGCCGTGACGTCGAGGTCGTGGGCCCCCTGAGCGTCGGCGTCGGTCCGGATCGCGAAGGCCACCGAGACGGCGCGGGCGAGCACCGCGCGGCCGCGCTCGTCGGCGGGCAGGAAGTGCGTGGCGGCCAGCCGCGGGCGGGCGACGGGGGCGAAGGCGGTGGCGGGGGGCACGGGGGACTCCTGTCGTCGGTGCGGGCCGGGCTGTCCCGGTCACCGACGAGCCTGCGGGCCGCACCGCACGCCTGCCGCGCGGGAACCGCACGATCAGCGCAAGACGGCGGTGCTCACCCGGACGGGTGACGCCGTCGCGGTTCCGCCCCTCTCCGGCTCTCGCCGGGGCACCGACCTGTCGTTGCTCCACCGTCGAGCGAGGAGAGGAGGTGGACGTGCGGATCCCGTTCCTGGTCTACGGACTGCTCTACGTGCTCGTGGAGCTGGTCGGGGCGCGCCTGGAGGAGATCGGCTGGCCCCAGCTGACCGCCCTGGACGTCGCCACGGCCGTCGTCCACTCGGTGTTCACCGTCTGCGTCGGGGTCGCCGTCCTCCTCGGGGTCGACGTCGTGATCCGCCACTGGCGCCGCTCGCGGGCGGCCTGGCACGCCGGGCAGGCGCACCTCGCGGCGGAGGCCGAGCCGGAGACGATCACCGTCCAGGCCTGGCGCGCCGAGCCCCTGGCGCTGCCCGCCGGCAGCGCCGGCGGCCCGTTCACCGGCCCGGACTACTCGACCCGGGACGACGGGGCGCTGCCGCTCTACGTCCCCTCGGAGATCCTCGACCGCGACGGCCGCCGCCTGTAGTGAGCCGGGGGTAACGCCGCCGACACATCGACGGCGCATGCTCCCGGGCATGACGTGGAGCCGGTACGCCGCGGGTGCGGCGGAGGTCGGGACGGCCGAGACGCTCTGCTGCGGCGAGTCCCGCACGCTGCACCGCCCGGTGGGCGTGGCGCACGCGGTGCCCGCCCCGGCCGTGGGCGGTGCCGGCCACGCGGTGTGCGGGGAACCGGTCACCGTGGTCGGCGGGCTGGACTGGCAGATGGTCTGGGGCGTCCCCCGCTGCCCCGCCTGCCGGCAGCTGGTCGGCTGCTGACGCGGGTCCTGCCCCATCTCGCCCCGGGTACGGCTAGTGTGCTGCGCGTCGGGAACACACTGCGCAATGGCAGGACCCCGATGCACCACTCAGCTAGGAGCAGGGAATGCCCGAAGGAACTGTCAAGTGGTTCAACGCGGAGAAGGGGTTCGGCTTCGCCACCCCTGACGGTGGTGGACCGGACGTCTTCGTCCACTATTCGTCCATCCAGACCAGCGGATACCGCTCGCTCGACGAAGGGCAGCGCATCTCGTTCGACATCGAGCAGGGCCAGAAGGGCCCGCAGGCGGCGAACGTCCACCCGCTCTGATCTGAGACACCGTCTCTCGACAGCGCCCCCGTCCGGTCCGCCGGGCGGGGGCGCTGCCGCGTCCGGCGCGGGTCAGCGGCGGCGCGGGACGTAGCCCCCGACGAGCGCGGCCATCAGCAGCGCGCCGTCGTCGTGGCCGAGGGCGTCGGCGGCCTGCGCCATCGCCCGCCAGCGCTCCCGCTCGACCTCGGTGGGTGCGTTCTCCACCCGAGCGGCCAGCTGCTCGAGCAGCCGCTCCCACTCCCCCTGCGGCGTCGGCCAGAGCCCGGCCAGCCGCCGGGCCTCCGCCGAGATGCCGGTGAACCGGACGATCTCGCCGGCGTAGTTGGTCAGCGCCTCGACGTACCCGGCCGACACCAGCGCCCGCGCCGCGGCCGCCACCTCCGGCTTCGCCAGACCGCTGGCCGGCACCACCTGCCCGAGGTAGGGCGCACCCCCGTGCGTGGGCGCGTCCACCAGCCGCGCGATCGCCCGCAGCACCGGCAGGTCGCGGGTGAACCAGACGTCGTCCAGCGGTCGGTCCAGCGGCTCCACGGGGACACACGGTACGGGCACCCCGCAGCTGCTGAGCAGTGGCAACCTTGTCACCGACGGTCAACTTGACGTCACTGTGGGATAAGCGAGGATGGCCAGGTTCGTAACTCCGGTCGTCCGAGGAGCCCCGTGTCCCCACGCCCGTCCCTCCGTCCCGCAGTCCTGGGGGTGACCGTCGGCGCGCTCGCCGCCGGGAGCCTGGTGCTCGCACCCGCCGCCTCCGCGGCCCCGACCGACGCCCGCGTCACCGAGATCCACTACGACGACGCCGGCGGCGACGAAGGCGAGTCGATCGAGGTCACCGCGCCGACGAACGCCGACCTGACGGGCCTGCGGATCCACCTCTACAACAGCAACGGCGGCACGGTGTACAGCGCGACCGCCGGCATCCCCGTGCCGGCCGGCACCGACGGCGTCGCCGTCCTGACCTTCCCGACCGACGGCGTGCAGAACGGCTCTCCCGACGGCATCGCGCTCGTCGACGCTACGGGCACGGTCCTCGAGTTCCTCAGCTACGAGGGCACGTTCACCGCCGTCGGCGGCCCGGCGAACGGCCTGACCAGCACCGACATCGGCGTCAGCGAGAACGGCGCACCGGAGGGGCAGTCGCTCCAGCGGCTCCCCCTCGGCACCGGCTGGGGCGACTGGACCGGCCCGGCGAGCAACACCTTCGGCACGCGCAACGGCGGCTCCACCCCGGACCCCGACCCGGAGCCGGCGGAGCTGACCTGCGACGCCGGGACCGTGACCATCGGCTCGGTGCAGGGCCCGGCCGACGCCAGCCTGCGCGACGGGCAGACGGTCACCGTGGCCGGCACCGTCGTCGGCGACCTGCAGGAGGGCGGGTTCGCGGGGGTCCACGTGCAGGACGGCGGGGACGGCGACGACGCGACGTCCGACGGCATCTTCGTGTACGGCTCCTCGCTGCCGCCGCTCGAGCTCGGCGACTCGGTCGTCGTCCGCGGCACCGTGGACGAGTACAACGGCCTCACCGAGCTGACCGCGCCGACCGCCGTCGCGTGCGGCACCGCCGCGCTCCCCGAGGCGGCCGTGCTGCCGCTGCCGTCGACCGACGCCGAGCGCGAGGCGTTCGAGGGCATGCTCGTCGCGCCGTCGGAGACGCTGACGGTCACCGAGGTGTTCGACCTGACCAGCTACGGCGAGCTGCTGCTGGCCTCGGGCGGGCGGCTGCTGGCCCCCACCGAGGCCGCCGAGCCGGGCGATCCCGCGCGGCGGGTCGCCGAGGAGAACGCGCGCCGCTCCATCGTCCTGGACGACGGCCGCACGACGGACCTCTCCCCCGACGACGCGCCGCTGCTCGAGCCGCCGTACCTGGAGCCCGGAGGCCCCGTCCGCGTCGGGGACACCGCCGTCCTGGAGCCCGTGGTGCTCAGCTACGGCTTCGGCAACTGGCGCCTCCAGCCGGCCGACGGGACGGCGGAGGGCGCGACCTTCGAGGCGACCAACCCCCGGCCGGCCGCTCCGGCCGAGATCGAGGGCGCGCTGCGGATCGCCGACTTCAACGTCCTGAACTACTTCGTCGACTTCCCGTCCGAGCACGGCGACGACGCCCGGGGCGCGCCGGACGCCGAGGAGCTCGCCGAGCAGCAGGCGAAGATCGTCGCGGCGATCACCGCCCTGGACGCCGACGTCATCACGCTGCACGAGATCGAGAACTCCGCCGTCCTGACGCCGGACACCCCCTACCGGGCGGTGGAGACGCTGCTCGCCGCGGTCGAGGCCGCCGACGGCCACGACTGGGACTTCGTGCGCGCCCACGAGGACACCGACGTCATCACCAACGCGATCGTCTACCGCACCGACCGGGTGACCGCCGTCGGCGAGCCGGTGGTCCCGGCCGACCTGACCGCGTTCGCCAACGCCCGGACGCCGATCGCGCAGACGTTCTCCTACGACGACGAGGTCTTCTCGGTCATCGCCAACCACCTCAAGTCCAAGGGCAGCGCCTGCACGGCCGGCAACGACACCAGCGTCGGCGGCCCGGGCAACTGCAACGCCGACCGGGTGCGGCAGGCGGAGGTGCTCGTGGACCTCGCGGCCACCGTGGCGGGGACCGCGGGGGACGACGACGTCCTGCTGACCGGCGACTTCAACTCCTACCGGTTCGAGGACCCGCTCGACGTGCTCCGCGAGGCCGGCTTCCAGGAGGTCGACACCCCGGGTCGGCACACCTACGTGTTCGACGGCGGCTCCGGCTCGCTCGACCACGTGTTCGCCAGCCCGTCGATGTTCCCGAAGGTCACCGGGCACACGATCTGGGACACCAACGCGGTCGAGTCCTACGCCTACCAGTACGACGGCTACGAGCCGCTGTTCGCCCCGGACCCGTACCGGGCGAGCGACCACAACCCCTCGGTCGTCGGCATCACGCCGGAGACCGTCGAGGTGCCGGCGTCGGCCTCCCTGTCGGACGCCGCGCCCTTCCGCGGCGACCGGGTCACCGTGAGCGGGACCGGCTTCACCGCCGGGACGACGGTCCGGGCGACGCTGCCGGCGCGCGGCGGCGAGGTGCTCGGCACCGCGACCGCCGCGGAGGACGGCACGGTGACCCTGTCCTTCCGCGTGCCGGTGCTGCTGCCGCAGGGCAGCTACCAGGTGGTCCTCTCGGCGGCCGACGGCGAGACGGCGGCGACGTCCTTCACGCTGCGCCCGGTGCTGCAGGAGGCCTGGCTGCGGCTGCTCGGCTGGCTGGGGGGCTGACCCCGGCGGCCCGAGGACGACGGCCGCGCCGCCCCGACCGGATCCGGGCGGCGCGGCCGTCGCGCGTCTCAGCCGCGCGGGTCGGTGAGGCGCGGGCGCAGCGCGGGAGGCCGGGTTCGGACGCTGACCACGGGTGGCGCGGCCGCCGTACCGTGAGGTCATGACCGCATCCGCTGAGCAGCAGCCGAAGGTCGTCAAGAGCGACGAGGAGTGGCGGGCGCAGCTCTCGCCGGAGGAGTTCGCCGTCCTGCGGCAGGCCGGCACCGAGCGGCCGTGGACCGGCGAGTACGTCGACACCAAGACCGTCGGCGTCTACTCGTGCCGGGCGTGCGGGGCCGAGCTGTTCCGGTCGGAGACGAAGTTCGACTCGCACTGCGGCTGGCCGTCGTTCTGGGAGCCGTCGGCGTCGGACGACGTCGTCCTGCGCGAGGACCGCAGCTACGGGATGGTGCGCACCGAGGTGCTGTGCGGCACCTGCCACAGCCACCTGGGCCACGTCTTCGACGACGCCCCGCAGACGCCGACCGGCGACCGCTACTGCATCAACTCGCTGTCGATCCGCCTCGAGCCCGCGTCGTGAGCGGAGGCCGGGAGCGCAGGATTCCTGCGCTCCCGGCCTCCGGAACTCACGGCAGGTCGGTGACGAGCTCGGCGACGGGCTTGCGGACGCCCGTGTAGAACGGCACCTCCTCGCGGACGTGCCGGCGGGCCCGGGAGGCGCGCAGGTCGCGCATCAGGTCGACGATGCGGTGCAGCTCGTCGGCCTCGAAGGCGAGCATCCACTCGTAGTCGCCCAGGGCGAACGAGGCGACGGTGTTGGCGCGCACGTCGGGGTAGCCCCGGGCCATCCGGCCGTGCTCGGCCAGCAGCTCGCGGCGCTCCTCGTCGGGCAGCAGGTACCACTCGTAGGACCGCACGAACGGGTAGACGCAGACGAAGCGCCGCGGCTCCTCCTCGGCGAGGAACGCCGGGATGTGGCTGCGGTTGAACTCGGCCGGCCGGTGCAGCGCCATCTGCGACCAGACCGGGTCGAGGTGCCGGCCGAGGGCGGTGCGGCGCAGCCGGCCGTAGGCCTCCTGCAGCGCCTCCGCCGACGGCGCGTGCCACCAGACCATGAGGTCTGCGTCGGCCCGCAGCCCGGAGACGTCGTAGGTGCCGCGGACGACGACGTCCTTGCCGGCGAGCTCCTCGAACAGGGCGGCGACCTCGTCGGCGGCGGCGCCGCGCTGCTCGTCGCCGAGCGGACGGGCGAGCCGGAACACCGACCACATCGTGTAGCGGATCGTGGCGTTGAGCTCGTTCGCCCGCTTGCCGGTGCTGCGCCCCTCGGGCTGTCCCTGGGTCTGCTCGCTCATGCCCCCATCATCCCCCGCACCCGGCACCCGCCCGACGGCGGCGGGCGCCGGTGCGAGGAGGCTCACGGCAGGGCGGGGGTGAGCCAGGCGTCGATCGCGATGCGCACCGTGCGGCCGACGACGACCGACGGCACCCGGATGCCCACCGCGGTCCGGTCGAGGACGCCGGCGGCGCGGACCCGCAGCCACGCGCCGTCCGGGGCCGCCGCCTCCGGCCCGCCCACCAGGGTGAGCGGCGCCGAGGTCCCGCGGAGCGCGAGCAGGCCCTCGGCGGTCCACGCGCCGTCGCCGTCCCGGGAGAACCGGTCGGCCGACCAGGTCATCACCGGGTGCCGGTCGATGTCGAGGAACCGCGGCTTGCGCAGGTCCGAGTCCCGCTTCGCGATGCCGGTGTCCAGGCTCTCCAGGTCGATCTCGGCCTCGACCCGCAGCGGGGCGGAGTCCGGGCCGAGCTCCACCCGGCCCCAGCGGCAGGCGACCGAGCCGTGCACGGCACGGCCGAAGTTGCCGACGCCGAAGGTGACGCGGGTGCGGCTGTCGGAGACCGACCAGGTCCCGGCGGCCAGCCGGGCCTGGAGCTGCGCCGTCACGACCGCACCGCCTGCGGGACGTCGGCGCGCACGACGCGGCCGAGCTCGAGGCGGTCGGCGCCCGGCAGCAGCGCCGGGTCCTCGCCGGGCAGCAGCGGGGTGCGCGCGATCCGGTCCTGCACCTCGGTGTGCGCCTCCAGCGAGGTGGCGGTGCCGAGGACGACGATGCGGTGGTCGGCCGACTCGAGCACGAGGCCGCCGACGAGGCCCTCGACGTCGCGGATCGCGGGGTTGATCCGCTCCCGGCCGCCGAACTCGGCGGCCCGGGCGACGGCGGGGTCGCCGGTGCCGTTGACCCAGGTCAGCTGGGCGAACAGCGGCGCCCGGCCGGCGGCTGCGCCGTCGAAGGCGTCGACGACCCGGTAGACCCGCTCGCCGGCCGGCGCCGAGCCCTCGTCGGGCCAGAAGGCGATCGTGGTGCTCTCGGCGCCGTCGAGGTGGGCGACCTCGACCGAGCCGACGGGCTCGCCGCTGGGCGGGGTGGCGGTGACGGTGGCGAACACGGGTGCTCCCTCCGGTTCAGGGGCCGGCGGTTCCGGACCCGGCGCGGAGAACGATCCGGCGCCGGGAGACCGGGGACATCCGTGGAACCACGGGACCCGGGCACTGAAACGCGGTACTCAGGGCACCGCGGGCCCGGGATACTGCGCGCCGTGTTCGTCGGACGCACCGCCGAGCTGGACGAGCTCACGGAGCGCATCGCCGCGGCCGCCGGGGGCCGGGGCGGCCTGCTGCTGCTCTCGGGGCCCGCGGGCATCGGCAAGACCCGGACCGTGGAGGAGGCGACCGCCACCGCGCCGGCCGTCGCCTGGGGCCGGTGCGTCGACGACCCCGGCGCACCTCCGCTGTGGCCGTGGCGGCGGGTGATGCGCACCCTGCCCGCCGTCCGGGCGGCGGTCGCCGAGGCGCTCGCGGGGGTGGACGGCGCTGCCGACCTGGAGGCCGCCCGCTTCGCGCTGGTCGCCACCACCACGGAAGCGCTGCTCGACGCGGCCGAGCCGGACGGGCTGGTCGTCGTGCTGGAGGACCTGCACTGGGCCGACGAGACGTCGCTGCGGCTGCTGCGCCACCTCGCCGGCGAGCTGCACGGCTCGCGGCTGCTCGTCGTCGGCACCTACCGCGACCCGGCCGGCCCGGTCGCCGAGCGGCTGGACGCTGCGCTGCCGGACCTGCTGCGCTGGCCGTCCACCGGCTCGCTGCCCCTGGCCCCGCTGACCGAGGACGACGTCCGGGCCTTCCTGCCCGGGGCGACGGCCGACGCGGTCGCCGCCGCGCACCGGCGCAGCGGCGGCAACCCGCTGTACCTGCGCGCGGTCGCCCGCGCACCCGCCACGGGGGACGGCGACGGCGGCACCGAGCTGCGGCACCTGGTGCGGACGACGCTGACCGCCCTGCCGCCGGCCGCGCTGGACCTGCTCGACACCGCGGCCGTCCTGGGCGAGGAGGTGGACGCCGACCGGCTGGCCGCGGTGACCGGGCGCCCGCCCGGCGAGGTGCGCGCCGGGCTGGACGCCGCCGTGCGGGCGGGCGTGCTGACCGCCGTGCCGGACGCGCCGGGCCGGCGGCGCTTCGCCCACGCCGTCGTCCGCGACGCCATCCACGCCGACCTCTCCCCCAGCACGCGCGAGGAGCTGCACCGCCGGGCCGCCGAGGCGCTGGAGCGGTTCGCCGGGGACGACGACACCGGTGCCGGCGTCGTCGCCGGGCACTGGCTGCGCGCGGCCGCGGAGCCCGCCACCCTGCGCCGGGCGGCGGCGTGGGCGCGCCGCGCGGCGGTCGCCGCGACCCGCTCGCTGGCGTTCGAGGAGTCGGCGCGGTTCCTCGAGACGGCGCTGGACGCCGCCGACCGGGCCGGCGTCGAGCCCGGCGAGCGGGCCGAGCTGCTGCTGGAGCTGGCGACGGCGGAGTTCCGGGCCGGCCGGTCCGGCGAGGCGCTGGAGCACGCCACCGCCGCCTCCGACCTGGCGGCCGCCTGCGGGCGGACCGACCTGCACGCGCCGGCCGCGCTGACCGTGCACGACATCGCCGCGCCCGGCTTCCCACCCGCCGTCCTGCGGATGTGCGAGCGGGCGCTGGCCGACCCGGCGCTGCCCGCCGCGCTGCGGACCCGGCTGCTCGCCCAGTCGGCGTCGGTGCTGGCCGACGCGGGGCGGCTGGCCGCCGCCGCGGCGCGGTCGGCCGAGGCGCTGGCCCTCGCCGAGGGGACCGGGGACCCGGAGGCGGTGCTCGACGCCGTGCGGGCGCGGATGAAGGCCAGCCCGGCCGCGCTGCCCCGCGAGGAGCGGATGCGGCTCGGGCTGCTGGCGATCGAGCACGCCGGGACGGCGGGCCAGCCGCTGGTCGAGCTGTGGGGCGCGAAGTGGCGGATCGACGCGGCGCTCGAGGCCGGCGACACCGCCACCGCGGAGGACGAGCTGGCCCGCGTCAGCGCGCTGGCGCGGCGCACCCGGCTGCCTCTGGTCCGGTGGCACGACCTGCGGCTGCGGGCGTCGGTGGCCGCGCTGTACGGCCGGTTCGACGAGGCGCTCGCCCTCAACGAGGAGGCCCGGGTCGTCGGCGAGGAGGAGCTGGCGCAGGACATCTCGGCGGCCGGCATGTCGGGGGCGTTCCTGTACCAGCACTCCCTGGTCACCGGTGTGCAGATGGACCTCGACGCCAACCCGGTGCGGCTGCTGCAGCTGGCCGACGACGTGCCGATCGTGCAGGCGAGCAGGGCGGTGACCGCGCTGGTCGGCGGGCTGCGCGACGAGGCCGCGGCGCGGTACGCCCAGCTGCGCCCGCGGATGGTCGAACCCGACTTCGTGGAGTCCGCAGGGGTCGCGGAGACGCTGGTGCCGCTGGTGGAGGCGTTCGGCGACGCGGCCGCGGCGGGCGACCTGACCCCGATCGTCGCCGGGCTGCAGCGGGTCGCCGCGAGCGGTGCCGGCGTCTACTGCTGCGGGTCGGTGGCGGTGCTGCTGGGCCGGCTGGCCGTCGTCCGGGGCGAGTGGGACGCGGCGGTGGCGCACTTCGAGGAGGCGCTGGCGGTGGACACCCGCACGGGTGCCCGCCCGGCCGCGGTGAACGACCGGGTCGGGCTCGCGGGTGCGCTGCTGGCGCGGGGCCGGGCCGCCGACCTGGCGCCGGCCGGGGAGCTGGCCCGGTCGGCGCTGGCGGAGGCGCGGCGGCTCGGCATGCCGGGGCCCGAGCGGCAGGCTGCGGCGCTGGTGGAACGGGCGGGCCGGGCCGCGCGCGCGGCGGACCCGCTCACCGAGCGGGAGCGGGAGATCGCCGCGCTCGTCGCCGAGGCCCTGACCAACCGGCAGATCGCCGATCGGCTGGTGCTCTCCGAGCGGACGGTGGAGAGCCACGTGCGGAACATCCTGGCCAAGCTCGGGCTGGCCAACCGCACGGAGATCGCGACGGCGGTCGTCAGCGGGCCGTCGCGGTCCGCTCCTCGGTCCGGCCGCTGACCTGGGCGGAGTGCGCGGCGCGGCAGTCGTCGCAGACGGCCATCCAGACGCTGTGCCGGAGGCAGCGGACGGGGCGGTCGGGGATCAGGTTCTTCTTGTCGTGGAGGTGGTGCTGGTGGTTCACCCCGAGCGCAACGCCGGCACCCGTCCCGGCATGCCCGCGCCCTCCCGTGGCGTCGGCCACCTACCCGAGCGCGTCCAGCGCGTGGTGGGCGTCGCGGATGCAGGCGGGGACGCCGACACCGCGGAAGGCCGCGCCCGCGATCGCCAGCCGCGGGACCTCGCTGACCGCGGCCCGGACCGCGTCCACCCGGTCCTGGTGGCCGACCAGGTACTGCGGCAGCCCGCCGCCCCACCGCGTCAGGTGCGTGGCCACCGGCTCGGGGCGCTCCAGGTCCAGCAGGTCGGCCACGTCGGCGACGACGGCGGCGGTCAGCTCGTCGTCCCCCCGCTGCAGCTCCGACTCGTCGCGGAACCGGCCGACCGAGGCGCGGACCAGCAGGTGCTCCCCCGCGAGGTGCGGCCACTTGGCCGAGGAGACGGTGACGCCCTTGACCAGCCGGCCGGCCACCGGCGGCACGAGCAGCCCGGAGCCGGCGGCGACCGGCTGCACCGGGAACGCCATCGCGACCACGGCCATCGAGGCGTACGGGATGCCGGTCAGCGGCTCGACCGCGGCCGGGACGACGTCGGCGAGCAGGCGGGCCGCCTTGGGCGCGGGCGCCGTCACGAGGACGGCGTCGGCGGTCAGCGTCTCCGGCCGGGCGGCCGGCCCGACCGAGAGCTCGAAGCCGCCGGCCGTGCGGCGCAGGCGGTGCGCGGGCGTGCCCAGCCGCACCTCGGCGCGGGCGGCGGCGACCAGCGCGGCCGGCAGCGCGCCGAGGCCCTCGCGCACGGTGGTGAACACCGGTCCGTCGTCGTCCCCCCGGCTGCGGGTGCCGGCGTCCCGCGCGGCCGCCGCGGCGGCCAGCACCGACCTCGCCCCCGGCAGCTGCGCGGCGAGCGCCGGCATGGTCGCGGCGAGCGAGAGCTCGTCGGCCCGGCCGGCGTAGACCCCGCCGAGCAGCGGCTCGACCAGGCGGTCGACCACCTCGTCGCCGAGCCGCTCCCGCAGCAGCACGCCCACGCCCACGTCGCCGTCGAACGCCGGCGGCGGCAGCTCGGCCTCGGCGCGCACCCGCGCGACGCCGTCCGGGGAGAGCAGCCCGTCGAGACCGTCGGCCGACGCCGGCACGCCCAGCACCGTGCCGGCCGGCAGCGGGTGCCGCCCGTCGGGCAGGACGACGGCGGCCTGCGTGGTCGCCGGCGCCACCAGCTGGTCGCCCAGGCCGAGCGCCTCGACCAGCGCGACCGCCTCGGGCACCCGCGCCAGCAGGGCCTCGGGCCCGGTGTCGTACCAGTGCCCGGCCAGCTCGACGCGGTGCAGCTTGCCGCCGATCCGGTGGCCGGCCTCGAGGACGACGATCCCGTCGTCCGGGTGCCGGCGGCGCCACTCGAACGCGGCGGCCAGGCCGGTGATGCCGGCCCCGACGACGACCAGCCGGCTCATCGGGCCGAGAGCTCGTGGACCAGCTCGACGACGTGGGTGAGCACGTCGGGGTCGGTCTCCGGCAGCACCCCGTGGCCGAGGTTGAAGACGTGCCCCCGGGCGGCGCGGCCCTGCTCGACCACCCGGCGCACCTCGCGGTCGACGGTCGCGCGGTCGGCGAGCAGCACCGCGGGATCGAGGTTGCCCTGCAGCGAGTAGGCGGGGCCGACACGGCGGGCGGCCTCGTCGAGCGGCACCCGCCAGTCGACGCCGACGACGTCGGCCCCCGCGTCGCCGATCAGCGGGAGCAGCTCGCCGGTGCCGACGCCGAAGTGGATCCGCGGCACGTCCCGCTCCCCCAGCCCGTCGAACACCGCGCGGGAGTGCGGCAGCACCCGCTCGGCGTAGTCGGCGGCCGACAGCACGCCGGCCCAGCTGTCGAAGAGCTGGACGGCGCTCGCGCCGGCGTCGACCTGGGCGCGCAGGAAGGTGGCCGCGGAGATCGCCAACCGGTCGAGCAGCCGGCCCCAGGCCTCCGGCTCGGCGTACATGAAGGCCTTGGTCCGGGCGTGCTCCTTGGACGGGCCGCCCTCGATCAGGTAGGTGGCCAGGGTGAACGGCGCCCCGGCGAAGCCGATCAGCGGCGTCGCGCCCAGCTCGGCGACCAGCCGGCGGACGGCGGTCTGCAGGAAGCCCAGCCGCTCGGGCTCGAGGGGCGGCAGGGCGTCGACGTCGGCGACCGTGCGGACCGGCGCGGCCACCACGGGGCCGACGCCGGGTTCGATCTCGATGTCGACGCCGGCGACGACCAGCGGCAGCACGATGTCGGAGAAGAGGATGGCCGCGTCCACGCCGTGCCGCCGCACCGGCTGCAGGGTGATCTCGGTGACCAGGTCGGGGTCCTGGCAGGCCTCGAGCATCGCCGTCCCGGCGCGCAGCGCCCGGTACTCGGGCAGCGACCGGCCGGCCTGGCGCATGAACCAGACCGGCGTGCGGTCCACCGGCAGCCCCCGGGCGGCGCGGACGAGGGCGGAGTCGGCAGCGGCGGCGCTGTCGGGTGCGGCGTTCACGACCGCCGAGTCTCCCAGACGGAGAACGGCACACCCTCTGCGACCAGGGAATCACGCACGGAAGCGGGCTGGCCGGATGCGGCGTGGCGGGCGCGCGACGGCCGATCTCGCCCTACCCTGCGTGCGTGGAGCCGCACAGCCTGGCGGGCGGCGGGGACGCGGCCGACGGCGCGCCCCCCGCGGCGTTCCGGGCTGCGCTCGAGGCCATGGCCAGGGTCGCCCCCCGCGAGGAGATCGTCCTCGAGACGATCCCGGCGCCGCAGCGCCTGGCCCCCTTCGCCCACGCCCTCGGCGCGCAGGTCTTCGAGCCCGACGGCGACGAGGAGGTCGAGGTCGCCAGCGGCCGGTTCATCCTGCTGTTCGACCCGAACGGCCACCAGGCCTGGGACGGCACCACGCGCTGCGTCGGCTACGTCTCCGCGGTGACCGACGAGACGCTCGTCGACGACACGATGTTCTCCGAGGTCGCGTGGAGCTGGCTCACCGACGCCCTGGCCGACGCCGGCGCCGGGCACCACGCCGTGGGCGGCACGGTCACCCGCACCGCCTCGACCCGCTTCGGCGACCTGGCCGGCCCCGAGCACTCCGTCGAGGTGGAGATCCGCGCCTCGTGGACGGCGGAGGACAACAGCCAGCTCGACCGGCACCTGTCGGCCTTCCTCGAGGTGCTGGGCACCGCGGCCGGGCTGCCCCCGCCCGGAGTGCACCTGCTGGGTCCCTCCGGCCGCCCGGGCGGCGAGACCACCTAACATCGCAGGGCGGCCGTGCCTGCTGCACGGCATCGAGACTGCGAGAAGGTGGACGAGCGCTGAGCACCGTGCCGCTGAGAGACGAGGCCACTCCGGCGCCCGAGGAGGACGCGCCGTCCGCCGTTCCGCTGCTCGCCCCGCGGGACGGCCTGCCGCCGGTCATCGAGACGTCGACCCAGCTGGTGGACTACGCCGCGGCGCTGCGCGCCGGCAGCGGCCCGGTCGCCGTGGACGCCGAGCGGGCGTCGGGCTACCGCTACGGCCAGCGCGCCTACCTCGTGCAGCTCCGCCGCGCCGGCTCGGGCACCGGGCTCGTCGACCCCGTCCCCCTGCCGGACCTGTCGGTGGTCCAGGAGGCGATCGCCGGCGAGGAGTGGGTGCTGCACGCGGCCAACCAGGACCTGCCGTGCCTGGCCGAGATCGGGCTGGTGCCCGGGCGCATCTTCGACACCGAGCTGGCGGCCCGGCTGGCCGGCCTGCCCCGCGTCGGGCTCGGCGCGGTCGTGGAGTCGCTGCTCGGGTACTCGCTGCAGAAGGGCCACTCCGCCGCCGACTGGAGCACCCGGCCGCTGCCCGAGGAGTGGCTGGTCTACGCCGCGCTCGACGTCGAGGTGCTGATCGAGCTGCGCGACGCGCTGGCCTCGCTGCTGGAGGAGCAGGGCAAGACCGAGTGGGCGCGGCAGGAGTTCGACGCGATCCTCGCGTCCGGGCCGCCCGCGCCGAAGCCCGACCCGTGGCGGCGCACCTCGGGCGTGCACGGGCTCCGCAACCGCCGGCAGCTGGGCATGCTGCGCTCGCTGTGGCAGGCCCGCGACGACCTGGCCCGCCGGCGCGACCTCGCCCCCGGCCGGGTGCTGCCCGACGCCGCGATGGTGTCCGCCGTCCAGGCCGACCCGAAGACCGAGGCGGCCCTGCTGGAGCTGCCGGTGTTCCGCGGCCGCGCCAACCGCAAGCTGGTGAGCACCTGGTTCGGCGCGCTCGCCCGCGGCCGCGCGCTGCCCGATGCGGAGCTGCCGCTGCAGAGCCGGCCGGGCGACGGCCCGCCGCCGGTGAACCGCTGGGCCGACCGCGACGCCGCCGCCGCGGCGCGGCTGCAGCACGCCCGCGCCGGGCTGGCGGAGCTGTCGCAGGAGCACTCCGTGCCGGTGGAGAACCTGCTCTCCCCCGACCTGGTGCGGCGGCTGATGTGGACCCCGCCCGAGCCGCGCACCGCCGAGGTGGTCGCCGAGGCGCTGCGGGCCGGCGGCGCCCGCGAGTGGCAGGTCGAGCTGACCCGCGACCTGCTGACCGAGGCCGTCACCGCCGCCTGAGCGCGGGCCGCCCCGCCCTCCGGGGTGCCGTGCCGGGCCCCGGCGGTTACCAGCGGGTAACTTGAGCCGCGCCGGTCGCTACCGGCCGGTAATCACCCCGCTGCGGAGGTCCCATGTCCCGCTCCCTGCGCGAGGTCGTCTTCGTCGACGGCGTCCGCACCCCGTTCGGCAAGGCCGGCCCCAAGGGCCTGTACGCCGAGACGCGCGCCGACGACCTGGTCGTCCGCTGCATCCGCGAGCTGCTGCGCCGCAACCCGGCGCTGCCGGCCGACCGGATCGACGAGGTCGCCATCGCCGCGACCACGCAGATCGGCGACCAGGGCCTGACCATCGGGCGGACGGCGGCGCTGCTCGCCGGGCTGCCGAGGTCGGTGCCCGGCTACGCGATCGACCGGATGTGCGCCGGCGCGATGACCGCCGTGACGACGACCGCCGGCGGCATCGCCTTCGGCGCCTACGACGTCGCCATCGCCGGCGGCGTCGAGCACATGGGCCGGCACCCGATGGGCGAGGGCGTCGACCCCAACCCGCGGATCGTCAGCGAGAAGCTGGTCGACCCCTCGGCGCTGGTCATGGGCTCCACCGCGGAGAACCTGCACGACCGCTTCCCGCACCTGACCAAGGAGCGCGCCGACGCGTTCGCCCTGGCCAGCCAGCAGAAGTACGCCAAGGCCGTCGCCAACGGGCAGATCGGGCCCGAGCTGGTGACCGTCGCGACCCGCTCCGCCGAGAACGGCTGGGGCCTCGCCACCGTCGACGAGCCCCCGCGACCGGGCACCACCCTCGAGGGCCTGTCGACCCTCACGACGCCGTTCCGCCCGCACGGGCACGTCACCGCCGGCAACGCGGCGGGCCTCAACGACGGCGCCACCGCCTGCGTGCTCGCCGACGAGGAGACCGCGCGCGAGCTGGGGCTGCCGATCGGCATGCGGCTGGTCGGCTACGGCTTCGCCGGCGTCGAGCCCGAGGTCATGGGCGTGGGCCCGGTGCCCTCCACCGAGAAGGCGCTGGCCCGCACCGGCCTGTCCATCGAGGACATCGGTCTGTTCGAGCTCAACGAGGCCTTCGCCGTCCAGGTGCTCGCCTTCCTCGACCACTTCGGCATCGCCGACGACGACGAGCGGGTGAACCCGTGGGGCGGGGCGATCGCCGTCGGCCACCCGCTGGCCTCCTCGGGCGTGCGGCTGATGACCCAGCTGTCCCGCCAGTTCGCCGAGCGGCCCGGCGTCCGCTACGGCCTGACCGCCATGTGCATCGGGCTCGGCATGGGCGGCACCGTGATCTGGGAGAACCCGAACTGGGAAGGGGCTGCTGCCGCGTGACCGCCGTCTTCGAGAACGAGGTCGTGACGGCCGCGCACGTCCGGTACCTGCGGGTGCCCGGGCTGGCCGGCGAGCTCGCGCTGATCACCCTGGACAACGGGCACGACCACACCCGGCCGTCCACCTTCGGCCCGGGCGGGCTCGCCGCGCTCGACGCCGCGCTGGACGAGGTCGCGGCGCACTCCCCGACGCCGGTGGCCGTCGGCGTCACCGGCAAGCCGTTCGTCTTCGCCGTGGGCGCCGACCTCTCCGGCGTCCCGGCGATCACCTCGGCGGCCGACGCGCGGGAGATCGCCTCGACCGGGCACCGGGTGTTCCGCCGGCTCAAGGACTCGGCCGTCCCGACGTTCGCCTTCGTCAACGGCGCCGCCATGGGCGGCGGCCTGGAGCTGGCGCTGCACTGCCACTACCGCACCATCGCCTCGACCGCCGTCGTCGCCTTCCCCGAGGTCTTCCTCGGCCTGGTGCCCGGCTGGGGCGGCACGCAGCTGCTGCCGAACCTCATCGGCATCGACCCGGCGGTCACCGTGGTCGTCGAGAACGCGCTGGCGCAGAACAGGATGACGCCCGGCCCGAGGGCGGCGAAGCTGGGCATCGCCGACGTCGTCCTCGAGCCGGCCGACTTCCTCGAGCGATCCCTGGAGTGGGCGGCCGGTGTGCTGTCCGGCGACGTCGCCGTGGCGCGTCCCGACGTCGACCGCTCGGCCTGGGACGACGCGATCGGCCGCGCGCGGGAGATCGTGCGGGCCCGCACCCGCGACGCCTCCCCGGGCGCGCGGCGCGCCGTGGAGCTGCTCGACCTGGCCCGGTCCGGGGTGGACGGGGAGGCGTTCACCGCCGGCACCTCCGCCGAGGAGGACGCCCTGACCGACCTGCTCATGAGCGACGAGCTGCGGGCCGGGCTGTACTCGTTCGAGCTGGTCGACAAGCGGGCGAAGCGGCCGGCCGGCGCGCCGGACGAGGGCCTGGCCCGCAAGGTCACGAAGGTGGGCGTGGTCGGCGCCGGGCTGATGGCCTCGCAGCTGGGGCTGCTGTTCGTGCAGCGGCTCGAGGTGCCCGTCGTCCTCACCGACATCGACCAGGCCCGCGTCGACAAGGGCGTGGCCTACGTGCACGGCGAGCTGGACGAGCTGGCCGCCCGCGGCCGGCTGTCGAGCGACCGGCTCAACCGGCTCAAGGGCCTGGTGTCGGGCGCGCTGGACAAGGCCGCCTTCGCCGACGCCGACCTCGTCATCGAGGCCGTGTTCGAGGAGATGTCGGTCAAGCAGCAGGTGTTCGCCGAGGTGGAGGCCGTCGTCTCCGCCGAGTGCGTGCTGGCCACCAACACCTCGGCGCTGTCGGTGACCGAGATGGCCTCGAAGCTGGAGCACCCCGAGCGCGTGGTCGGGCTGCACTTCTTCAACCCGGTCGCCGTCCTGCCGCTGCTGGAGGTCGTGCGCGCCGAGCGGACCGACGACGCCGCGCTGGCCACGGCCTTCGCCGTGGGCAGGCAGCTGAAGAAGTCCTGCGTGCTGGTCGCCGACGCCCCGGCGTTCGTGGTCAACCGGCTGCTCACCCGGTTCCTCGGCGAGATCACAGCGGCCGTGGAGCAGGGGACGCCGGTGGCCGTGGCCGACCGGGCGCTGGACCCGCTGGGCCTGCCCATGACGCCGTTCGAGCTGCTCACGCTGGTCGGCCCGCCGGTGGCGCTGCACGTGGCCGAGCGGATGCACCAGGTCTTCCCCGACCGGTTCGCGGTCGGCGAGGGGCTGCGCCGCATGGTCGAGCTGGGCAAGACGAGCGTCCACTCCGAGCCCGGCGTGGTCGACCCGGACCTGGCCGGCACCGGCCATGGCTCGCCCGCCCACCCGGACCCGCTGACCGAGGACGAGGTGCGGGTGCGGGCCGAGCGGGCGCTGGCCCAGGAGATCCGGCTGATGCTCGACGAGGGCGTCGTGCAGGCGGTGCAGGACATCGACCTGTGCATGCTGCTCGGCGCCGGCTGGCCGTTCTGGCTGGGCGGGATCTCCGCCTACCTGGACCGGACCGGGGTCAGCCAGGCCGTCACCGGCTCGCGCTTCCTCCCCCGCGGGGTCGCCTCGCTGCCGGCTCGAGCGGCCACGACCAGCTGACCTGATCCCGGAGGGTCCTCCCCCACGGTGCGCCGTGGGGGAGGACCCTCCGCCGTGCGGGAGGACGGCGCCCGGCGCTACCCGCGCCGTGTCGCCGGGTGCGTCAGCGGAACTTGGCGGTGAGGCTGTCCATGCTGCGCTGGACGGACGCGATCTTGACGTGCGAGAGGCCGCCGTTGGCGCCGGCCAGCAGCATCGCCTCGTGGGCGGCGCGCAGGGTGTCCCACACCCGGTCGGCCTCGCCCTCGAGCGTCGTGCCGAGCGCGCCGACCTCGTACCGCAGCCCCGAGCCGGCGATCACCTCGATCGCCGCCTCCACGTGGGCGTGCGGGTCGTCCGGGGTGCCGGGCGGGGAGGGGGCGACCTGGATCTCCGCGATCACCCACTCCCCCGTCGGCTCGGTCACTGCTGGCCCTCGACCGACGGCTCGCTCTGGACGGCGCCGGGCGCGCGCTCGGCCCGCTCGGCGAGCACCGCCGTCCACTCGGCGATGCGGCGGGCGACGTCCTGCTCGGTGAGCCCGGCGTCGGCGAGCACCTGGCCGCGGCTGCCGTGCTCGAAGAACTGCTGCGGCAGCCCGAGCGACCGCACCGGGACGTCGATCTGCCGGTCCTGCAGCGCCTGGGTGAGCGTGGTGCCGATGCCGCCGGCCCGGCCGCAGTCCTCGACTGTGACCACCAGGCGGTGGCCGACGGCAAGGTCGACCAGCTTCGACGGCACCGGGATGACCCAGCGCGGGTCGACGATGGTCACCTCGATGCCGTGGTCGGCGGCCCGCTCGGCGGCGGCCAGGCAGGTCGGCGCCATCGAGCCGACGGCCACCAGCAGCACGTCGGGCCGCGCGCCGCGGCGCAGCACGTCGACCGGCCCGCGGCGGTCCAGCGCGGGGATGTCCGGCGGCAGCGACCCCTTGGGGAAGCGCAGCACGGTCGGCCCGTCGGTCACCTCGACGGCCTCGCGCAGCGCCTCGCGCAGGGTGGCCTCGTCGCGCGGGGCGGCCAGCTGCAGCCCCGGGACGACGGACAGGACCGACATGTCCCACATGCCGTTGTGCGAGGCGCCGTCGTCCCCGGTGACCCCGGCGCGGTCCAGGACGACGGTCACCGGCTGCCGGTGCAGCGCGACGTCCATCAGCAGCTGGTCGAACGCCCGGTTGAGGAAGGTCGAGTAGACGGCGACGACGGGGTGCAGCCCGCCCATCGCCAGCCCGGCCGCCGAGGTGAGCGCGTGCTGCTCGGCGATGCCGACGTCGAAGGTCCGCTCGGGGAACCGCTCGGCGAACGGCGCCAGGCCGGTCGGGTGCAGCATCGCCGCGGTGATCGCGACGACGTCGGGCCGCTCGGCGCCGATGCGCACCAGCTCGTCGGCGAAGGCGTCGGTCCACGCCTGGCCGGTCTTGCGGACGCTGGCGCCGCTGTCGGGGTCGAACACGCCGGTGGCGTGCCAGGCGTCGATCTGGTCGGTCTCGGCCGGCGGGTAGCCGAAGCCCTTGGTGGTGACGGCGTGCACGATCACCGGGCGGCCGAACGAGCGGGCGCGGCGCAGCGCCGACTCCATCGTCTCGAGGTCGTGGCCGTCGACCGGTCCGAGGTACTTCAGCCCGAGGTCCTCGAACATGCCCTGCGGCGAGAGGACGTCCTTGAGGCCCTTCTTGATCGCGTGCAGCGCGTCGTAGAGGGCCGAGCCGACCACCGGCGCCTTGTGCAGCGCCTGGCGGACCTGCAGCAGGGCCTGCTCGTAGCCCGGCCGCAGCCGCAGGGTGGCCAGCGCGTCGGCGACGCCGCCGATCGTCGGCGAGTAGGAGCGGCCGTTGTCGTTGACGACGATGATCACCGGCCGGTCCTGCGCGGCGGCGATGTTGTTCAGCGCCTCCCAGGCCATGCCGCCGGTGAGGGCGCCGTCGCCGACGACGGCGACCACGGGCCGCCGGTCGCCGCGGATGGAGAAGGCCTTGGCCAGGCCGTCGGCGTAGGACAGCGCGGTGGAGGCGTGGCTGTTCTCGACCCAGTCGTGCTCGCTCTCGGCACGGGAGGGGTAGCCGGAGAGGCCGCCGCGCTGGCGCAGCCGCTCGAAGCCCTCGACCCGGCCGGTGAGCATCTTGTGCACGTAGGCCTGGTGGCCGGTGTCGAAGACGATCGGCTCGCGCGGGGAGTCGAAGACCCGGTGCAGCGCGATGGTCAGCTCGACCGCGCCGAGGTTGGGGCCGAGGTGCCCCCCCGTCTTCGCGACGCTGGTGACCAGCGCGTCGCGGATCTCCGCCGCCAGCACCGGTAGCTGGTCGGCGGGCAGCGCCCGGAGGTCCTCGGGGCCCCGGAGCGTCGGCAGGAGCGGCACGGCGCGGCTGGTGTCCTCTCTGGTGGCGGCGCGGCCGGGGAGCGGGCCGCCGATCCACTGTAGCCGCGGGCGGGCGACCGCTCAGACCGAGCGCTCAGGCGCCCACCAGCCCGCGCACCGACGCGGCGAGCCGGTCGGCGAAGACCTGGTGCCCGAGGTCGCTCGGGTGGATGGTGTCGGCCCACAGCCGCGCGTCGTCGCGGTCGAGCCAGTCCTCGGCAGCGGGGTCGACGAACGCCAGGCCGGCGTCGTCGGCCGCCGCGCGCACCGCGCGGTTGATCCAGTCGATCGTCGCCTCGGGGGTGCCCGGGTTGTCGGCCGCCCCGACGACGAGGACGCGGGTGCCCGGGGCGGCCAGGTCGCGCAGCGCCGCGAGGGTGGTGCGGGCCGCCGGGGCGAGCACCCCGGGCGAGCTGCGCCGCTCGTTGAGGCTGCCCTGGACGACGATCAGCGCGGGGTCGCCCTCGACGGCGAGCCCGAGCCGCTCGGCGAAGACGGCGTCGTACGGCCCCGGGACGCTGTAGCCGCTGCCGCCCGCACCCAGGACGCGCACGTGCCAGCCCAGCTCGGCCGCGGTGCGCACGGCGTAGCCCTGGTCGTCGGTGGCGCCGCGGCCGACCGTCCAGGAGTCGCCGACGAAGACCACCGTCGGGGCGTCGTCCGGGACGGCGGGGCCGCCGTCGAACACCGGCCCGGCCGGGCTCGCCCCGGCGATGCGGGGCAGCAGCACGGCCAGCCCGACGGCGACCGCCAGCACCGCGAGGACGGCGACCGCCCTCGCGGTGCGAACCCCGCGCTGAGCAGGCACGACCCGGGAAGGTACGACCAGCGGGGCCCCGGTGGGGGCGGTTCGTGCGGGATCGGGACCGTCGTCCTCCTCACAGGTGACTTCCGTCCCACGCGCGCCTCACAGCCGGGGGACCCAGCGCTCCCCGCGCAGCGCGCCGGCGACGACCTCGACACCCCGCGCGGCCGCGGACAGGCGGGTGCCCTCGCGCTCGTACGCGGCGACGGCCGCCTCGATCGCGTCGGGGGGCAGGTGGTCGGCGAGCTCGACGCGCACCGTGCGCCAGCCCTCGCGGGCGGCCTCCAGGCCGGCCCGCACGTGGTCGCCGGCGAAGCGGGCCAGCAGCACCGGGTAGCGGCGCAGCACCTCGTGCGCCCGGTAGTCGGGCGGCACGAGGTCGTACAGCCACGACACCGCCGTGCGCTCCCAGTCGGGAGCACCCGGCGGACGGACCTCCTCCGGCCACCCGGGCGGCACGCTCGCGTCCACCCCGCCAGTCTGCCGCATCCGTCGAACACATGTTCGACGAACGTGAGCTCAGTCCTTCGGCCGCTTCAGCCAGAACTGCTCGAAGCCCCACGTGCCGGCGCCGCTGGAGTGGTAGCTCACCAGCTCCCAGCCCTCGGCGCCGAGCCGGTTGAGCACCGAGCTGGTGTCGCCCTCCTGCCGCTCCATCGGCCCGCCGGGGAGCTTGACGCTCACCCCGGCCTTCTGGCTCTCGGCGTCGTTGGCGGTGATGACCGAGACGTACTCCCAGGAGGTCACCCGAGCACGGTAGCCGCCGCCGGGACCAGCACCGCCACGCACTCCACGTGCGCGGTCATGGGGAAGGCGTCGAACCCGCGGATCCCGGCGAGCCGGTAGCCCGCCCCGGCGAACGCCGCGACGTCGCGGGCCAGCGCGGCGGGGTCGCAGGCGACGTAGACCACGGCCCGCGCCCCGGTGCCGGCCAGCAGCCGGCTCACCGCCGCGCCGGCGCCGGCCCGCGGCGGGTCGAGGACGACGACGTCGGGCGCGCTGCCGAGCTCAGCCAGCAGCCCGGTCAGCCCCTCGGCGTCCACCTCGCCCTGCCAGACCTCGGCCTGCGGCAGGTCGGCGAGGTTGGCGTCGGCCGCGGCGCACGCGGCGGCGTCGGCCTCCACGCACACCACCCGGCCCGTCGGCCCGACCAGCGGCGCGAGGGCGCCGCCGAACAGCCCGGCGCCGGCGTAGAGGTCGAGCACCGTCTCCCCCGGGCCGACGTCGGCGAACGCGGTCACCGCGGCGACCAGCGCGTCGGCGGCGGCCGGGTGCACCTGCCAGAAGCCGGTGCCCTCGACCTCCCAGTTCCGGCCGGCCGCCGTCCGTCCCGCCCGGCCGGCCGGCTCCTCCGGCACGTCCGAGCCGGGCCGCAGGACGCGCGTCGTCTGTGGCTTGCCGCGGCGGTCCAGCCGGGTCGTCGTGACGACGCCGGCGGCGTCGACCGAGACGTCGACCGCACCGGCGCCGGGCCACCGGCGGTCCAGCACGGCGCGCGCGGCCGGCTCGGCGGTGATCGGGCAGTCGTCGAGGCGGACGACGTCGTGCGAGCGGTGCCGCCGCAGCCCGGGCGCGCCGGTGCGGTCGACGGCGAACCGCGCCCGCGACCGCCAGCGCAGCGGCCCGCCGGGGAGCTCCTCGACCACCACGTCGACGTCCTCGAGGGAGGCCAGCCGGGCCAGCTGCTCGCGGACGACGGCGGCCTTGAGCCGCCGCTGCTCGGCCGGGGCGACGTGCTGCCAGTCGCAGCCGCCGCACCGCCCGGGGCCGCTGTACGGGCACGGCCGCTCCACCCGCTCCGGGTGGGCCTCCAGCACGGTGACGGCGTCGGCGCGGCAGTAGCCGGGGTGCCGGTCCTCGGTGACGCGGGCGACCACCCGCTCCCCCGGCAGGGCGTGCCGCACGAACACCACGCGGCCCTCGTGCCGGGCGACGCAGTGCCCGCCGTGGGCGACCGGCCCGACGGTCAGCTCCAGCTCGCGGCCGGTCCACCCCGGCGAGGTGCCGGAACGGCCCTGCTGCAGGGGCCCGCGGCGAGCCTGCGAGCCGTGGGGGGCAGCAGGGTCCTCATCCATAGGGGGTGGCCTGGACCTCGTCGTCCGTGATCCCGCGCCGCAGGTCGCCGGGCATGGGCTTCTCGCCGCGGTGCCCGTTGTCCTCGTGGCCGATCGAGCTCTCCAGCTGCCACGGCACCGTGGTGATCATGACGCCGGGGGTGAACTGCAGCCGCGCCCGCAGCCGCAGCGCGCTCTGGTTGTGCAGGACGTTCTCCCACCAGTGCCCGACGACGTACTGCGGCACGAAGACGACGACCAGCTCGCGCGGGCTGTCGCGGCGGATGGCCTTGACGTAGTCGAGCACCGGCCGGGTGATCTCGCGGTACGGCGACTCCAGCACCGTCAGCGGCACCGGGATGTCGTAGCGCTCCCACTCCGCCTGCAGCGCCCGGGTCTCGGCGTCGTCGACGTTGACCGTCAGGGCCGTGAGCGCGTCGGGGCGGGTGGCGCGGGCGAAGGCGAGCGCCCGCAGCGTCGGCTTGTGCACCTTCGAGACGAGCACGATCGCGTGCACCTTGCTGGGCAGCAGCCGCGCGTCGGAGTCGGGGACCAGCTGCGCGGCGACGTTCGAGTAGTGCCGGTTGATCGCCTTCATCAGGACGAACAGGACCGGCATGGCCAGCAGCACGAGGTAGGCGCCACGGCTGAACTTGGTGACCACGATGATCAGCAGGACGACGGTGGTGAGCGTGCCGCCGATGAAGTTGATCACCTGCGAGCGGCGCATCCGCGCCCGGGCCGCGGCGTCCTCGGAGAGCCGGATCTCCCGGTTCCAGTGCCGCACCATGCCCCACTGGCCGATCGTGAAGCTGGTGAACACCCCGATGATGTAGAGCTGGATCAGCCGGGTGACGTCGGCGCCGAAGGCGACGATCAGCAGCGCGGCGAAGCCGGCCAGCAGCAGGATGCCGTTGCTGAAGACGAGCTTGTCGCCGCGGGTGTGCAGCTGGCGCGGCAGGAACCGGTCCTGCGCGAGCACCGAGCCCAGCAGCGGGAAGCCGTTGAAGGCGGTGTTCGCGGCGAGGATGAGGATCAGCGCCGTCGCCGCCTGGATGTAGAAGAAGCCGACCGAGGTGTCGCCGCCGAAGGTGGCCGCGGCCAGCTGCGCGATCACGGTGCGCTGCGGATCGGTCTCGCAGTTGCCCGCGAAGCCCTCGAGGTCGCAGGTGAACTCGGTGTACTTCACGTCGCCGAGCAGGGCCAGCGCGGTCACCCCGGCGAACATGGTCGCGGCCAGCCCGCCCATGATCGCCAGCGTGGTGGCCGCGTTGCGGCTCTTCGGGGGCTTGAACGCCGGGACGCCGTTGGCGATCGCCTCGACACCGGTGAGGGCGGTGCAGCCGGAGGCGAACGCGCGCAGCGCGAAGAACAGCAGCGCCAGCCCGGTCATCTGCGAGAAGCCGGGCTCGGGCGTGATCGTGTAGCCGGCGCTCTCGGCCACCACCGGGTCGTCGGTGAAGAAGTCCCGGAACAGCCCTGTGGCGATCATCACCATGATGCCGCCGATGAACAGGTAGGTCGGGAGGGCGAACGCCCGGCCCGACTCCCGCACGCCGCGCAGGTTCAGCGCCGCCAGGAGCGCCACCAGCCCGACGGCGATGAGCACGCGGTGCTCGTTCCACGAGGGGAAGGCCGAGATGATGTTGTCGGTGCCGGCCGAGACCGACACGGCCACGGTGAGCACGTAGTCGGTGAGCAGCGCGCTGGCCACCACCAGGCCGGCGAACTGCCCGTGGTTCTTCATCGCGACCTCGTAGTCGCCGCCGCCCGAGGGGTAGGCCCGGACCACCTGGCGGTACGACAGCACGACCGTGACCAGCAGCAACACCACGGCGATGGCCAGCCACGGGGCGAGGTAGAGGAACGCGGTGCCGGCCAGGGTCAGCACGATCAGGATCTCCTGGGTGGCGTAGGCCACGGAGGAGAGCGGGTCGCTGGCGAAGATCGGCAGCGCGAGGCGCTTGGGCAGCAGCGACTCCCCGACCCGGTCGCTGCGGACGGGGCGGCCGAGGACGAGGCGTTTCGGGAGTTGTCCGAGGTCGGACAGCGATGGCACGGCGGCGATCGTACGAGCGTGTGGCACCCCGTGCCGCCACCCCGACGCCGCGACCCGCCCGGGAGGGGGAGATCCCGTCGGCGCGGCCGCTGCCGGTCACCTGGCGGGTGTAGCTTCGCGCCGTCCCGGCTCTCTCGCGTCGACAAGGAGTTCCACGTGCACGTGGTCGTGATGGGCTGCGGGCGTGTCGGCTCCGCGATCGCCCGACGACTGGAGGAGATCGGGCACAGCGTCGCGGTGATCGACCAGGACCCGGAGGCGTTCCGCCGGCTGGGCCCCGACTTCGCCGGGCGCCAGGTCACCGGGCTCGGCTTCGACCGGCAGACGCTGCTCGACGCCGGCATCGACTCCGCCGGCGCCTTCGCCGCGGTGAGCAGCGGCGACAACTCGAACATCATCAGCGCCCGCGTGGCGCGCGAGACCTTCGGCGTCCAGCACGTCGTCGCGCGCATCTACGACGAGAAGCGGGCCGAGATCTACGAGCGCATGGGCATCCCGAGCGTGGCCACCGTGCCGTGGACGGCCAGCCGGCTGCTGCGCGAGCTGCTGTCGGTCAAGGTCAGCGAGATGTGGCGCGAGCCCACCGGCCAGGTGCTGCTCGAGCGGGTCACCGTCACCGAGTCCTGGGTGGGCCGCAAGCTGGTCGAGTTCGAGGCGGCCTCGGGGGCCCGCGCGGCCTGGATCGTGCGCTTCGGCGACGCCCAGCTGCCGACGTCGTCCACCGTCCTGCAGGACGGCGACCACCTCGTCGTCGCCGTCACCGACGCGATCGCCCCGCGGGTGCACGCGGTGGTCGAGCACGGCGCCGAGGGGGGCAGGGAGCGATGAGGGTCGCGATCGTGGGCGCCGGCGCCGTCGGCCGGTCCATCGCCGGCGAGCTGCTGGCCAACGGGCACACCGTGATGCTGATCGAGAAGGACGGCCGCAAGGTGCGCACCCGCGCGGTGCCCGGCGCCGAGTGGGTCCAGGCCGACGCCTGCGAGGTCAGCTCGCTGGAGGAGGCGCAGCTGGCGACCTGCGACGTCGTCGTGGCCGCCACCGGTGACGACAAGGCCAACCTGGTCGTGTCGCTGCTGGCCAAGACCGAGTTCGCGGTCAACCGCGTCGTCGCCCGGGTCAAGGACCCGCGCAACGAGTGGCTCTACACCGAGTCGTGGGGCGTCGACGTCGCCGTCTCCACCCCGCGGGTGCTCGCCGCCCTGGTCGAGGAGGCGGTGACCGTCGGCGACGTCGTCCGGCTCATGAGCTTCCGCAAGGGCGCGGCCAACCTGGTCGAGATCACCCTCGCCGAGGACACCCCGTGGGTGGGCAAGCCGCTGCGCGAGGTGCCCCTCCCCCGGGAGACGGTCCTGACCGCGATCCTGCGCGGCGAGCGGGTCATCAACCCCACGCCCGACGAGCCGCTGGAGGCCGGCGACGAGCTGCTGTTCGTCGCGCACGCCGAGGTGGAGGAGCAGCTGCAGGCGGTGCTCGCCCCCGAGGGCGCGGCCGGCGCCCTCTAGCTAGGCCGCCGGGGCCTCGCCCTCGCGGCGCCGGGCCGGCGGCTGGTCGGCGGCTGGCTCGCCCTCCGCCGCGGGGCCGCCCGGCTCCTGGTAGCGGTGCCGGTGCAGCCGGGACACCACCCACAGCGTGACCAGCAGCTCGGCCGCGGTCACCGGGATGCCCAGGACCAGCGACGCCGTCCCGAGCAGCTCGACGTCGTTGCGCTGGTACAGCAGCCCCTGGACGGCGACCCGCAGCAGGAACGTGCCGCCCCACAGCGCGGTCAGCCAGGAGTAGGCCCGCAGCATGCGCGGGTCCTCGCGCCAGTGCTGCTCGGGCTCGGGGTCCTTCGGCCGCTCCCCGGTCTCGGGGTCCGGCGGCGGGCGGTGGTGCAGGGTGGCGCTCACCCGGTCGATCCGGTTGCGCAGCCCCGGCAGCCGGTGCGAGGCCATCGCGCCGAGGTGGCTGGGGGCGAGGAATTCGGCGATGTAGCCGACCAGGGGCCGACGCACGAGGATCGAGCCGATCAGGACGACGCCGATCCCGGCGTTGCGCACGATGCCCAGCACGAAGAAGTCGCGGGCCTGGCCCGAGGCGGCCGCGATCGCCACCGCGACGGCGACCCCGATCAGCCCGCTGATGCCCTGCTGGATGCTCTCCCGGCGGACCAGCCGCAGGAGGAAGACGAGGACGGCCGCGCCGAGCGCGGTCCAGATGCCGATCCGCAGGCCGCCGAGGCTGTTGGCGACGATGAACGCGACGGTCGGCAGGGTCGCGTCGACCATGCCGCGCCAGCCGCCGAGCTGCTCGAGCACCAGGTGGCGGTCGAAGGCCAGCGGCGACGACGGCGTGCCGTCGGCGCCCGCCGGCTCGTCGCGGTGCTCGTCGCGGTGCCCGTCCGGTGCGCTCACCGACGCCTCCCGCCCTGTCGCTGCCCCCGGTCCTCCCCCGGCCCCGGTACCCGGCGGCGGGTGGTCAGCCGGCACCCAGCTCGTACCACGGGTTGTAGATGACCCGCTTCCCGTCGAAGGCGGCGAACCGGCCGCGGGCGGTGATCGTCCGGCCCGGCTCGATGCCCGGGATGCGCCGCCGGCCCAGCCAGACGAGCGTCACCGAGCCGGAGCCGTCGAACAGCTCCGCCTCGAGCGTGGGCACCGTCTCGCGCGGGGTGTAGACCACCGACTTCAGCCGCCCGGTCACGGTGACGACCGCGCCCTTGCGGCACATGCTCACCGGTTCGCAGCCGACCTTCGCCGCCTCGGCGCGGAGCGCCTCGGCGTCGATCTGGTGGTCGTCGGCGGTCAGGCGCTCGAGGGTCCTCGAGAACCAGCCGCGCGACTTCGCCTCAGTCACCGCTCCAGCGTAATCCGCCCGACGCGCCCCGTACGGCGCGCCTCGAGCCAGTCGCGGGCGATCCGCCAGCCCGGCCCGGCCGGGTCGATCAGCGCCATGTGGTCGCCGGGCAGCACGCGGACCTCCACCACGTCGCCCACGGCCGCCGCGGCGCTGGCGTAGGTCTCGCTCTGGCTCACCGGGACGACGTCGTCGTCGAGACCGTGCACGCAGAGCACCGCCGCGCCGGTCGGCAGCAGCCGCGCCGGGTCGGCCTCCGCCCACCGCTCGGGCGCCTCCGCCGGGGCCGCGCCGAGCAGGTCGCGGGCCGCGCCCGAGCCGAGCCCCTGCTCGTCGGCCAGGGCGAGGTCGAGCACGCCGGCCTGCAGCACCGCGGCGGTGACCCGCACCCGCGGCCCCGCGCCCGCGGCGCCCGGATGCAGGTGCGCCCGGCCGGCGGCCCAGGCCGCGAGGTGGCCGCCGGCGGAGTGCCCGACGACGGCGAGCTCCCCGAGGTCGAGCCGGTCGGGCGCCAGGTCGGGCAGCGCGTCAAGCGCGGCGGCGACGTCGGCCAGGGTCGCCGGCCAGCCACCCCCGCTCCCGACGCGGCGGTACTCGACCGCGACGGCGGCCCAGCCGGCGGCGGCGAGGTCGGCGGCCAAGGGCCGGGCCAGCTCGACGCCGTACGCGGCCCGCCAGAACCCGCCGTGCAGGACGACGGCGACCGGCGCCGGGCGGGCCGGAGCACGGGCATCGCCGTCGGGGAGGGTCAGCTCGAGGAACTGGTCGGGTCCCGGCCCGTAGGCGACCGTCCGGGTGGGCACGTCAGGCGTCGGGCGCGGCGTGCCGGGCGGTGGCCTTGCGGGCGGCCTGCACGGCCTGCTGCGCGGCCTGCTGGGCCGCGACCTGCGCGGCGGCCTGCGGCGGCAGGGTCATGGGCAGCTGCTCGCGCACCGGCATCGGGTCGGTCCCGCGGACGACGACGATCTGCCGGAACGCCTCCTCCAGCGGGGCGGCCGCGGCGGGGTCCTCCCCGGCCGGGCCGGCGATCATGCCGCGCAGGAACCAGCGCGGGCCGTCGACGCCGATGAACCGGGCCGACCGGCGGACCGGCCTGGGCGCCGTGGTCTGCCCCTGCTGCGGCGGCTGCTGGACGAGCACGCTGCCGGCCAGCTCCGGACCGAACGGCCCGTCGACCTCCTTGAGGGAGGCGCCCTGGCCGGACGCGCCCTTGGCGAGGTCCTCGCGGACGGCGTCCCAGATGCCGGCCGCCCGCGGCGCGGCGAAGGCCGACACCGACAGGGTCGACTCCCCCGACCGCAGGGTGGCGCCGATGACCTTCTGCTGCTGGTTGACGTCGACCCGCAGCTCCATGCCCGCGATGGCGGGCAGCCGCAGCGAGCCGAGGTCGACGCGGTTCACGCCGTCGTCGGGGGCGTCGGCCTCGTCGTAGGGCCCGCTGGTCTCGGCGCGCTCGCGCTCGCGGTGCTGCGGCTCCGGGGGGACGCCGCGCTCGCGGAGGCTGCGGTCGATCCGGTTGCGCCGTCGTCCGAACGGCATGGTCAGTCCTCTCCTGCGGCGAGCCCGTCGTGCCCGCCGGTCGATCCGTGCCCGCCCGCGCCGCGGGAGCTGCCGGGCAGCTCCTCCACGGGGACGAACCGTGCGCGCACCACGGGCTGCACCACCAGCTGGGCGACGCGGTCACCGCGGCGCAGCGTCAGCGGCGTCGTCGGGTCGAGGTTGATGAGGTTCACCTTGATCTCGCCGCGGTACCCCGCGTCGATCGTGCCCGGCGCGTTGACCAGGCTGAGCCCGAGGCGGTGGGCCAGGCCCGAGCGCGGGTGCACGAAGCCGGCGTACCCCTCGGGGATGGCCACGGCCACGCCGGTGCCCACGAGCGCCCGCTGCAGCGGCGCCAGCTCGACGTCCTCGGCGGCGCAGAGGTCGGCGCCCGCGTCACCGGGCAGCGCGTAGGCCGGTGCCGTCGCGGCCGGGGAGGTGAGCCGGAGCGGGACGTCCACCTCGCGTGCTGGGTCGGCCACCCCGCGACCTTAGCCGCGCCGCCCCGCGGCGCCGCGCAGGTCTGCGACGACCCGGCGGGCCAGGGTCTCCGTGGCCCGGCGGTTGCTGCGGCCGGCGATCGCCGCACCCACCAGGAAGGGGGCGGCGACGGGCAGACCGCGGGTCAGCCGGCGGCCCATGCGGCGGCTCAGCGACCGCAGCCCGGCGGTGGTGAGGGTCGAGACCAGGCCGGTGCGGCCCGTGCCGTCGACGGCGCGCTGGGCGGACCAGCTGCCCAGGTAGGCGGCCGCCCGTGCCCGGGCGTCGCCGGGGGCGGGGCGGCCGTGCAGTTCGTGGAGCTCGCCGAGCAGCACGACCTCGACCGCGGCGACCAGCACGGTCTCCGCGCCCAGCTCGAGCGGCAGGGCGAGCATCGAGGCGGGGGCGAGCCACTGGGCGGCGGTCAGGCCGCCGGTGGCCGCGCCGACGGCGGCGGTGATCCGGCCGTAGCGGGCGACGAGCGCCTCGCCGATCTCGTCGTCGGTCAGGCCGGGGTAGGCGGCGCGCAGCCGCGCACCGTCGCGGATCGGCAGCCGGGGCGCCGCGGCGGCCAGCAGGTCGCCCAGGAACGCCCCGGGCGACCGCTGGCCGTTCTCGCGGTCGTCCGGCGGCGGTGCGGCGCTCGCCGTCCGGTCCCGCCAGGCGCCGGCCGCTCCCGCCAGCGCGCCGAGGACGTCGCGCAGCCCGGCCGCCGCCGAGGGGGCGGACCCGGACGCCGGGGCGTCGGGTGCCGCGGTGCCGAGCAGGCCGCCGACCGCGTCGGCCACCGCCCGTGCGGCGCGCCCCAGCGGGCCGCCGTCCTCGGGCTCGGGCGGCGGGGCCGCCGCGCGCACCGGGCGCGGCGGGGGGACGTCCCTCGCCGCGCCGGTGCGTGGACCGTGCTCGGTCATGGCTGCCGTCCGCTCAGGCCGCGCAGTCCCGGCAGTACATCTGGTCGCCCTTGGTGGCGGCGAGGCGGCTGCGGTGCTGCACGAGGAAGCAGCGGGAGCAGGTGAACTCGTCCTCCTGCTTGGGCAGCACGCGGACGGTGAGCTCCTCGTTCGACAGGTCCGCGCCGGGGAGCTCGAGGTTCTCGTTGAAGTCGGTCTCGTCGACGTCGACCGATGCGGACTGCGCCTCGGCGCGCCGGGCCTTGAGCTCCTCGAGCGAGTCCTCGCCGAGCTCGTCGGCCTCGCTGCGCCGTGGGGCGTCGTAGTCGGTGGCCATGGGGTGTGCCCCTCCTCCGGGGTTCCTCGCGGGCGTCGTGCCCGCAGTGCGTCTGACGTCGGCGAGGTGCGCCGCCGTCCGGTCCGGCCGCCTGCGGGCGACCGGAGGTCTGGTGCCGGGACCCCGAGAACGAGGCCCCGACGAGGTCGAGCTCCGGCTCCGCGTCGTTCCCTTCGGCCGCCGGGGCGCCTCCGGTTGCGGAACCGGCAGCCCCCCAACGCCAGGAGGCCCCCGTTTGTGCCCGGCGCGGATGCGCCCACACCTCGGTCCGGAAAGGGCCTGGCGGGGCGCGGAGCGCCAGAGGTTACCCTGCCGCCGTGTCGACTCCCGTGGGTGCTGATCCAGCCGTCGTCGGGCCGTACCTGGCCTCCGTGCTCGGGGACGAGAAGTGGCGCTCGGTGTCCGTCGACCTCATCGCCGCGGGCATGTCGAACCTCACGTACACGGTCACGCCCGAGGGCGGTTCGCCCGACGACGCGGTGATCCTGCGGCGCCCCCCGACCGGCGCGGTGCTGGCCACCGCGCACGACATGGGGCGGGAGTACACGGTCATCACCGCGCTCGGCCCGACCGCGGTCCCCGTCCCGCGGACGCTGCACCTCTGCCAGGACACCGCCGTCCTCGGCGCCCCCTTCTACGTGATGGAGCGGGTCGCGGGCGTGCACGTGGTGAACGAGATCCCGCCCGGCTACGCCGACGAGCCTGACCAGCGGCGGGCCATCGGCGAGGGGCTCGTCGACGTCCTGGCCGACCTGCACACCGTCGACTACGTCGAGGTGGGGCTGGCCGAGTTCGGCCGGCCCGAGGGTTTCATGGCCCGGCAGGTGCGCCGCTGGACCAAGCAGTGGGACGCCACCCGCGACCGCGACCGGCCCGGTCTCGACGCCCTCGCCGCGAAGCTGGCCGAGACCGTGCCCGACACCCAGCGGCACGCGGTCGTCCACGGCGACTACCGGCTCGACAACTGCCTGCTCGACCCCGAGCGGCCGGGCGGCATCCTCGCCGTCCTGGACTGGGAGATGTCGACGCTCGGCGACCCGCTGGCCGACCTCGCGATGCTGCTCGTCTACTGGCCGCAGGCCGGGGAGAACCTGCCGGCGACCCAGGCGGCGGTCACCGCGCTGCCCGGCTTCCCCACCCGGGTCGAGGTCGCGCAGCGCTACGCCGAGCGCACCGGCCTCGACCTGACCGACCTCCACTGGTACGTCGGGTTCGCCTACTTCAAGTTCGCCGCGATCGTGGCCGGCATCGTCGCCCGCTCGGCGGCCGGGGCGATGGCGGGCAAGGACACGTCCGGCTACGCGGAGCGCATCGATCCCTGCGTCGAGCTAGGACGCGCCGCTCTGGACCGAGGTGCCATCTAGGGCCCGCGTGTCGTCCTAGACTCCCGCCGGATTCCAGCGAGGAGGGCACGTGACGAGCGTGGGTGAGCGGACCGACCGGCCACCGGTGCGGGCCCGGAGCGGACGGCGTCCCATCCCGCCGCTGATCTTCCTGCTGGTGCTCGCCCTGGCGGCGCTCGGCGTGTGGTGGAACGTGCTGCGCACCGAGGAGACCCGCCAGGCGGAGCAGGAGGCGGCCTGCACGACCGCCCAGGAGGCGGCGCCGTCGATGGACCCGACGACGATCAACCTGCGCGTCCTCAACGCCACCGACCAGCAGGGCCTGGCCGGCACGGTGGCCTCGCAGCTGCAGGCCCTCGGGTTCGTGGTCGACGAGATCTCCAACGACAGCAGCGGCCGCGAGGTGACCGGCGTCGGCGAGATCCGGCACGGCCCGCGCGGCGCCGACGCCGCCCGCTTCACGACCGTCTACCTCAGCGGCGCGACCACCTACGAGGACACCCGCGCCACGGCCGTGGTCGACGTCGTCATCGGGCCCGACTTCGCCGGCCTGGCCAGCCCCGAGCAGGTGGCCGCCGCCCTGTCGGCCGGCGCCAGCGCGCAGGCCGCCTGCTAGGAGCCGCCGACCTCAGTGGAGGTCGGCCAGCAGGGCCACGAACTCGTCGGCGACGGCGGGGGCGACCGCGATGCCCAGCGGATCGGCGAACGCCCGGCCCGGCAGGCCGGTGACCACGGCGCCGGCCTCGGCGGCCACCAGGGCGCCCGCGGCGAAGTCCCACGGGTTGAGGTGCTGCTCGAAGTAGGCGTCGACCCGGCCGGCGGCGACCGCGCACAGGTCCAGCGCGGCCGACCCGTACCGGCGGATGTCGCGGACCTGCGGCAGCAGCTCGGCCACGACCGCGCCCTGCCGGCGGCGCTGCTCGGCCCGGTAGCCGAAGCCGGTGGCGACCAGGGTCCGCTCCAGCGACTGCGGCGCGCCCACCCGCAGCGGCACGGGGTCGGCGCCCGGCGCCGCCAGGTGGGCCCCGCCGCCGAGGGTGGCGGTGAACAGCTCGCCGGTGGCCGCGTTGAGCACGGCGCCGGCCCGCACCCGCCCGTCGACCTCGGCCGCGATGGAGACGGCGTAGGCGGGCAGCCCGTAGACGAAGTTCGTCGTCCCGTCGATCGGGTCGACGATCCAGCGCACCCCGCTGGTGCCGGCGCGGTCGCCGCCCTCCTCCCCCAGCAGCCCGTCGTCCGGGCGGGCGTCCAGCAGCCGGCCGAGGATCAGCTCCTCGCTGGCCTTGTCGACGGCCGTGACCATGTCGACCGGGCTGGACTTCACGTCCACCGACGCCGAGGCGCCCGCGCGGCCGCGGGCGACCAGGGCCGCCGCCTCCCGGGCGGTGGCGACGGCGAGGTCGAGCAGGTCGTGGTCGGCCGGGCGCGGGGAGGTCACGGGGCGATCCTGCCCGAGCGGGGGACGGCGGGGGGCCGGGTGTCGGGCTGATCACTACGCTGACGCCCGTGGCGCACGGCTTCGGAGTGGACATCGGCGGCAGCGGCATCAAGGGCTGCACGGTCGACCTGCACAAGGGTGAGCTGATCGGCGAGCGGGTCCGCATCGAGACCCCGCAGCCGTCGCTGCCCGAGCCGGTCTACGACGTCGTCGGCCAGATCGTCGCCTCGTTCGACTGGACGCACCGCATCGGGGTCACCTTCCCCGGCGTGCTCAAGCACGGCGTCGTGCACACCGCGGCCAACGTCGACAAGAGCTGGCTCGGCACGAACCTCGCCGAGGGCCTGCGCGCGCGCATCCCCAGCGACCACGTGGAGACGCTCAACGACGCCGACGCGGCCGGGGTGGCCGAGGTCCGCTACGGGGCCGGCCGCGACCGCAAGGGCGTCGTCCTCATGCTCACCTTCGGCACGGGGATCGGCAGCGCCCTGTTCGTCGACGGCGTCCTCGTGCCCAACACCGAGTTCGGCCACATCCAGGTCGACGGCGAGGACGGCGAGCGGCGCGCCTCGGCCGCGGCCAAGGACCGCGAGGAGCTCAGCTACCCCGAGTGGGCGAAGCGGGTCGACCGGTACCTCGACGTCCTCGAGGGCAGCGTGTGGCCCGACCTGATCATCGTCGGCGGCGGGGTGAGCAAGAAGGCGCACAAGTGGGTGCCGCTGCTGTCCACGCGCACCGAGGTGGTCGCCGCCGAGCTGCAGAACGACGCCGGCATCGTCGGCGCGGCGCTCGCCGCGCACGAGCACATCGGTCGCTAGGCGCGCCCGCCCGCCTCGTCGGAGCGAGGGAACCCCGGCCGGAACGGTGGAATAGCCGTTGACGGTCGTTACAATGGGAGAGCCCCACCCCGTCGTCCACCAGCCGGGAGGGATCCCCCGCTCGACCGCCGGTCAAACGCCGTACCGGTCTGCGCGGGTCCGTCCGGCGGCCGCGCGGCGGTCGGGGCCGCTGCCCGGGAACCAGTCGGTGTCCCGGGGAACGACCCAGCACGGGAAGGAACCCCTGAGTGCCCGCCGACAAGCCAGCACCGGAAGCAGCCGCCGCGAGCACCCCCCCTCGCTCCAGGACGGTCGCCGCCGGTACCCGGGCCCCTCGGGCCACCGCTGCGGTCGCCCCGGAGAAGGCCGCCGCCAGAAAGAAGGCTCCCGCGAAGGCCGCGGGTGGGCGCACCAAGCCGACCATCGCCCCCTCCCCCGCCGCCGAGGGGGCCGTGCTGACCGCCGTCGCCGACGGCGAGCCCCCCGCTGAGGGTCTGGCCCTGGACGAGGCCGTCGTCGCCGGCACCGACGGTGTCGCCGAGGGCCCGGCCGAGGGCGAGGTCGCCGCGGCCGCCGAGGAGGAGGCCGAGTCCGGCGACTTCGAGTGGGACGACGAGGAGGAGTCCGAGGCGCTGCGGCAGGCCCGCAAGGACGCCGAGCTCACCGCCTCGGCCGACTCGGTCCGCGCCTACCTCAAGCAGATCGGCAAGGTCGCGCTGCTCAACGCGGAGGAGGAGGTCGACCTCGCCAAGCGCATCGAGGCCGGCCTCTACGCCGCCGAGCGGCTGCGCCAGGTCGAGGAGGAGGGCCAGAAGCTCTCCCCGCAGATGCGCCGCGACCTCAACTGGATCGTCCGCGACGGCGAGCGGGCCAAGAACCACCTGCTCGAGGCGAACCTGCGCCTGGTGGTCTCCCTCGCCAAGCGCTACACCGGCCGCGGCATGGCGTTCCTGGACCTCATCCAGGAGGGCAACCTCGGCCTGATCCGCGCGGTCGAGAAGTTCGACTACACCAAGGGCTACAAGTTCTCCACGTACGCCACCTGGTGGATCCGGCAGGCGATCACCCGCGCCATGGCCGACCAGGCCCGCACCATCCGCATCCCGGTGCACATGGTCGAGGTCATCAACAAGCTCGGCCGCATCCAGCGCGAGCTGCTCCAGGACCTGGGCCGCGAGCCCACCCCGGAGGAGCTGGCCAAGGAGATGGACATCACCCCGGACAAGGTGCTGGAGATCCAGCAGTACGCCCGGGAGCCGATCAGCCTCGACCAGACCATCGGTGACGAGGGCGACAGCCAGCTCGGCGACTTCATCGAGGACTCCGAGGCCGTCGTCGCGGTCGACGCGGTGAGCTTCACGCTGATGCAGGACCAGCTGACCAGCGTGCTGCAGACCCTCTCCGAGCGGGAGGCGGGCGTCGTCCGGCTGCGGTTCGGCCTCACCGACGGCCAGCCGCGCACCCTCGACGAGATCGGCCAGGTCTACGGCGTCACGCGCGAGCGGATCCGGCAGATCGAGTCGAAGACGATGTCGAAGCTGCGCCACCCGAGCCGCTCGCAGGTCCTCCGGGACTACCTCGACTAGCGGCAGACGCCGCTGTCGCCAGGGCCCCGTCCGCCACCGGCGGACGGGGCCCTCGTGGTCTGTGAGCCCGGTCACGCGGAGGCGGGTGCGCCGGTGGCGGTCGCGGCGCCGGGTCGGACGTGGCGCCGCCGTCACCTGCGGCATCGCGCCGGCGCCGTCCGGATCTCGACTCGGTCACGATCTCACCCGTCCGCGCTATGGCGGCGGTGTACGCCGCTCGGCCACGGGTAAGCCGCGTACCGTGGGCCTCGTCAGACAAGCAGAGGACCCACCCACCGGCCGCCGGCCGGTGCGCACCACCCAGCCCGACAGCACCACCAGCGCGACCGAGTAACGCACCGCACCAGTGACGTCCCCTGCTGGCTCGTTCCCTCTCGTCCCACCGGTTCCCGCCCCCGGCGAGTCCCGGTCGGAATGGACGGGGAGCGGGAATGGGAGGGGCCATCCTGGCGCTGTGCAGGAGGCCGATCCGCAGCCGCGGGTCCGTGCGGTAGAGAGCGAGTGATCCCAGATGACCCAGACGCTGACGACGACCCCGCCCACCGACGACCTGGTCGTGCCGTTCCACTGTGACCGTTGTGGCGCCCTGGCCAAGGTGCGCGTCGTGCTCGCCAGCGGTAGTGACCTCGTCTTCTGTGGTCACCACGCCCGTGAGTACGAGAGCAAGTTGCGTGACATCGCGGTCGACATCATCGAGACTGACGGTGAGCAGCGCATCACAACGTGAGAGAGGCGCTATCTTGGCGCCGCAATGAAGCTCTCTCCCGACGATGCCGCCGCGTCCTCCGTCCCGCTCCGTGCGGGCGAGGGGCCGGCGGCTCCGTCGTTTCCGGGGACGCCCGAACGACGGCGACCCGAGGACGACCCCGCCATGCAGCAGCACGCCGGCGCCGAGCAGGCCGCCGCACCCGACGAGACCACGCGCCTCTCGGGCGGTCCCGCCGGCACCCCGCCGCCGACCGGGGGCCCGTCCACCGGTCACGGCCAGTCCGCCGTCGCCAGCCGCCCGGGTCAGCCCGGGCCGCAGGCGACCGAGCCCGTCCCGGGCGCGGTCCCGCCGCCGGCGTACGTCGAGCAGGCCGATGACACGCGGCCGGTCTCGAAGGAGTGGATGAAGGTCTCCCCGGAGACCCCCGCGCCGCAGGAGCCCGCCCCCGCGGCGGCACCCTCCGCCGCGGCCGCGCCCGTCGCCGACGAGGACCGGTCGACCCAGCAGCTGCCCGGCCACGTCGAGCCGCCCGCGGCGCCGCCCACGGACGACACCACGCGGCTGCCGGCCGACGACGGCCCCGGCACCCCCGGGGAGCCGCCCTCCGGCGGCGGCACCGGCGGTGGCGTCGGCCCGGACGGCACCGGCGACGACGCCCCGCAGCGCCCGTGGTGGCGGCGGAAGGCCGTGCTGGTCCCCGCGGCCGCGGTCGTGGTCCTCGGCGGCGCCTACGGAGCCGACGTGCTCCTCTCCGCCGGGGACGTCCCCCGCAACACCGTCGTGGCCGGCGTCGAGATCGGCGGCCTCTCCCCCGCCGAGGCGGCCCGCACGCTCACCGACGAGCTGGGCGCCCGCGTGGCCGCCGACCACACCGTCGTCGCCGACGACTTCTCGACGACGCTCTCGCCGGCCACCGCGGGCATCGCGCTGGACGTCGACGCCACCGTCGACGTCGCCGACGACCAGCCGCTCAACCCGTGGACCCGGGTGACCTCCTTCTTCACCGACCGCGAGGTCGAGCCGGTGCTCGACGTCGACGAGGCCGCCCTCGACGGGCAGGTCGAGGCGATCGCCGGGCAGGTCGACGTCGCCGCGGTCGAGGCCTCCATCGCCCTCGACGGCACCACCGCGTCCCTCGTCGAGCCGGTCGACGGTCGCGCCATCGACCGGGAGGGCGCCGCCGAGGCGATCACGTCGGCGCTGGCCTCCGGCGCCGACCCGGCCGAGCCGATCGAGCTGCCGGTCGAGGTGGACGCCCCCGTGGTGGACGCCGCCGAGGCCCAGCGCGTGCTCGACGAGACCGTGACGCCCGCGCTCGCCGCGCCGGTCGAGCTGGTCAGCGACGACGGCGCCACCTCGGTCGAGATCCCGGTGACGGCGATCGCGGCGGCGCTGCGCTTCACGCCCCTGGAGGACGGCGTCCTCGCCGTCTCCCTCGACCCGGCGGCGCTGCAGAGCGAGCTCGGCGAGGAGCTCGGCCAGTTCGGCACCCCGGCGCAGGACGCCACCTTCGAGGTCCAGGGCGACGCGATCACCGTCGTCCCGTCGGTCGACGGCACCGGCGTCGCGCCGGCCGCGCTGGCCGAACAGCTGCTGCCGGTGCTCGCCGCGCCGGCGCCGCGCACCCTCACCGCGCAGCTCGGACCGGTGCCGGCGTCCTTCACCACCGAGCAGGCGCAGTCCCTGGGCATCGTGGAGCAGGTCAGCACCTTCACCACCAACTTCACCAGCCAGGCCAGCGGCACCAACATCCGCGTCGTCGCCGCCGAGGTGGACGGCGCGATCGTCCGGCCGGGCGAGATCTTCAGCCTGAACACCTACACCGGCCCGCGCGGCACCGCGCAGGGCTACGTGCCGGCCGGCGTCATCAGCGGCGGCCAGATCACCCAGGCGGTCGGCGGTGGCGTCAGCCAGTTCGCGACCACGATGTTCAACGCGGTCTTCTTCGCCGGCCTCGAGGACGTCTACCACAAGCCGCACAGCTTCTACATCAGCCGCTACCCGGCCGGCCGCGAGGCGACGGTGTACGAGGGCCAGATCGACCTGGTCTGGAAGAACGACACCGACACCGGCATCTACGTGCAGACGGAGTGGACGCCGAACTCGCTGACGGTGACCTTCTGGGGCACCCGGCACTACGAGATCGAGTCGATCAGCAGCGACCGGCGCAACATCCGGCAGCCGGCCGTGATCGAGAAGCCCGACGACGGGAACTGCACGCCGCAGTCCGGCTCGACCGGCTTCGACATCACCGTGACCCGGGTGTTCAAGGACCTGAACACCGGCGCGGAGATCCGGCGCGAGAACTTCAACACCCACTACGCGGCCGAGGACATCATCCGCTGCGTGCCGGTGGCACCCACCACGTCGGAGGGCACCGCTCCCCCGGCGGGCACGACACCGGGCGGCTGACCCGTCCTCCCTGCGGGGGAACCGACAGGCCGGACGACGGTCGGTGCGGCTCCCCCGCAGGTGGGCGCGTGCACACTGGGTCCATGAGCGCGGTCCTGCCGAGCGGTTCCCCGGCGCGCGCCGGGGACGAGCAGGACGCCCTGCCCCGCCCCGCGGCCGGGGTACCGACGACGGAGGAGACCCCCGCCGAGGGGTCCGGGTCGACCCGCGCCGACCTCTCCGGCGCCGGCCGCACGGCCGGCTGGCCGGCCTGGGTGCGCACGCCGCTGCAGGTCGCCGGCCGGACGGTGGCCAAGGCGTGGCAGGACCGGATCCTCGGGCTGTCGGCCGAGGCGTCGTTCTGGCAGATCCTCTCGGTGCCGCCGCTGCTCATCGGGCTCCTGGGCAGCCTGGGCTACCTCGGGACCTTCATCGGCACCGGGTCGGTGCAGGAGGTCGAGGACCGGCTGCTCACCGCCTCGGCGGAGGTGCTCACCCCCGACGTCGTCGACTCGCTGGTCGCGCCGACCCTGAACGACATCCTGGGTTCCGGCCGGCTGGACGTGGTCAGCGTCGGGTTCCTGCTCTCGCTGTGGGCGGGTTCCTCGGCCACCGCCACGTTCATCAACACCGCGGTCATCGCCTACGACCAGCGCGACGTGCGGGGGCCGATCGCGACCCGGCTGATGGCGCTGTGGCTGTTCGTCGTCGGCCTGGTCGTCGCCGTCCTGACCCTGCCGCTGCTGGTGCTCGGCCGCGAGGTGCTGGTGAACCTGCTGCCCGGCACCTGGCGGCCGGTCGCGACCGTGCTCATCAACGCCGTCTACTGGCCGCTGGTCGTGGTGGGCCTCGTCCTGGTGCTGACCAGCTTCTACCACGTCATGCTGCCGCGGCGGCTGCCGTGGCGGCGGCACGTGCCCGGTGCGCTGCTGGCGGTGGCGTTCTCGCTCGTCGCCGCCCTGGTGCTGCGCACCTACGTCGCCGACATCCTGGTGACGGCGCTGCCCTACGGCGCGCTGGCCACCCCGATCGCGGCGCTGCTGTTCTGCTTCTTCTTCGCCATGGGCATCCTGCTCGGCGCCGAGCTCAACGCGACGATCCAGCAGCGCTGGCCGGCGCCGCTGCGCCGGCACGAGCGACGCCGCCAGGCCCGGCGGGCGGCGAAGCTCGCGTCGGAGGCGCGGAAGCTCGGCCTCGGCGACTCAGCCGCCGACCCTCACTCGGGGCGCAGCGACTCGTAGATCTCCTTGCACGCCGGGCACACCGGGCTGCCGGGCTTGGGCGCCTTGGTGACCGGGAAGACCTCGCCGCAGAGCGCCTGGACCATCGTGCCCATCACCGCGCTCTCGGCGATCTTGTTCTTGCGGACGTAGTGGAACACCTCGTCCGGCTTGTCGGTGTCGGCGTCCCGGACGTCGGGCTTCTCGAGGATGTCGGTGCTGCTCATGGTGCCTCCCTGCGGACCGGCGGTCGCTCGTCGACGTCCATGATGGCAGCGTGCAACCCTCCTCCCCTGTTCCCGGCACGGTCCTCTCCCCCGAGGTGGCCATCTCCCCGGACGTGGCACAGGCGCTCGCCGCCGGACGCCCCGTCGTCGCCCTCGAGAGCACGCTGCTCGCCCACGGCCTGCCGCGCCCCGACAACCGCAAGGCCGCCGACGACGTCGAGGACGCCGTGCGCCGCGGCGGCGCGGTGCCGGCGACCATCGCCGTCCTGGACGGCGTGCCGCACGTGGGGCTGGAGCCGGCGCAGGTGGACCGCATCTGCGGGGACCCGGGGCTGGCCAAGCTCGGCATCCGGGACCTGCCGGTGGCGGCTGCCCGCGGCCTGTCCGGGGCGACGACGGTGTCGAGCACCGCGCTGCTGGCCGCCCGGAGCGGCATCGAGGTGTTCGCCACCGGCGGGCTGGGCGGCGTGCACCGGCAGTCGGCCGAGACCTTCGACGAGTCCGCCGACCTCGGCGCCCTGGCGAGGACGTCGATCGTGGTCGTCTGCGCGGGCGTGAAGTCGATCCTCGACGTGCCGGCCACCCTGGAGCGGCTGGAGTCGCTGTCGGTCACCGTCGTCGGCTACCGGACGACGACCTTCCCCGGCTTCTACGTCGCCGACTCCGGCTCGCCGCTGGACTGGTCGGTGGACGACCCCGCGGAGGCGGCCGCCGTCTTCGCCGCCCGGCGCGAGCTGGCGGCCGGCTCGGTCGTCGTCGCCAACCCGCTCCCGGACGACGAGCAGCTCGACCCGGCGCTGCACGACCGCGTGATCGCCGACGCGCTCGCCGCGGCCGACGCCGCCGGCGTGCGCGGCAAGGCGGTCACCCCGTTCGTGCTCGACCACCTGCACCGGGCCAGCGAGGGCGCGACGCTCGCGGTCAACGTGCGGCTGGTGCTGCGCAACGCCGAGCTGGCCGGCCGGATCGCCGCGGCGCTGCGGGCCGGCTGAGCCGTGCGCCCCGTCCTCGTCGTCGGCGACCTGGCCACCGACGTCGTCGCCGTCCTGGACGGCGATCCCGCGCCCGGGTCGGACCGGCCGGCCGCCATCCGCACGCGCGGCGGCGGGGCCGGCGCCAACGTCGCGGTGCACCTGGCACGGCTCGGCGTCCCGGTGCGGTTCGCCGGCTGCGTCGGCGACGACCCGGCCGGGGTGGCGCTGGCCGGCGAGCTCGCCGCCGCCGGCGTCGAGCCGCTGCTGCGCACGGTGCCCGGGACCCCCACCGGCACGATCGTCAGCCTGGTCGAGCCGGACGGGCAGCGCAGCATGCTCGCCGACCGCGGCGCCAACCTGGCCCTGCGCCCCGGCGACGTGCCGCCGCTGCCGGCCGGCGGTCACCTGCACCTGTCGGGCTACACGTTGCTCGACGACCGGCCCCGCGCGGCCGGGCTGGCCGCCCTGGCGGCGGCGGTCGAGGCCGGGGCCACCGTGTCGGTGGACCCGGCAAGCACCGGACCGCTGCGCCGCTACGGCGTGGACCGCTGGCTGGCCGACACGGCCGGCGCGACGCTGGTGCTGCCGAACGCCGAGGAGGCGCTGCTGCTCACCGGCTGCGGCGACGTCGCCGACGCCGCCCGCGCGCTCGCCGGGTGGCACCGGTGCGCGGCGGTCAGCCTGGGCGCCGACGGCGCCCTCTGGGCGTCGGGCGCGCAGGTCGTGCACCGGCCGGCGCACCCTGCGACGGTCGTGGACACCACCGGAGCCGGCGACGCGTTCGCCGCCGGGCTGCTCTCGGTGTGGCTGGCCGACCCCGACGGCGACCCGGCGACGGCGCTGGACGCCGGGCTGGCGCTGGCCGCGCGGGTGGTGGGGCGGGCGGGCGCCCGTTAGCCGTCGATGATCCGCGAGCGCTCGATGGCCTTGAGGTCGGGCGTCTCGAGGGTGCGCTCGGGGCGGTAGCGGTTGACGTGCTGCTTGCTCTTCGGCGGCCCGTCGTTGGCCATGACGACGGCGATCCACGGCAGGACGGTGCCGAGGATGGCCAGCAGCAGCACCAGCCAGAGGATGTGCGTCGCGGTGTACACCACGGCCGCCGCCACGATGCTCAGCGCGCGGACGCCCATGGTGAGCACGTAGCGCTTCTTGCGGGCGGCGTACTCGTCGAACTGGCTCGGCTGCGCGTCGGTGATCAGCACCGGCTCGGCCCGGCGGGAACGTGCGGTCTCTCGGCTCGAGGCCACGGCTGTGCCATCCCTCCGCCGGCCGATCGCGTGAGGTGTCCACGCGGACGGGGTCCGGCTCGCACGGCCCATCGTGCCACCGCTTCCGGGCCGGTGCAGGTGCCTCTTGCTGGACCTTCAGGCGCCGGCCCGGGCCGCCTTCGCGGCCTGCTTCTGCGCCTGCTTGAACGCCCGTACCTCGGCGAGGGACTCGGCGCCGGTGATGTCGGCGACCGAACGCCGGGACCCCTCCTCGCCATAGGCGCCGGCCGCCTCCCGCCAGCCGGCCGGCGTCACGCCGTACTGCTTGCCGAGCAGCGCGACGAAGATCTTCGACTTCTGCGCGCCGAAGCCGGGCAGCTCGCCGATCCGCCTCACCAGCGTGGCGCCGTCCGGGGCGTCGGCCCACAGGTTCTCGGCCCGGCCGTCGTAGCGCTCGACCAGCAGCCGGCACAGCTCCTGGGTGCGCGCGGCCATCGAACCCGGGTAGCGGTGCACGGCCGGCGGCCCCTGGAAGTGCTTCGCCAGCTCCTCCGGCTCCGCGAGGGCGAGGGCCGCGGCGTCGAGGGTGTCGACGCCGAGCCGGTCGGCCAGCAGGCGGGGGCCGGCGAAGGCGCGCTCCATCGGGAACTGCTGGTCGAAGAGCATGCCGAGCAGCAGCGCGAGCGGGTCGCGGCCGAGCAGCTCGTCGGCGCGCGGGTCCTGGGTGAGGGTCACGGTCGGCACCGGCGCATCCTCCCCCATGGGCTCACGGCGCGACGTCCGTTCCGGCGGTGCTGGTTTGCGCGGGGCGATGTCCGGGCAGGTGCCGGGCGCCGAGCCGAGGCCCGCACGTGGCCGGGACCGGAGGTCGTCCGTGGCGGGTCCACAGGAGCCGGCGTCGTCCCGCCCACGGCCGGGAGCCGGACCTACCCCGGTCGCCGAGGCGATCGGGGGGTCGCTGTCCCGGTATCCCTGGCGCGCGCTCACCGTCGAGATGGTGACGGCGATGGCGCTGGCGGCGGCTGACGGGGCGCGCGTGGACCAGCAGGGCACACACGCCGTCGCCGGGCGGGACGAGCGCCTCCCGGCGGTCGCGGAGGCCCTCCAGGCCGATCCGCAGTGGCGGCGGCGTCCGGCGGACGTGGTCGCCCGGTGCCTGGCCGAAGCCATGGCGACCCGGGAGGAGGAGCGCTTCTGGTTCGACGTCGAGCTGGACTGGCTCCTCGACCCGCCGTCCTGAGTCGAGGCGGACACCTCGCGAGCGGACCGGCCGGCTACTGCCGGGCCATCGCCAGGCGCATCCCGCTGTCGCTGTCGGTGATCAGCTCACCGGAGACGTCGACGGTCACGGTGTGCAGGGTCCCGGTGAAGCGGAACGGAGCGCGGTAGTCCGGGGTCACCGGCGAACCCGGGTCGGCGCCGCAGGTGAGGGAACCCGGGTTGATGATGATCGGGATCGTCACCGCGAACTCCTGCTGGGCCACGAGGTCGCCGTCCACGTAGAGCTGTGCCCGTCCCGGCGCGCCACGCCCCTGGGCGAAGTCCGGCCGGCCGGTCGGCTCGAACTCGAACCGGAGCTGGTGCCGGCCCGCCGGCACCGCCGACGGGGCGCTCACCCGGTGGATCAGGCGCGCGAGGTAGTTGTGCGCGTAGTGCGGCCGACCGTCGACGAGGTAGAAGCTCCACCCGCCGACCCCGCTCCCCTGGGCCAGCAGCACGCCGTTGGCACCCTCGGTCAGTTCCACGTCGGCGGTGATGCTGTGCGGGCGGTTGAGCAACCGCGGCCCGGCGAAGTACGGCACCGCCGAGGTGCGGGGCCGGAAGACGTACGTGTCCCGAGGCTCGGCGACCTGTGGACGCTCGGTCATCATCCGGGCCGTTCCGCTGCCGTCGATGGGCAGGACGTCGTACTTCCCGGCCTCGACGTACCACTGGGCGATCAGCTCGATGAGCTTGTCCGGGTGCCGGTCGGCCACGTTCCGGTTCTCCGTGACGTCCTCGGCGACGTGGTAGAGCTCCCAGTGGTGAGCGTCCAGGTCGGCCAGGTCGGCCCTGGAGATCGGAACGCCGAAGGGCTTGCCGGCCTCGCTGAAAGAGGGGCCGGGCCACGGGCAGACGGCACGCCAGCCGTCCGAATCGATCGCTCGGTGCCCGAGCATCTCGTAGTACTGCGTGTGGTGCCGGGTGGGCGCGTCCGGGGCGTCGAAGGTGTAGGCGAAGCTCGTACCGTGCAGCGGCGCCTGGGTCACGCCGCGGATCGTCTTCGGCGGCTCGATGCCCAGCACCTCGAGCACGGTGGGCACGATGTCGATGATGTGCGCGAACTGCGTGCGGAGCTGCCCCCTCGCCGCGATGCCCGCCGGCCAGTGGACGACGAACGGGTCGCTCACCCCGCCGCGGTAGGTCTCGCGCTTCCAGCGGCGGAACGGCGTGTTGCCGGCCCAGGTCCACCCCCAGGCGTAGTGGTTGAACGTGGTCTCGCTGCCGAGCTCGTCGAGCTTGGAGACGACGTCACCGAGAGGTTCCGGGGCGTTGTTGAAGAACTGCAGCTCGTTCGGCGTGCCCGTGGGCCCACCCTCGGCGCTGGCCCCGTTGTCCGAGACCACCATGAGCAGGGTGTTCTCCAGTTCCCCGGTCTCGCGGAGGAAGTCCAGCACCCGTCCGATGTGGTGATCGGTGTGGGACAGGAAGCCGGCGAACACCTCCATCATGCGGCTGTACAGCCGCCTGGCCTCCGGGGACAACTCGTCCCAGTCCGGGACATCGGGGTCGCGGCGGGAGAGTTCGGCCTCGGCGGGCATGACGCCCAGCTGCTTCTGCCGCTCGAAGACCCGCTCCCGGTAGACGTCCCATCCGTCGTCGAACGCCCCGGCGTACCGGTCGGCCCACTCGCGGGGGACGTGGTGCGGGGCGTGCGTGGCCCCCGAGCACAGGTGCAGGTAGAAGGGTTTGTGCGGGGCCACCTGCTTGGCGTCGGCGATGAAGTCGATGGCCCGATCGGCGAGGTCCTCGGTGAGGTGGTAGCCCTCCTGCGGCGTGCGCGGCGGGTCGACCTGGTGGTTGTCGTGGACCAGCTCGGGGTGCCACTGGCTGGTGTCCCCACCGAGGAACCCGTAGAACCGCTCGAAACCGCGGCCGAGCGGCCAGCGGTCGAACGGTCCGGCCGCGGATTCCTGCTCCGACGGCAGCAGGTGGTACTTGCCGACGAGGTAGGTGCTGTAGCCGTGTTGCAGCAGCATCTCCGAGAGGAACCCGTTCTCGAACGGGATGTTGCCGTTGTACCCGGGATAGCCGGTGGCGATCTCGTTGATCGCCGCCATCGCGTTCGCGTGGTGGTTGCGGCCGGTCACGATGCACGACCGCGACGGCGAGCGGAGCGCCGTGGTGTGCATGTTCGTGTAGAGCAACCCGTTCGCCGCCAGCTCGTCGAGGTTCGGGGTCGCGATCGGGCTGCCGTAGCAGCCGAGCTGCCCGTACCCGGTGTCGTCGAGGACGATGACCAGGACGTTCGGGGCACCCGGCACGGCGCGCACCGGCTGCGGCCACGCGGGTGTCGACCCGTCCGTGGTGCGGCTGATGGTGCCCGGGAAGGTCGTTCCGGGCTCGTACTCGGTCAGCGGCATGAGGGCTCCCAGAGCTCGACGGCAAGGCCAGGGACGGAGAGGCCGGACAACCCGCGCCGCGCAGCCAGCACGTCACCCTCGCCGTATGAACCGCCCGGCCTTCAGCCACCCCCTTGGTCCCGGGCGCGGTGTCGGCGCACGGGATGACGTCGCGGCAGCGCGGCGGTCCCCAGGGCTCGGTCATCCGTTCCCGGCGGAGCCACGTACGTCCGCCACCGGCACGGACCCGGGACACGCTCGTGCTGGACCAGGGGCATGCCGAGCAGCACCGCGAGCGGGTCGCGGCCGAGCAGCTCGCCGGCACGCCGGTCCAGGGTGACGGTCAGGGGCGGCACCCACCCGCTCCCGCCGCACCGGCACCGGAGGAGGTCGCGACCGGTCCTCAGCCCACCGCGACCGGTACCCGGGACAGGGTCGCGGCCAGGCCCTCGGGATCGGCGAGCATCGGCGAGTGGGACGTGGCCAGCCGCGCCACGTGGTCGGCCTTGCGCGCCAGGACCTCCTGCGACGCCGCCGTCAGGGCGAGGTCGTCCTCGAGCACGACGTAGGTCGTCGGGTGGTGCCGGTCGGGGGCCGCGCAGGGTTGCGTGACGGCCGCACCGCTGCTGTAGCCCAGCCGGGCGAACGCCTCCCGGGCCGTAGCCTCCGGCACGTCGGCGAACAGGTGCCGGCGCGCCGTCTCCCAGTCGGGAATCCGGGCGGCGGTCATGTCCGCGGTCATCTGCACGTAGTCCGCGACGGCGCGGGCGCCCTCGGACTCCAGGATCGTCTGGCCGCGCTCGGGCCAGAAAGCGCCCACGTAGACGGTGTGCGCGATGGCCGGGTGGTCGGCGACCTCGGTGAGCACGACGCCGCCGTAGGAGTGCCCCACGAGCACCACGGGCTCACCGGCCGCGTCCAGCAGCCGGCGGACCTCCGCGGCGTCGTCGGCGAGATCCCCCAGGCCCTCGGGGTCCGGCCCGGTGCTGGGCAGCTCGGCCACGAGCACCCGGTGCCCAGCGCGTTGTAGCGCGGCCGCGGTGTCGGCCCAGTACGAGCCGTCGGTGAAGCCGCCGTGCACCAGCAGGTAGGTGGTCATGCGCGGCAGTGTGGGCTCAGCGGGCGGTCGTGTCAGGAACCCCGGTTCCACCCTCCTGGCTCAGCAGGAGCGGGTCGAGGATGTCGATGTGGTCCGGGTGCGTGCGGATCGCGCCGGACCGGCGCAGCTCGCGCAGCACCCGCACCACGACCTCCCGGACCGTGCCGACGGACTCCGCCAGCTGGCGCTGGCTGACGGCGACCCGGAGCGTCGCCGGCGCCGGGCCCGGGCCGGCGACCTCCTGCGCCGCCAGGTCCAGCAGGTGGCGGGCGACGCGCTCGCGCACGCTGGAGAACGCGCTGCCGGTGATCTCGTGGATGTAGGCCAGCGTGCGATCGGCCAGCTCCCCCAGCAGCGCCTCCATCACCGGCGGATCGTGGAGCGCGGCCCGCCGCACCACATCCGGGGAGAGCAGCAGCAGCCGCGAGTGCACCACCGCCTGGATGCCGACCGGCACCCGGAAGCCGGACGCGTACATCGACACCGCGCCGATCAGCGCCCCGCGCCGGCAGTAGCGGATGGTCAGCGTGCGGCCGTCGGGAGCGGTGACGAAGGCCCGGACCAGGCCGCCGACCACGAGCTCCAGGTGCTCGGCGTCCTCCCCCTCCCGGTGCAGCATCGCGCCCACCGGGATCTCGACGAGCCGGGCCTGCGCCAGCAGTCCTCGGACCGCCGGGCCGGACAGCGGGGCGAAGCGGGAGGCACCGAGCGCCGACCGGACCTCGTCGTCCATGCGGGCACCGTAGGACGGTCAGGCCCGGGACGCGGCCGGTCCCGACGCGGGCTCCGGGGACCGCGTCGTCGTCGTGTGGTGGCGGCCGATCGGCAGCATCAGCGGCTTGCCCGACGTCGGGTCGACGACGACCCGGCTGTCGAGCCCGAAGACGGCGCGCACGGTCTGCTCGGTGAGCACCTCCGCCGGCGTCCCGGCCGCGTGGATCCGCCCGTCGGCGAGCGCGACGAGGTGGTCGGCGTAGCGGGCGGCGAGGTTGAGGTCGTGCAGGACCATGACGATCGTCGTCCCGCGGGTGCGGTTGAGGTCGGTCAGCAGGTCGAGGACCTCGATCTGGTGGGCGACGTCGAGGAACGTCGTCGGCTCGTCGAGCAGGAGCAGGTCGGTCTGCTGGGCCAGTGCCATGGCGATCCAGACCCGCTGGCGCTGGCCGCCGGAGAGCTCGTCGACGGCGCGGTCGGCCAGGGCCGTCGTCTGCGTCGCCTCCAGGGCCGCCGCCACCGCGGCGTCGTCCTCCTGTCGCCAGCGGGTGAAGATCCCCTGGTGCGGGTTGCGGCCGCGACCGACCAGGTCGGCGACGGTGATGCCCTCCGGCGCGATCGGTGACTGCGGGAGCAGGCCCAGGGTCCGGGCGAGCTCCTTGGCGGGCATCCGGTGCACCGACCGGCCGTCGAGCAGCACCTGGCCGGTCCGGGGCGCGAGCAGGCGCGACATCGACCGCAGCAGCGTGGACTTGCCGCAGGCGTTCGCGCCGACGATGGCCGTGATCTCCCCGGTGGGGACGACCAGGTCGAGGTCCTCGATGACGGTCCGCTCGCCGTACCCGAGCGTGAGGTCCTCCGCCGCGAGCGAGCGGGTGTCGGTCACAGCGAGCCTCCGGCGCGGTTGGTGCGGACGATCAGGTAGATCAGGTACGGGGCCCCGAGCACGCCGGTGACCACGCCGACCGGGTAGCGGGTCTCCAGGGCGAACTGGCCGACGAGGTCGGCCACGAGCACCAGCAGCGCCCCGACCAGCCCGGCCGGCACGAGCAGCGAGCCGTTCGGGCCGACCAGGCGCGCCGCGATGGGCCCGGCGAGGAAGCACACGAAGGCGATCGGGCCGCAGGCGGCCGTGGCGAAGGCGATCAGGCCGACCGCCGCGACGATCGCCACGACCCGGGTCCGCTCGACGCGGGTCCCCAGCGCGGAGGCGGTGTCGTCGCCGAGCTCGAGCGCGGAGAGGTCGCGCGTCTGCGCGAGCAGCACGGGGCCGAGCACGACGAGGGCGACCAGCGCCGGCACGGCCGCCTCCCAGGTGCTGCCGTTGAGGCTGCCGGTCAGCCAGCGCAGCGCCTCGGCGAAGTCCCAGGCGCCGGCCTTGGACAGCACGTAGGAGGTGGTGCTCGTCGACATGGCGGCGACGCCGATGCCGATGAGGACGAGCCGGGTGCCCACGACGCCGTCCTTGAACGCCAGGGTGTAGACCAGCAGGGCGACGGCGAGCGCGGCGACGATCGCGGTGACCGACACCGCGGTGCCGGACCACCCGAGGACGACGATGGCGAAGGCGGCCGCGGCGCTGGCGCCGGTGCTGATGCCGATGACGTCGGGGCTGGCGAGGGGGTTGCGCAGCATCGTCTGGAACGTGACGCCGGCGAGGCCGAAGGACAGCCCGGCCACGACCGCGAGCACCGCCCGCGGCAGGCGCAGCCGGCCGACGGTGAAGGAGGCGCCGGGCACGTCCTCGCCGAGGACCACCCGGATCACGTCGCCCGGCGGGTAGGACGTCCGCCCGACCATCAGCGTGGCCGCGAACACCGCGACGACCAGGACGGCGAGCACGACGACCACCAGCCGCCGGCGCGCGGCGCGGCGGACGCGGCCGCGGGCGACGACTTCGACGGCCTCGACCGCCGGCGCCGTCGCCGCGTCGGTGCTCACAGCTCACGCACCTTCCGCCGGCGGACCAGGACGATGAAGAACGGGGCGCCGAGCAGCCCGGTGATGATGCCGACGTCGATCTCGCCGGGGCGGGCCACGATCCGGCCGAGCACGTCGGCGGCGATGAGCAGGCACGCGCCGGTCAGCGCGGAGAACGGCAGCAGCCAGCGGTGGTCGACGCCGATGAGCAGCCGGCACAGGTGCGGGACGATCAGCCCCACGAAGAAGAGGGGCCCGGGGCCCGCGGTCGCCGCGCCGCACAGCAGCACCCCACCCCCCCCCCCCCCCCCCCCCGCCCCCGCGACGCCCACGCCCAGGCCCCCGCCCACCACGTCGCCGAGGGCGAGCGAGTTTAGGGTGCG